>NZ_KV786161.1:125986-144292 GCF_001806865.1 Corynebacterium sp. HMSC28B08
GAGCCAGTACGGTGCGAGCCAGCACGATGCGCAGCCCGTTAACATGCCCGGCCCGGGCCAGGTATCGCCTCACCCTCAGTCTTCGTACCCAACTGCGTCGTATCCTTCCTCCTCGCAGTTCCAGGCAGCCCAGTTCCCGCCACCGCAGCAACCCAAGCGCTGGTCAACTGCCACCCTGGTGGCGATGGTGCTAGCTGGTTCCTTGGTTGCCGGTGCAGCCACCGCGGTTGTGGGAAACGAATTGAACGGGACCGGTTACAATTCCAGTTCCTCTACGTCGTTCGATGAGAATAAGCCCACGAGTGATACGAAGAACACTAGTGGGCGCCCACCTGCGCAGGGCAGTGTGGAAGAAGTGGCCGCTAAAGTACTTCCCAGCGTGGTCTCCATCCAAGTGAAAACCGCGAGTTCCGGCGCTGATGGGTCCGGGTCGATTATTAGTAATGATGGTTTGATTGTCACCAACAACCACGTCGTTGCCGGCGCCGAGGACGGCGTGGCGCAGATCGCCGTGCAGCTCAATGACGGCCGTGTGCTTAAGGCGAAGTTGGTGGCGGCGGATCCGACAACGGATGTGGCTGTGATCAAGGCGGTAGGTGCGACCGATCTAACACCCATCAAATTCGGTGATTCGAACAAGCTCAATGTGGGCCAAGACGTCGTCGCCATCGGCTCTCCTTTGGGGCTTTCTTCCACGGTGACCACCGGCATTGTTTCCGCCAAAAACCGCCCGGTGCAGGCCGGCGGTGAAAAGGGGGGCGAGGCCTCGCTGATCGATGCCATTCAAACCGATGCTGCGATTAACCCCGGTAATTCCGGTGGCGCGCTGGTCAACATGGCCGGCGAACTGGTCGGTATTCCGTCGGTCATTGCGACGCTCGGCGGTGGCGAAGGGCAGCAGTCTGGTTCTATTGGCTTGGGCTTCGCTATCCCGATCAATCAGGCACAAGATATCGCCAAGCAGCTGATCGACAAGAAGAAGGTTGAACATCCCGCAATTGGCGCTCAAGTGAACACTAGCCCAAACTCGCCTAACCAAGGCGCGCAGATCGTGCGTGTGAACGAAGGCAGTCCCGCGGCCAAGGCCGGTCTTAAAGATGGAGATATCGTTATAAAGGTAGATGATCGTTTGGTTGAGGGTGGGGTTGGACTCATCGCGGCCATCCGTTCCCACCGGGTCGGCGATACCGTGACCTTGACCGTATTGCCTAAGGGCAGCGGGGATGAAGAGAAGATCGAGGTCACACTCGGTTCCAGGTAGAACTCCTGCTATCCCCCGTCATCCCCCATAAATTGGCGCTTGTCTGTACAGTCACGTTATTGGCGGGATACGGTTAATTGGACATTTCCAGTGTAAGCCCGACCGGAAGATTTCTATTGCCATGAACATCCCAAAAGTTGGGGAAGTGGATAACGAGGAACTAGAGCGCGTGACCGGCGATATTCCGGAACCCGATGACGCACTCTTCCACACCTTGGATGCCGAAGCCCGAATATATCATGACCCCACTCGGCGCGCGCTCCTGCACGCCATGGTGGTCATCGTCACGGACGAGCCGGAAAAACATGCCCGTTTTGGGGAGTTGGTCGGGGAGTTATTGACTGAAGAGGACTTCCTTGTCGATGCAATCCTTGAGGTTGAAAGTCGTAAGGCTGCCATCCGTCAAGCTATCCAAACCGGCGTGGTCGGTGGCACGGACTTGGTTGTGACCATTGGTGGTACCGGGGTGGGGCCACGGGATAAAACGCCCGAGGCGACACAGAAGGAACTGGACCGCAGGATTCCGGGTATTGCCGAAGCTCTTCGGTCCTCCGGTCTATCTGCGAACTCCCTGCATGCGGGTCTTTCGCGGGGCATTGCCGGAGTATCGGGCTCTACCGTGATTGTGAATATTGCTGGATCTCGGGAGGCGATCCGCGACGGTATGGCTACGTTGGGTCCGCTGGTTCGTCACGTCATCGGCGAACTTAACGTTTAACCTACCGCCGGAGTGTTTACTCCCCACCGCAAGATTCCCCCCGCACAGTGTGCAACTCCCCCTACAACGTCTAGCTATTAACGCCGTGTCTAAAACTCCCCGCCGCCGCGCTCGCCGCTCTTTCGGAACTCTAGGTTCAAAGGGCCACGGGCGAACTTCTCATTTCGACGCCACGGGCTCCACGTCCTCACGCCAAAATAGTCACTCGTTCGATGAAGAGTTTTGGCGAGAACAAAGGCCCCCGCACTGGGGTTCGTGAGTGTTGGCGGGAGCAGAAGCCCCAGCTCTGGGGTTCGTGAGTGTTCGCGGGAGCAAAGGCCCCCGCACTGGGGTTCATGAGTGTTGGCGGGAGCACAAGCCCCAGCGCCGGGGTCTTAATTACTCAGCGTGGCGGCCGTACTTGTTAGCAGTGGCCTCAGTGGCGTCGTCGCCGTTTGGGGTCATCGTCTCTGCTCGGTCCAAGCGCTGTTGCAGAGCTGGGTCGGTTTGCCCCGCGCGCTGCTCGCGCAGCAGGTCGCGGATCTCGGTCAACAGTTCAACGTCCGTCGCTGCAGCCTCCTCAGGAGCGATGCCCTTGCGACGAGCAGTGATCTCAGCCAGCTTATTCATTGGCGCAATCATTACGAAGTAAATGACTGCGGCCACGATCAAGAAATTGATGATCGCAGTGATGATGGCGCCGATATTGATGAAGGTCGCTGGGTTCCCCTCGCGGACGAAGAACCCAAATCCAATGTCTGGGCTGCCACCGATAGAAGCGAGTAGGGGATCGATGATCCCCTTGGTGAAAGCGGTAACAATCGCGGTGAATGCGGTACCCATGACAACTGCGACCGCGAGTTCGATCACGTTGCCACGCATGATGAAGTCCTTGAAGCCCTTAAGCATGGCTTAGTTTCCTTTCTTTTGGACCACGGCAGTCCCCGAGATGATGTAGCCCACAGTCAGGTCGTGGTCTTCCGTGGGAACGTGGTCGATGAGTTCGGTATCGTCGACAACCGCACAAGAAACGATTCCTGGAGGTTTGTGGGAAAAGAAGGTGTCGTAGAATCCTCCGCCTTGTCCCAGTCGACGTCCGTAACAGTCTATAGCAAGTGCGGGCAAGATAATCAGCGGGTCTTTGAAGAACACATTAGGTATCGCCGGGCCTGTGGGTTCTGGGATTCCCCAGTTGCTCACCGAAAGCTCTCCGGTGTACTTGGCCCACTCCAGTTTTTGTCCATCCAAGGAAACCACGCGGGGCAAGAAAATGGGAACCTCGGAAGGAAGGCAACGACGGATGAATTCCGGCAGGTCAGCGCCACCTGGTTCGCCGGGCATGGGGGAGTAGGCGCACACTGCGGAAGGATTGGTCTTCGCCAGAAACTCTCGAAGGTTATTCTGAATCGCCACATCGCGCGAAAGGCGCTCTGATGCGGGCACGGCGCGTCGCCGCTGCCGTATTTCCCGGCGAAGTTGACGTTTCTGCGCCCTTATCGTGTCCATAATCACAAAACCTACTCTTAGTGAACCTGCGGTATTGGGTGTAGGTGTGATCCTGCGGTATTGGGTGTAGGGCGCGGGGAAGATTTGGCAGGAAAACCCATAGCGACCGTCAACATAATGATGAATCGGGAGTGTAGTTAACGCGAAATACCTGCGATTAACGGTACGATTCTTGGCATGTCTTCTACCCCTACGACTGATCAAAACACGGCACCGGCGCGTGTTCGCACTGTGGTTGTTCCCGCAGCTGGTCTTGGAACTAGGTTCCTGCCTGCGACCAAAACGGTCCCTAAGGAACTCCTGCCCGTGGTGGATACTCCAGGCATCGAATTGATCGCGAATGAAGCCGCTGCTGCGGGAGCGGACCGTCTGGCCATTATCACTGCTCCCAAAAAGGATGGGATCATGGCGCATTTTCGCACTGACTTGGAACTCGAGGAAACTCTCGAGGCGCGCGATAAGCAAACCCAGCTGGATAAAGTTCGCGCCGTCGATGGCCTGATTGATGTTGTCCCCGTGGAGCAGGAAAAGCCCTTGGGGCTGGGGCACGCGATTGGCCTGGCGGAGACTGTGCTTGATGACGAAGAAGACTGCTTTGCCGTTATGCTGCCGGATGACCTGGTTTTGCCATTCGGTGCGATGGATCAAATGCTGGCCATCCGCCAGAAGTTTGGTGGATCCGTGTTGTGTGCGTTCGAAGTGCCGCGCGAGGACGTCAGCAAGTACGGTGTGTTCGATATCGAGGACTCCGGTGAGGAAAACGTTAAGGCAGTCAAGGCCATGGTGGAAAAGCCTGATATTGACGAGGCCCCCAGTAACTTCGTGGCTACCGGGCGTTACCTATTGGACCGCGGCATCTTTGATGCCCTACGCCGCACTAAACCTGGCAAGGGTGGGGAAATCCAGATCACCGATGCCATTGAGCTGCTGATTACGGAGGGGCACCCAGTGCACATTTTGGTGCACCACGGTCAGCGCCATGACCTCGGTAACCCTGGTGGATATATTCGCGCTTGCGTGGACTTTGCCCTCAAGGATGATACTTACGGTCCTTCGCTGCGGAACTGGTTGAATCAACGTCTGGCGGAAGAAGATAGCTAAAAAGCTCTCTTAACCACCCGGCCCCACCCGCCGAGTGCAGTCTAAGGTCGAGGAAGGAACCCCAAAGTAATGCGGACAGTTGAGGAGCAGCTGGCAACCATCACAGCTGCTGCGGTCACCCCCGAACCCGTGCGTGTGGCCATTTCCGAGGCTCTGGGTTTGAGGTGTGCTGAGCAGGTAGAAGGCACGGAACACTTTCCTGGATTCGATCAGGCCGCCATTGACGGTTATGCCGTTCGGTGTGTGGACATCCGTCAGGCACTGGATCCCACGCCGGTTGATGGGGAGCCATCGGAGGAGGGTGATTCCGCCGACGACCAGCCAGCACGCCGCACCGCGCTGCCTATCGTCGGTGAGGTCACAGCGGGATCCCACCGACCGGTTCGTTTGCAGCCCAGGCAGTGCGTCAGGGTTCACGCCGGTGCCCCTTTACCTACTTTGGCCGACGCCGTGCTGCCCCTGGATTGGGCGGAAACTCAGGGGCGCCGCATCATTCCGCAAGAGTTGCTCCAGCCGGGGGAATTCGTCCACCGCAAGGGTTCGGACGTGCAACCTGGCGATGTGGTCGTGGAGCAGGGGTCAGTCATCGGCGCTGCTCAGGTCGGATTGCTGGCCGGCGTGGGCCGGTCGAAGGTGCTGGTGTATCCACGGCCACGTATGGCCGTCATGGCTTTTGGGCAAGAGCTGATCGATATTGATCGCGAACCATCCCTCGGCAAGATCTACGATGTCAATTCCTATGCCCTCACCGCAGCAGGGCGAGAAGCAGGGGCAGAAGTGCACCGCCTGGGAATCGTCGGGGGAGAGCCTCGCCGGATGAAGGACATCATCGAAGGCCAGCTCATCCGTTCTGAAGTTGTGGTGATCACCGGTGCGGTGGGCGGTACCGCCAGCGAAGAGCTGCGAGAGGTTCTTGCAGAGCTAGGCGAGCTGGAGATCACACGTGTTGCCATGCACCCCGGGTCCGTCATGGGCTTTGGAACCCTTGGCGCCGACAAGGTGCCGACATTCTTGCTGCCGGCTAACCCGTCGGCTGCGCTGGTGGCTTTTGAAGTCATGGTGCGCCCACTAATCCAGCTCATTCGCGGTCAACGTCAGTCGAACCGTCGCGTGGTTCAAGCACGCACCATCGCTTCTATTGAATCCGCGCCGCACCGAAGGGGATTCATTCGTGGCCAGCTGATGCGCGATCGGGATACCGGTGACTTCTTGGTGGATCCGTTGGGAGCTGCCGATGGCGGCGAGCCAACACATCTGTTGGGTAGCCACGGCCGGGCGAACTGTTTGATCGTGGTTCCGGTGGACGTAGCCCACATCGCGCCGGGTTCGGTGGTTGATGTGATGTTCCTGACGAACCGGGCCTAGCGGGGTCGTGTTCACGCGTTCAGCGACCCGGGGGTAGGTAACACCATGAACTTTTTGAGTTTCCTTACCGGAGCGAGCACCGGAAGGTTGGGGTGGCCGGTGGACACCCCAACCGTCATCACGAAGTCAGGGCGACGTGTGCACCTACGGAGTTTGGAACGTGGGGATGGCGTGGCATGGCGTCGGTACAGAATTGCCGACCGTCGACTGTTGGAACCCGTTGAGCCGACCGCAACGAGTGGGTGGGAACAGGCTCACAACACTCAAGGATGGAAGTACACCTATCGCAACCTCATGCAGTGGGCAGACCGGGGAGCGGTCGTACCCATGGCCATTGAAGTAGATGGTCGGTTCGCCGGCCAGCTGACGTTAGGGAACATTCAGCACGGGGCGATCAAAAGTTGCTGGATCGGGTACTGGGTATACAGCGGCGTACAGGGCCAGGGGGTTGCCACCGCGGCCGTGGCATTGGGAGTGGATCATGCATTCCGCAACGTGGATATGCACCGGATTGAGGCGACCGTGATGGAGGAAAACATTGCCTCGCGCAAGGTGCTGGAGAAGGCGGGGTTCCGCCACGAGGGGACTTTGTTGCGAAACCTGCACATCAATGGGGAGTGGACCGATCATCTGCTGGTTGCTGTGACGATGGAGGAGATCGCTGCCCACGGCACATTGGTGCGCAAATTGCTCAATGATGGGGTGCTTATCGGCGTGGCTTGAGGGCCGATTGCGACTGAAAACGCTAGCGTGGATAGCGTTGCTTAATATCTTTATCACCACGTTCCCGGAGGCGAAAACGCTGCGGGGAGCTATTGCCCTATCAATTTGAGGAGAAGCGAGACTCGTGCCCGGTTCACTGCTTCTAATTGCCGTCGTTTGGATCGTCCTGTTAACGCCCTTGGTGCTGTTTAATCGCCGCCCAGTAAGGCAGACTTCTGAGGCCTTGACCGAGACACGCCTCGTACATTCGGGCGGTGCGGAGCTGCGCAAAAAGCGCAAGCTGCGCCCATCGCCGGCGCTGTACACCGTCGATGACAGCGATGAAGAGCTGGAACTGGTGGATGCCGAACCGGAATACGTGCTGTTGGATGACGAGGGCACGGACTCCTCGCAGCGCACTCCGGGCAAGAGCGTGGCCGTTGCACGCCAGGATGGTCATGCGGTCGAGGCCGTGGGAGCACAAGGCGACGAGGCTGACGGGGATGCTGAAACCCGCCCCGTGATCGACGGCGAGGTTATCGAGGAAGTCCGCGGGGATGCCGTGGCTGATGACTCGGCCAATGAGGATGTGGCCAAGAATGCCCCCGCCGGGGATACGAAAACCGATGACGACACAGCCAATGATGGTTCTGTCGCAGTCGCCGAGTACGGTGTGGCCCGAAAGACCGATGCCAGCTCGTACAAGTCCCACGATGAAACCGATACGGGGGAGTTCGGCCCTATCGCCGAGGAAGACGTTGTCGCAGCTCTACAGCGCAAAAAGACTGCAAAGTCGAACAGTGAAGCGGAGAAAAAGGTTCGCAAAGCGGGCACGTCAGCGGGCCGTGTGGATGGCGCTCGCGACGAAGCTGATACGACCGATGCAGGCAACACCGGTGAGGCACACGAGGGCGTCGAGGCGATCAATCCCCAGCCCGTGGAGGTACCCGCCGGAGTTCTCCGCGGCGTGGACTTCGATGACGAACGCGGACGGGACGATCACGTCCGGGAATTGGCTACCGTAGGCAATGCTCGTCCCGTGGAGAAACTCTACGACTCCATGGAGCTCTCTGAAGATGACATTAACTACATCGCATCCCGGCGCGGCCGTGGGGTTTTCGACCCGGTGGCAAGTGCTGCGGCAAACCGTCGCCGACAGCAGCGCCGCAAGCACGTGCTGCTGGGTATGGTTGCGCTTCTCGTGCTGACGCTCGCCCTAGCATTCTGGCGCGGAGGTGCATCGTGGCTGTTGCCCGTCGTGATGACCGCCATGACTGCGTTCTACCTCATTGCCCTGCGCAAGAACGCTATCGAGGAGGCCAAGCTGCGTCGTCGACGTCTGGCCCGGATGCGCCGCGCCCGGTTGGGTGTACGTAACACGGAAGACCAGGAATTGGGTGTGATCCCCGCACGGCTTATGCGCCCCGGCGCCGTCATCGTTGAACCGGATGAAGCTGATGCCGAGCTGCACAACCTCGCCGTTGTGGACAGCCACGACTTCTTCTTCAACGGCGATGAGGAGCGGGATTACTACAACGGTCACATTCGCGCGGTCTAAATGAACCATCCAGTTGTGCGCGATATTGCGCTGTTCATTTTGCGTGCCATCCTCGGGGTGGTGTTCATCGCTCACGGTTGGCGCAACGTCTTCGGCGTGGGCATGGTGGGGGACAACAGCACGATCGTCGAATTCGCCCGTGTGGGTTATCCCAACCCCAGCGTGTTTGCATGGACCGTGTCCGTGCTTTTCATGTTCTGTGGGGCCATGTTGATCGCCGGGGTGCTCACTACAGCTGCCGCTGGCGTGCTGTTCGTTATAGCTGCTGCCATGCTGTATTTTCAGTTTTCTCATCATGGCTTTTATGTGTCTGACGGCGGTATGGAATACATTCTTGTGGTGATGGCCAGTTTGCTGATGATCGTGGTGTTTGGTGCCGGGCGGGCGAGCTTGGATCGTGCGCTTGCGCGGTTTGCTTAACCGCAGCGCCAAAAACAACCGCCCGTGTTGAGCCCTAGAGCCTGGCCACTGACGGAAATCGGATCATTTGACGAAGGAATGTGGTGAGCCACTGTGGACTGTGAACAGGTACGCGCTGCACTGTCTGCACGGCTTGATGGCGAGCACTCCGAGCTGCCCGATGAGGTCATTGACGCTCACCTCGATGTGTGTGAGGAGTGTCAGCGTTGGTACACCACCGTGACGGCACTAGGGCGTTCCCTCACCATTGGCTCCATCGATTCACAGGCCCAGGTCGCTGACCACGCCCCAGACCCAGCCAAGATCACCGATCACATTCTTGCTGCAGCCGATACTATGCCCGTTGTCGCTTCCGGGGTGACGAACCGGCAATTACCCATGACAATCGCTCGCATAGTCCTCATTTTGGTAGCTGGGGTTTACTTGGCGTGGGCTGGCATGCTGCTGTTTGCCACTCCGGTTAATCCTGCTGTTTTGGATAACGACGCCAACGGCCCCATCATCACCAGGCTGATCATGGATAACGCGGTGGACAAGTTCGCTTTGGCAGTGGGTATTGCATGGGCCGCGGCGCGCCCGAAAGTCTCCAGTGCGATCTTGCCGATTTATTTGGCGCAGTGGGCGTTCGGTGCCGGTTTTGCCACACGTGAGGTTGTCATCGAGTTTGTGGGTGTCACCACTGGGCGCGGGTTATTTGCGAACCCCTTGTGGGGATTGTTGGTGCACCTGTGCGCGGTCGTGGCCTTGTTGGTCTGCTGGATAGGCCGGAACCATATGTTCACACCCCTGCGCCATTCGTGGCGCGCACTCGCGGCCCGGCCAATTAATTTTTCCGCAGCTGATTTGGATGAGCATTCCTCGTTCCGGTTGGGGGATAAGGAACCGCAACGCTTCCGGGATGTGGATTCGCGCAAATAACTCGCCGCTAGGGTGAAAGTGGCCCGCGTAGGTATGTTGTAGCAGCAGGCGCTCTTGGCGGTTGTCCGCCTTAGCTACCGCCAGCTTGGTAGCCACATGCGTGCGGCGAACTCCGCGTTGGTCATTGGCATACCGGTATACAGCGGTAGGAAGAACAAGAAGTTCCACACCACCACGGCCACGTAGCCAACAACGAGCACGACCGGCCACCGCTTGTTTTCCGCCCGCGCCGTGTGTAGAAGCTGGCAACAGGCCAATGCCAAAGCAATAACCAAGAATGGGGCAAGGTTCACGGCATAAAACAGGTACATTTGACGATCTAGCGTGGGCAGCCACGGTAGGAATCCCGCGGCAAAGCCGATCACGGGGACAGCCCAGCGCATATCGCGGTGAATGAGCAGGCACCATACTCCCCACAGGATTACGGGTACACACAACCACCAGATTGCAGGGGTGCCAACCAGCAATACTTTGTGGACAATTCCATCCTTTTCTGGAGGGCTGTAGTACAGCAGCGAACGGCTGCTCACCAACCATGACCAAGGCTTAGATTCCCAGGAGTGGTGGTGGCCATTCGAATTGGTCAGTGCAGTGTGGAACTTTAAAACGGACGAGTGATAGTAGATGAAATTCCGCACCACATCGGGCAGAAACGTCAACCCGGATTGATTCAATTCCGAAAACCGACCGCTTTCAACTGCGTGCCGGAAAACCCCGGTTTCCGAAGCGAACCAGGCCCGCCAACTGGCGATGTAACCGATGACCGGCACGATCACCAAGGCAAAAAATGACGGTGCGCTATCCAGTACCAACGTTCCACGCAGAGGGTGTTGCACCCCGTAACGTCGGCGCCGGGCATAGTCAATCGCTACGATTGCCAACCCAGCGAAAGCAATGTAATACAGCCCCGACCACTTCACGGACAGCGCACCGGCCAGCGCCACTCCAGCAGCGAAACGCCACCAGCGATACCCCATGCGCGGGCCCAAGGTGTGGTCACGGACACGTTCTTCGGCGAAAACGCGGCGGAACCGCCCCTCCATCTGCTGGGCATCGCGCACCAAGAAATACGTCGCTGACACCACAAACAGGGTCTGAAAATGATCCAACATGGCTGACCGGCCGGTGACAAACAAGATGCCATCGCACAGGGCGAAAATGCCGGCGAGCATTCCGGCCACTTCCGATTTCGTAATGCGCCGCGCGATGGCTGCGATCAGCAAGATAACCGCAATTGCGCACAGGGCAGAACTCACACGCCACCCGGCCGGGCTGTAGCCCAGCAGTTGCATGCCCATGCTCTCCAATTGTTTACCGAGTGGCGGGTGTACCACCAAGCCGTAGGCAGGGTTGTCCTCGATCCCACCAATCAGGGGATTGGTCTGGCTCATCGCGATTTGCCACGATTGCGGGGCATAGTGTTTCTCGTCGAAGACGGGAGTGCCACCATCCGTGGGTTTCCCTAGCGAGCTCAAGCGACTCACGGCGGCGAAGACCGCCAGGCTCAGCTGAATCCACACCCACCGGCTCCACGTCCTCACACCCTGGGCCTCACGATTATTCGCAGCACGGCTCAGACCGAGCTCCGCCGGGGTAGAGTCATCCGCCCGTGAGGGGAGAGCGGGGCGCTGTGCGCCGCTCTCGGCAGTGGCCGTGGCACTATCGGTTTGGTTCGACGGGCGTGGTTCTGGGGTGGAAACTGTCACAGCCAATAACTCTAGTGGCATGCTGGGGGAATGACAGTAGAGTCCCTCTTACATCGAGCCCAGGAACAGCGACCCCTCCCTCATGGGGGTATCATCTTGGCAGCCACACCTTTGGGGAACCCACTGGATGCCTCCATTCGGTTGCTCGATGCCTTGGCAAGTGCGGATATCATCGCTGCGGAGGATACGCGCCGCACCCGTGCGCTGGCCGATGCGTTGGGTGTGACGATCACCGGCACGGTGGTTTCGAACTTCGACCACAATGAATCCGATCGCGCCGGTCATTTCGTTGCAGAGGCCCAAGCTGGCAAGCGCATCCTCGTGGTAACAGATGCGGGGATGCCTGCGGTTTCCGATCCCGGATTCCCGCTGGTTGTAGCTGCCCGGGCTGCGGGTGTCCCGGTGACCTGCCTGCCTGGTCCTTCTGCAGTACCCACCGCGCTTGCGCTCTCGGGTGTGGGGATGGGCCACTTCACGTTCCTGGGGTTCGCTCCGCGCAAAGATGGCGCGCGCCGGGAATTCTTTAGCAACTTGCTCACCGCTACCACGGCTACGTGTTTCTTTGAATCCCCTCACCGTTTGCAGGCAACCTTGGATATTGCGGTGGAGATTTTAGGGGCACGACGCCCCGTTGCAGTCGCCCGCGAGCTAACCAAGCGTTTCGAAGAGGTTCGTTCTGGTTCTGCTGCCGAAGTAGCCGAATGGGCTCATGCAAAGGAAGTAAAGGGGGAAATCTGTGTGGTGATTGGAGCTGTGGATCCCGAAGAGCTGGGGGTGGACACGGCTGATGTGGTCGGGGAAGTTGAGGGGCTCGTCGCCGGCGGAATGCGATTGAAGGCGGCAGCAGGCGAGATCGCGAAGCGCCACAACCTCAGCAAACGGGAAGTGTACGAGGCTGTGTTGCACGCCCGTGAGGAGGCCTAGCGCACGGGCACGCCCGCGTGCGCAGGGTGTCTGCGGCAGCAGCGTGGAGGGCTGAAGAAATCGGATGTTGCCGTGCATTGCACGCCCGCGAGGATAGCGAGTAAAGCCACCCAGATCAGAATCGTTACCGTATTGTTATCTTTGAAAGGATGAGGTCCACCCCGCCGCCACGCACCTAGATCAGGAATAGGTGCCCAAGCAGGGTGAACAGGGGGCTGAGCGGGGCGTCGGCTAGAAAAAGATGCATAAGAGATGCAGCCGGGAAGTGCGGTGAAAGGCCGCGATCGCACGGTGAAAAGTCCCGGAGGGTTTGATATTGCGCCCCCCTGCCACCACTGTGGAGAATATGACGATTTCACAAGGAAACCCACAGCAAGGGGAGAGATTAAATTCCGAAGAGCAAGCGCTGGCGGAAGCCTTTGTCGATCCCGCCAACGATCCGAAGGTAAGCCAGCAGGCACGGCTCGATGACGATGCCCCAATCAACTGGGCCGTCACGTTTGGGGCGCTCGCGCTCATTTTGGTGGTGGTCGCCTGGGGATTGCTGGGGAAAGACAGCTTTCAGGCATTCTCTGGAAAGGCGCTGACGTACATCACCAATGATTGGGGATGGCTGTTCGTCTTGGCTGGCACGGTGTTCGTTGGTTACATCCTGTTCATCGCCTTCAGTAAATTCGGCCACATTCGGTTGGGTAAGGATGGCGAGGAGCCGGAGTTTTCCACCGCGTCTTGGGTAGCCATGATGTTCGCCGCCGGTATGGGCATCGGTTTGATGTTCTACGGTGTGGCCGAACCGCTGACCTATTACCGCCAAGGTGTGCCGGGAACGGAACCGGGTGATGTTGGGGTATCGATGGCCACCACGATGTTCCACTGGGGACTGCACCCATGGTCGCTCTATGCCATCGTGGGCTTGGCTATCGCGTACACCACCTTCCGCTTGGACCGGAAGCAGCTGTTGAGCTCGGCCTTCATTCCGCTGATCGGCGAGCGCCGAGCCCACGGCCCACTGGGTAAGATCATCGACATTTTCACGATCTTCGCGACCGTTTTCGGCACCGCAGCATCCCTCGGTATTGGTGCCACTCAGATCGCCTCAGGTATGGAAGCCACTAACCTGTGGACTAACCCCGGCATGGGAGTGATGATCGGGGTGATCATCGTGCTGGGTGTGTGCTTCCTCGTTTCCGCTGCATCTGGTGTGGGTAAAGGTATTCAGTACATCTCTAATGCCAATATGATCATGGCTGGTCTGCTGGCCTTGTTCCTGCTGATTGTGGGGCCCACCGTTGTCATCTTGAACCTGATCCCCACTACCTTGGGCAACTACCTGTCCGAGTTCTTCTCCATGGCGGCCCGCACCGCTGATTCCAGCGAAGGTGCCGGCAAGTGGCTGGGCTCATGGACAATCTTCTACTGGGCCTGGTGGGTCTCCTGGTCCCCATTCGTCGGTATGTTCCTAGCTCGCATCTCCCGTGGACGCACCATTCGCGAGTTCGTGACCGTTATCCTCATGGTGCCGTTGGCAGTGACCGTCGTATGGTTTTCCATCTTCGGTGGCTCCGCCATTCATGCAGAGGAGACAAATCAGTCGATCTGGGGCGATGGAGATGCCACCAAGCAGCTGTTCAACCTGTTGGATACTGTGCCCGGTGGCTACGCAGCTTCGTTGCTGGCCATGATTTTGCTGGCCACGTTCTTCATCACCTCTGCGGATTCTGCATCGACGGTGATGGGAACCATGTCCCAAAACGGCCGTGTGGAGGCCAATCGCAAAGTCACCGTCTTGTGGGGATTGATGACCGCAATCATCGCGATCGTCATGATTTGGACGGGTGGAGAAGATGCCCTGACCAATGTGCAAAACATCACGATCATCGCGGCCAGCCCGTTTGTGCTGATTATTATTGCGTTGATGTTCGCAATCGTGAAGTCATTGTCCAATGACCCGCTGTATTTGGACCACAAGGCTCAGCGGCATTACGCCATGAGGGATGCACGCGAAAAACGCGTGGCCGCTTATCTGAACAAGCAGAACGGTCGTGGGGTTCGCCGTTTCAATGTGGGGGAGAAGTCTGCGAATAGGGCGAAGGATTAACCGCCCAGGACAGTTTCGGACTTATCGCTGCCGGTGTCGCGCAACTTTCGCGTTACACCGGCATTGCTTTTGCAGGAGACACGGGAACGATATCGGCGACGGTCGTCTTGTCCAGTATCGTGAAGAACTGATCTGCCGCGCCACGTAATACGGCGTGTAGGGCGCATTCGGGTACGAACGGGCAGGGATCGTGAACGCGGTAATTCGCCAGTCGTGCGCCTTCCAAATCTCGAATCAACGAGCCCAGCGGCTTAAGTAGCGCCTCGGGGGTCAGGGCCACTCCGCCGGTGCGTCCACGCGTGGATCGCACTAGGCCGAGTTCGGCTAATTTAGAGACGACCTTGGCCACGTGGGTTTGTGGGGCGCCAATGTCGTCCGCGATGCTGGAAGAGGTGTATCGAGGGGGAGCGACACCGGCCGCGCTAGCGGCATCGTCTAGAGCGGCCAGTTGCATCAGGATCCTGATGCCTAGCTCGGTGGCTCGATTTAACTGCATGGTCGTCCTTCGTGAGTGAAAGGGTCAAGATCAATTGAAGGCGATGGGCTTCACATTAGCTAACCTTATATGACCCCTAAGATAATCATGTGTGAACGGGTGGGTTGTATGGGGTATGTCAGCCCCATTTTTTCACAGGGTAGGGCATCAGTTGTGCTGTATGAAAATCATTGGCGTAAAAACAACCCCAACGGTCTTCAACCCCCACCTCCACAGGGCGGTGGGGTCATCTTTTTCTTCGCAGGTGGCAATACCTTAATGTGGTAGGCATGTCACAACGTGTTCTCACCTCTGTTGCTTGGCCTTACGCCAACGGCCCCCGTCACATCGGCCATGTTGCTGGATTCGGTGTTCCCTCCGACGTTTTTGCCCGCTATCAGCGGATGATTGGCAATGACGTCCTCATGGTTTCAGGCACGGACGAACACGGCACTCCGCTGCTGGTCCAGGCGGAAAAAGAAGGCGTGAGCGTTCAGGAGCTGGCCGACCGTTACAACCGCATCATCGTTGAAGACTTGGTCGGCTTGGGATTGTCTTACGACTTGTTTACCCGCACCACCACGCGTAACCACTACGCGGTCGTCCAGGAACTTTTCCGTGGCCTTTACGACAACGGTTACATGGTGACCCAAACCACTCGTGGGGCGATCAGCCCTTCCACGGGCCGAACTTTGCCCGACCGTTACATCGAGGGCACCTGCCCCATTTGTGGGGCAACTGACGCTCGCGGTGATCAGTGCGATACGTGTGGAAACCAGCTGGACCCCGAAGATCTCATCAACCCTGTGTCCAAAATCAACGGCGAAACCCCCGAGTTCGTGGATACAGAACACTTCATGCTGGATCTTCCGGCCCTTGCGGAAGCATTGACGGAGTGGCTGAAGGGCCGTACCGATTGGCGCCCCAACGTCCTGAAATTCTCCCTCAATTTGTTGGAGAACATTCGTCCCCGCGCAATGAGTCGCGATATCGACTGGGGTGTGCCGATCCCTATCGAAGGTTGGCAGGACAACAATGCGAAGAAGCTGTATGTCTGGTTTGATGCCGTGGTGGGCTACTTGTCGGCGTCAATTGAATGGGCCTGGCGTACCGGCCAGCCGGAAGCTTGGCGGAAGTGGTGGAACGACCCAGAGGCAGTGGCCTATTACTTCATGGGCAAAGACAACATCACCTTCCACTCCCAGATCTGGCCTGCGGAACTTTTGGGATACTCCGGTCAGGGTTCCCGGGGTGGAGATGCTGGTGAGCTGGCTGAGCCCACACTGAACCTGCCGACTGAGGTGGTTTCCAGCGAGTTTCTCACGATGTCCGGTTCAAAGTTCTCGTCCTCTAAGGGGGTGGTCATCTACGTTCGCGACTTCCTCAAGGAATTCGGACCGGATCCACTGCGTTACTTCATCGCCATGGCTGGCCCGGAGACGACGGACACGGACTTCACGTGGGACGAGTTTGTCCGCCGTATCAACTCCGAACTGGCGAACGAGTGGGGCAACCTAGTCAACCGTACGGTATCGATGGCGCACAAGAACTTCGGCGAGGTGCCACCTCTGGGCTCTTTACTCGACGCCGACAAAGCCCTCTTGGATGAATCTGCTCACGCATTTGAGGTTGTTGGAAAGGCGCTGCAGGCATCCCGCTTCAAAGCTGGAATCACTGAAGCTATGCGTATTGCCGGGCGCGCGAATCAGTATATCGCGGCCCAAGAACCCTGGAAGCTGGCCAAGGATGAATCGCAGCGCGAGCGCTTGGGTACGGTGTTGCACGTGGCATTGCAGGTGGTGAGTGATATCAACACCCTGATGACCCCTTACCTGCCGTTTAGTGCACAGAAAATCTTCGAGACCCTCGGTGGCCAAGGTGTGTGGGCCGCCCAGCCGAAGATCCTGGAAGTCACCGATGATTCCCCACGGGACCCTGTGGGTACGGGCGTGCCGGAGGCGGGTCGCGCGTACCCCGTGATCATGGGTGACTACAAGAACCAGCAGGCTACGTGGAAGCGCATCGATATGGTGCCGGGAACGCCGCTAAGCAAGCCGAAGCCACTGTTTGCGAAATTGGACGCGGAGCTGGCGGAGACCGGTCCGGAGTGGGCGAAGGTCAGATAGAGCAACGGTGATGAGAGGCAATGCTGCAACTGGCGCGGTGTGATGGAGGTGCGGAGTGGGCGAAGGTCAGATAGAGCATTCGGGGCGAGAAGATAAACGCGCTGTCACCACCATTTCCATCATCGCGGTAGTGGCGGTGTTGCTCACGAGTGTAAACCTGCGCAGTCCGATCAGTTCGTTTTCGCCGATCGCGGACAAGGTCTCGGACAGCCTCGGGGCATCCCCTCTGTTCGTGGGCCTCGTGGGCATGGCGCCCACATTGATGTTCGCCCTAGCGGCGGCTTTGAGTGCGCCTCTGTCTCGGGCAATGACCTTCCGCAAAACCGCTGCTGCATCCATGGTTGTAGCGGCCGTGGGGTTTGGTGTGCGCACGTTTGCACCCAACGAACTACTGTTCCTCATTGGCACGATGGTTGGCCTGATGGGGGTGGGGTTTACTAATACGCTACTTCCCGCGGTCGTGAAGGATTATTTCCCGTTCCGCATCACCGTCATGTCCATGGCCTACCTGGTGGTAGGTAACACTGCGATGGCTACGGCGTCCGTCGTGGCTGTGCCCTTGGAACAATGGGGCGGTTGGCAACTGGCTTTAGGGCTGTGGGCCGGTCCGCCAGTGCTGGCAGTCGCGTGTTGGATTTTGCTGGTGCGTGTGGTGGGCCCGGAGGTGGGAGGCCGGCGGCGTCGGGAAAGAATTAAAGCCCAGCGAGCAGCCGATAAAGCAGCCGGAGTGGCTAAGCAGAGTTATCGCCACATATGGAGACACCCTGTGAGCTGGGGTGTGGTGTTGATGTTCGCCATGACCAGTTCTATGTCCTACTGCTTCATTACCTGGGCGCCGAAGATCGTGGTGGAATCAGGCGGTAGCGAGCAGCTCGGAGGCGTAGTCGGTGGCACGTTCGCGCTGACTGGCATTGCCACCAGTGTGATCGTGCCGTGGATGGTTGGTAGGTTCCGGCGCGGCTCGCTGATGGTGACAATCTATTCATTCGTGGCGATGATGGGTGCGCTGGCATTGCTGTTGCATGACCCAATGAAGGCACCGTTTGTCTGGATCGTTTTGGTTTCGCTGGGGTGTTCCACTTTCAACCTGGGGCTGCTGCTGGTGGCTACGCGTACCCGCGCGGCAGCTGCGGCGGCGGTGCTGTCGAGCGGTGCCCAGGCGGTTGGTTATTCCATCGCGAGTGTGGGGCCGTTCCTGTTCGGTTTGTTGTTTGAGGCGACTGGGAGCTGGAACGCCGGGCTGTATATGTTGATGGGCTTCAATATTGTGCTGTTGGGCGCGGGCATTGTAGCCAGCCGCGTGGTGTTCGTGGATGACAAGCCTGGCGAGCAGGACAGTGATGCGAGGGTTGTTGTGGCTGGGGCAGTTAAGTCGTAGGTGGGTTTTGATCGTGGGCGGCTTGGGGAGCCGTAGCTGGTGCGGGGGCTGCGTCGTAGGCGGGGTGGGGG
>NZ_KV786162.1:0-14175 GCF_001806865.1 Corynebacterium sp. HMSC28B08
AATCAGGGTGTTGCAATCACCACTAGACCCCACCAACCATCCAGTACAGCGAAAGATGCCCCACCATGGCCAGATCATCTCGCATTATCACCACTTTCCTATTCGCCATCACCCTCGGCATGGGATTCACCCCTACCGTGCAGGCTCACCCCACACAACCACCAACAACTGCGAGCACACCAGCAGACAACCACGCTGATCAGGTCGCACCTGGACGAGAAAACCTGGAACCAGCAGAACCGGGGTTCGACGACAACAAAGTTGATAACCAAACAGGTAAGAACTGGCACCCCACCACCAACCCCAAAAGCAAAATCACTCCAGGGAAGATGCGTTCCGATAAAGAACAAATTCCCGGTGGATTCACGAAAGAACAAGCTAACCAAGCTGAAATCCAAGAATCTAAAGAACAAGCAACGCAGACACGCTCTGGGATACAGACGTTTGCCGCCGTTGATAACTGTCGGACGTACTGGCCTAGCCCTTTTAAAGTGTGCGGAAAGATCCGGGAAAAGTACGATTCCCTCGGTGGACCAAAGAGTTTCCTCACTTGGCCGAAGTCCAATGAACTCGGCGTTCCTGATGGTGTAGGACGTCGCAATGAATTCGTCAACGGATTCATCTACTGGCACCCCCAAACCGTCGCTCATCCGTTTACCACGCATTTTTCTGTTGCCTGGGTACGCACAGGATGGGAACGCGGTCCACTGGGATACCCCACCACTGACGAATTCGGTCTCTCCGACGGTATTGGACGCAAACAGTCCTTTCAACACGGCCAGATTTACGGCCCATTGGCAGGATTAGCCACAATCCATGGAGCAATCTATGACAAATGGGTCCAAACCGGGGTAGAAAAGGCCCATTGGGCTACCCCATAGGGGATGAAACAGGAACCCCGGACCGTAACGGCCGGTTCAATAGGTTCAACCGTGGAATGATGTACTGGCACCCACAACACGGAGCACATCAAGTTGCAGGGGACATCCTTTTCCAATGGGGATATGCCGACTTCGAAAAAGGATTTTGGGGCTACCCAACTGGGGATCCAGTTAAACAAAAAGACGGTTGATACAAGCAAACATTCACTAAAGGTCCACTATATGGATTGGTCGCTAACGGATTAGCAGATTTATACAATCCCCATGGCGGTGACGGGTTAAACATCAACACCAATGAATCCATCATTCCAAATCCGTTAAGCAGGGAATGCAACGCAATCGAAGGAAATGACTATACTAATCGCATCATGCTAGAAACGTCTGATTCTTTCGGGAATGAAGTAGTCCTCCGACGCAGATATTGGGACAATAAAACCGGTTTCGGAGGGGATAAAATTTACCACAAGCATAATGTGAGAAGCCTTTATTCTTTAGCATACTTCATTAAACACTCATGCCCAGCTAGGTATGAAAATGGACGCCCGATTTACGAATCCCCTGTTTACCGAGTTCATTGCGAAACTCCCGTGACTTGCGAGTCAACAGGAGAATGGTTTACAGGGAGGCTAGTATACGATAAAACTCCAGTTGTAGACTCCGATAAACCGCTGGGAACAATCACCTTTTACCCACTCAAGGGAACTGGTGAGCCAACCTTAACAGGCGTAACAGTTCCAAATTGGTTTAGTACCGAACTACCCGTTTTCCCTTAGAAATGAGTTTGCTTATGTTTAACCTACAACGCTTCAACGAGGAAATATCTGCAGATTTTAATATCTTCCCAGAAGAATACGAGAGATATACAATTACCCTTGTAGTCTCTTGGATCTCTGATGGTTATATCCGAACTATTTTTCAGTCAAAAAATTCGCAAAGCCCCTCCCTATGGGGATACAAAACTAGCCAAAAGATCGAAACACCCCACGCTGGACTCTCTGAAAAGGAGATGGCCGACAGCTTATATTTCACCCACATAGCGGGCGATTTTCCCGCCTTCTTTAACACCTCCAACGGAGTCAATATCGATTGGCGTAACGTTCCGGAAGAACTAGAACCAGAAACACTCGCCGAAATTAAGGAAATTCTAGGCAGACTAGAAAGCCAATCGAAGGCGTGTTCTGTGAACATATAATTAAACACAACCCTTCTATTAATTAGAGCAAACGACAATCACTGTTGCTGTAGATATACGTACAAAGTCGTTCGCCCCACCCCTAGACGTCGCGCGACTTCCGCCTTCGGCACCCCCAACTCAATCCACTGACGAGCTTGGGCAACCTGCTGTTCATTCAATGCTTTCACTCGCCCCTTATATACGCCACGCTCTTTGGCGCGGGCGATCCCCTCCGCCTGACGCTCACGAATAATGGAACGCTCAAACTCCGCGACCGCCCCCAACAACCCCAACATCAGTTTCGCGACTGGTGTCGAATCCTTCGAATAGGTCTGTCTTTCTTTAATGAACTTCACCGACACCCCACGCTGTACTAACTCTTCAACGATGGAGTGCAGATCAATGAGTGACCTTGCACACCGATCCATCGACGTGAAAACTAACTGATCTCCCGCGCGGACATGACGCATCGCTTCATCCAGGCCAGGGCACTCCCGTGATCCCCCGCTGCGTTTATCCGTGAAGTAGGTGAACACTTTTTCCGCCTTGAGTTGAGCAACCTGCCGATCCAAATTCTGCTCACCCGTACTCACCCGGGCATAGCCCACCTTCTGCCCGGAAATCACCTCAGGTTGTTTAGTGATGTCTAGAGGTAGTGACGGTTCTGTTCATTTAACCATAAACCCCACCCTAGTGAACAGGAACTTTTGTCATTTAAAAAAGTGTTCATTTGAGGTACACTATAACGGACAACCTGCCGGAACGCGTCACGCAAGCCAAGCAGTGCGTCGAATGGCTCACCACACGTCGCACCGAACTGACTAAGAACCCCGCAGACCTGGCTGCCAATAGTAAAACATCTTTTAACAGCGGAATGGGCCCCGAGCTAGACATGGCATACCAGCCAAAGTACTGACGCAGGAACGCAAACAACCTTTTAACTATATCTTCTCCGTCACTCAGGAAAGCAAAATTGCGATGGTTCAATATATGAGAACGGAAGTCCGTACCCCCGGGGGTGAAATCTCGCGATTATGTAGACGATACCCCTAGATGCAGCTATAATGAACATTGTTCAATACAAGTTGAAATATGGCGTTTTCTAAAAGGAGAAAACTCGTGAACCGAACTCTTCTAAAAAGGATTACTGTTTCCTGTATTGCGGTAACCTCCTCATTGGCAATGACTGGCTACGCCTCTGCTGTGCCAGCGAAAGATGACACAGCAGAGAAAACTGCCGTGTCAGAAGTGAGCAATGCTGAGTATGGATCTATTAAGATCACAGGAACCAGCCTTGGATCGAAAAAGAACAAAGGAGGGCGATCCGTTGCTTCTGAAGACGACAAAGGATACTCAATTCAGTCAAATGAAAAAGGTGAATCGTTCTCTCAGGTAATCACCATCGACAGTGATGAATCTCCGGATTCTTACGCCTTTAACTTCGACCTTCCGGAAGGTTTCACTCTAAGCGAAGCACCAGATGGTGGAGCATTCTTCCGTATGGAAAACGGAGAAGCTGCAGGCCGAATCAAAGCACCTTGGGCTGTCGACGCTAACGGAAAAAAAGGTTGATACCCACTTTGAAGTTCACGACAATCATCTTGTGCAAAAAGTTGATTTATCACAAAATATCGCCTACCCGGTAACCGCCGATCCGGATGGCGCTTGGGGTTGGACTAAATGTATTGCGGCTGTGACGGCAGCCGTCGCATACCCAGTTGGTGGAGCAATCAAGTTGGCAAAATTTGTGAAATCAATTGGTAGCGTAAAAGAATCCATGCAGTTGCTATTAGGCGCCACGAGTAATAAAGAAAAGCTTGCAGGGGGACTTAAGGCAGCAGGTGCAACGGCAGCTGAGTTACTGGGGATAGCTGCGGTCAAAGACAACTGTTAAAGTAGATTAAGGAAATCATTAAATGGCTTCAAAATTCTTTGGCCCCTTCGCTCTGTTACTAGTCTTTGGTTGCCTGCTTATTGCTACATCTAACGAACCGTCATCGTGGCGATCTATAGTTGGCTTCATATGCCTTACTCTTGCGGTGGTGGCGTTAGGGTTTGGTTTTGCTCTTCGTAATAAGAAGCAACACCCTTCAGTAATTCAGCTTGACAGTAGTGAGAAACAACTTTTGAAGCAGGAGCTGGACAATGATGGAATGGTGAGTGCTGTACGCTCTCTCAGACAGAAGCACCCTGATATCTCCTTATCTCAAGCAAAGCGGATGATCGATGGCATCTAAGACCCACTCGACCGATACTCGGTGAATGTGTGAAGCTTATTTAAGTATCTTCCGTGCAATACTAGGTAAAGATACCTGAAATTGACTTCCTTCATCCTTGATCATGGTGACGAAGGAAGTCAATTTTGTTTCGATGATCACTCAGTCAATAACAGCGAATTGTCCGCTGGAGTCACCGACAATGGGGCTCTTCGTAATTGAGGGTGTAGACCCCAGGTGCTGAAGGCCGGGTCGTGTCGCTCCACGGATAGACGTCGAGGTCTCCCGATAATGGAAGTTCTCACACACTCCATCCGGAAGAGCTCGACATGTCCCAGCCTAGCTTCACGAGCCCCGATCTCGACGCGTTCTGCCTCCTCAACACCCTCAACCTGACCGTCACCGGGAAAGCGGTCGATACCGATCACGCAGTCCTGGAATGCCGCACCACCACCGAGTTCCCGGATTCCTGGTGCCGGGAGTGCGGGGCCGAAGGCGTCCCCCGCGGAACCACGGTGCGCAAGCTTGTCCACGTCCCGCTCGGCTGACGCCCCACGATCCTGCACGTGCGCGTGCGCCGCTACCGGTGCCCGACCTGCACACGGGTCTGGCGGGAAGACCTCACCCAGATCGCCGCGCCACGGGCGAAACTATCGCGGTCGGCGGTGCTGTGGGCGCTGAAATGCCTCGTCATCGACAGGATGTCCATCAGTCGTATCGCTGCAGGCCTCGGCGCGGCGTGGCACACCGTCAACACCGCGATCCTCGCCACCGGCCAACAGCTCCTGGTCGATGATCCCAGCAGGTTCGACGGCGTGAGGGTTCTCGGGGTCGATGAGCATGTGTGGCGGCATACGCCGTTCGGCAGCAAGTTCGTCACAGTCATCATCGATCTCACCCCGATCCGCGATAAGACAGGCCCCTCCCGCCTGCTGGACATCGTTGAGGGCCGGTCGAAGAAGGTGTTCAAGACCTGGCTGGCCGCCCAATCACAGGCATTCCGAAGCGGTATCGAGGACGTCGCGATGGATGGCTTCGCCGGGTACAAGTCAGCCGCGGCCGAAGAGCTACCTGACGCCGTCCCGGTGATGGATCCGTTCCACGTCGTGGCTCTGGCTGGTAGTGCTAAAGATGGACTATGGCCATCTTTTCTTTTTGCAGTCGCAACTGCAGGTAGCCTATTCGCGGGTCCCTTATCTCGTCGCATTTTTATTGAAGGAAAAAGTTTAACGAAGATATTGTCTGCAATTATGTTCTGCGAGGCAATATTTATATTCCCTTGTGGATACCTCTATAAAGGGCTGAGCCCATTCTAGCGGTCTCTATCGGAGGCTTCCTTGGTCTTCTCGGCGGAGCTCTCTGGGTGGTCATTCTTCTAATCGTTGCCGAATCTTTTGAAAACCACCAATTTGACTCGGTTAATAAATGGGTTACTACAGTCAGAAATGCGGGGTTTGTTGCAGGACCAGCTCTGGGAGGTCTTCTGTACCCCATAGGTTTTCTATATATCTATTTAGGAAGAGTCAGTCTCTGTTTGGTTAGCGATCTTTTTATACTGAAGATAATTCCCTCTGCAATCTGCCCGCCAACTGAAAAAACAGAAACCACATCTAATTCCAAGCAGGGGTTATCCAGTCCAATAATCGAACTACTAAGCCTACCTGGCCTAGCTGTAAGACTACCGCCTCCAATGGAGTTAGCTTTCTATGGGTCGATAGTCAACGTGGGCATTATTATATATCTGCTTAGTCTACAAGGGAGGCCAACATCAGATTATGGCCTAGTAGCAGCCTCTATTAGCGTAGGCCTTGTATTGGGACCGATGCTAATGCAAGCAATCACACAACAAAGGACGCAAGTAGGAATAGGTCTATCTGGAATAATTACCGGAATAGCCATCATTTCAATTTTTCAGCCTTGGGGTATTATATTCACAATGGCTTCAGGTTTTCTTCTAGGAGTTGGAAACGGTGGACAAAATGTCTTTATCACACGCTACTAAGGAAATCTATCCCAAATATTAAACGAACTAAATTAATTCCCTCGTTTGTATTTTGTATATATTTTTTCGTTTTTGCCTCTTATATTGCGGTCTTATTTATGACCCAATCAAATATAATTCCCCTCATGATGTGCGGTGGTGGGGTGACCGTTCTGTTAGGCATCTTTTCTCTCACGAGGAAACCCATCTATCTCTAAGGTGCCTTAACTTTCGATACAGAAGCAAAACAGATGATCTCATAACTCTGCACAATCAGCCGTATCGGTTGGGGGCTTCTCAACAGCCAAGCGCGTCGGCGCGCTCGAACAACCGTCACGGGGGATGTATCTGCTGACTGAAGCTACCGAGGAGATCTTGAAGCTTTCTACCAGTGATGTTTTCCTGAAGGTTCAGGAAATCAACCGGGAAGCTTACCGTGTTCAACGAAAGCAAAAGGAGCTGGAAACAAGCAGTGTGACTCCCCGAAGCCCGAGGGGATGTTCCGGACGAAGATATCCTTTATGACTCCAATGAGGAGGCGAAGGAAAGCGACTGGAAGACTCAACTACTCAACCTTCTTAATGGGCTACCGCCAGAGGGATTAGAGAAGTTCATCATCTACCTACTGCGGCGCCAGGGGCTCCAGCGTCAACACACAGGCAGATCAGGTGATGAGGGCGTCGATGCGATTGGCACCGCCCCGTTGAGTCCTGTGCTGTCTTCTCATGTGGCTATTCACATTAAACGCTACGCACCAGAGGGCAAGCCTATCGGCCGCGACACGGTCGCGTTGTTCCAGCGTGACGCTCAGACTAAGGGGGGCGGAACAAGCCATCATCGTGACCTTGAGCCGTTTTATCGAGCCTGCCCATAATGCGGGGAAACGTCTACGGTTACTACCGTTGACCTCATCAGCGGTGACCGTATTACTGAACTTATTCGTGCCGACGGCGAGTCCGGCGTGAAATTGCACCCAACGGTCGACCCAGCCTAGTTCAACAAGTTCGAGTAAGCCACCAGCCGCTGAAGTAGGGGCTAATCATCTATTCTTGATGCAGGCAGTCTCCTGTTCGAGGATTCGCGATGGTGCAAACACCGCGAGATTACCTGGGAGATTTAGCCTCTGAAGACCGACCGGACTTCCCAGATCAGTTTAAAGACCTGGGTAAGTAAGCCGGCTATTGCGAAAGCAAGACTTATGCCTCCGGCTACGACACAAATTTTCCTCTCAGCATCGTGGTCAGTGACTTTCTTTGCCTCCGCTCGATCTATGTCTCGTTCTAGAGCTGCCACCAACGTCGCCAGCGGCGGCTGTTTTCCAGCACGCCGCGTTACAGTTTCCCGGTGGCTCCTTCGGGGATCTCGACCTTTGCAAGCTTGTATACAAACCGTTGCAGCAACGTTCGGGCTCTCACACACGCCTGCAGAACTCTCACACTCACTCGGCGGACATACTCAGATCCAACACAACAGATCTCTGGAAGAGTCAGTCCAAACCGTTTAGCAAGCTCTTGCTTGGTCTCGTCAATTAGCATCAGTGACCTCCTATGGATAGGTGGTTTCTCTAAAAGAAAACTGCTCTAAAAGGGGCAGGGCAACCGTGTATTGCTTACGGCATTTCCCACCTAGATATCGAACATCACTGCGTCCTTCAAGGCTTTGATATGGAGGTTGGCCATACGCTTAGAAATGCCGACTTCATCTGATATCGCCTTTCCTGCGGGGAAGGAACTGATGTCGACGAGGTACAGCCAACCTGGAGTATGTCGACAATCCTTAATCGACGACTTGGCTAATCCGTGTTATCTGCGATGGGGTGACAACATCAGCACATTCAGGGGAGCAGGCATTTCCTGTTCCGTGTTCTGAAGTAATCGTTCGTGCCGTTGATCGCCACCATCCTTCAGGATCGTGAGTTGAACAGGTCTAGAAATACTATATGCACGATCATCCATTCAGAAAGATAATCCATCCACTTGTGATGGAAGCTAGTTCTTTGCTCGTCCAGACTAAATTAGAATGCCTCCCAGTGTTTCGTGATATATACAAGGTTTGGCCTTCTGATTGACTCTCTGGAGGTAGCTGAACCTTGCGCCAGCCCCTACCATGCTGCGTTAAATGAGCTCGGCCTTCTTCGCATAGAAAATCAACAGAAATTTTTCCAAGGCCAGCAGCAGCTTGCTTACTAACGTCTAGTTCATCCATTAACAAGCCTTGAACATCGCGACGTGTGGATAAATTCATTATTCGAGGGATAAGTTCCGCTACTCGATCAAAAAACTCCGGTAGTGCTTCTTCGTATGTCTTTTAATACATACTTCTTACCCAAAATGAGCCCCTTCCTTTTAGATATCGTCGCATACAGCTAACAATGACATAAACACTGCTGTAGCGCAGGAGAACCCTTAGGCTCCATAAATACCGCTCATCAATCACGCCATTTAACCCCGCCCCATTAGATTTAATGCTATAACGCTAAAACGTTAACTCCTAAACGTTTTAACGTTAACAACTGGTAGAGTCCAACAAATACAAACCACTAGAAAATAAGCCATCACGCGCGCATGTCATGCACGTTCCCCGTCCTAATGTAACAAAACTAAGGAAAACGTCCCCAAGGTCAGTCTTTACCGTTTGCCGAGATAGTCAGACACGAGATCATTAACCAGCTCAGAGAGATTCTTCCCTTCCTCAACACTGCGAAGTTTAAGAGCTTTCCAATTGTCTTGGGACAAGTAGATCGTAGTGCGACGATCCAACACCGCACCTTTGTTGGCAAAGGTGTCTGCAACAGCAACAGGATCGTTTTTCTTTACGGACTGGTTTTTGCGAATAGTGTCGGCAAGGCGGGCACGTTTATCAGACATTACAGTTCCTCAATTTCGGAGATCTCTTGGTATACATCGTCATACCCATGGAAGCGGGTGGGGCTAGTGCCGTACGCTGCTTTAATTTCTTCACGCTGAGGCACCGCGTTGTAGAACGTGGCTACGCCCTAGATCTTCTAGGAGCTGACGAGCTTCGGCATAAAACTTCGTGTGCATGAGAACACCCGTAAATAAGACACCGGCCGGATACCCCGATACGGTATCGAGCGTTGGCCATACACGGTCAATATCCATCGGGGAGGCCCCCGAGGGGATGACAACTAAATCAGCTGTGTCGATAGCAGCTTGAATGGACTCCGCTTCTCCTGGTGGCGTATCGACAATTTGGAGTATTGAGTCATTGTCGGGAAGCTGCCTCAACTCGTTCGCCGTGGTGTAACGAACAATGAACGGGAGAGCGTCACCGCGTTGAGTAGCGATTTCAACCCACCGCGACGCTGAACCTTGTGGATCAGCATCCAACACTTCCACTGTTCGTCCTTGGCGGGTAGCGGCAGCTGCAACCATGATCGCACTCGTTGTTTTTCCCACACCCCCTTTGGTATGCACGAACGATACTCGCATAGACCAATACTCCTTTTACTGCCATCTATCTGCCCATAACGTTATCACGCTATAGCGACTCAACACTCAAACGCTAGCACATAAACGTTAAAACGTTAACGTTTGAGCGTTGTAACGTTATCTTGGCATAATTCTCGAAAAGTAGTTCCTGGCGCTGACGCTCTGTGGTGAGTTTGCGCGAAGCCCCGAAAGCTTTATCTACTTCTCGATCAAGAGCTTCGTGTGCTTTCACCAACTCTGGAGCCATCGCTAACGGGTTATAATGCTCCGCGAGAGAACGCTCTGGATGCAATTCACGGGCTTTGAGCACGTTCTTTCCCGCTTCGATGATCTTCTCGCGCCGCTGTTCAGATAGTTGGGGGACAGGGAACGTGTTCCACGTCAAAGTGTTGGAAAAACGAAGTCGAGACTCTAACCGTCCACCAATAGTCTTCTGCCAGATAATGAACATCGAGGAAGAGACTAGCGCGAACAATAGCCCGTCTGAGTCCTCGACGGTAAACGCTCGATTGCTGCTAATGACGTTGGGATCAAGCCTCTGCGCCGTAAAAAATCGCCTGTGCTCGCTAACCACCGATGGAATGCATAGATAATCAGTGTTAGGCTGCCTAATCTCACCAAAAAGATATGGGGTATCTGCAACTTTCTGTGTCGCTAGCCTTTTACTCTGCAGCCTTGCAGAGCGAACACCTTGGACTCGGGTTTTTCGGCCGATTTTTTGATGTCCTCAGGGGAGAATGAATCATCGGCCATCCAATAGCACCATCGGTCTTCACCATGGAGGAGTTCTTGTGCACCGACAAACGGCCTGACGTACTTCATTGCGATTGGATCACGGTAAGGGCGTTCTGTACCTGTTTTAGGGACAAGAAATCCCTTGTCGTTTGGCATGCTTCCAAATCGAACTGGCGCTAGTTCTGGCGAGAGAACACTGCTTCTCGTCTCAATGAGAACGTTTTCCCCATCAACCAGATAGCCATTGATCCCCTTCTCTACGGAGACAGCGGCAGGTTCTCCCTTGATGTCGGGGTAGTCCCACAGCTGTGGCGTTGATTTATTCTCTCTATCGAATCCAACAATCACACAATGCACCGCTGCCTTGCCTGGGGCTTCTGAGTCCCATGAGAAGGTGCGATGGGCGAATCTAATCCGCCACCCTAATTCAAAGAGTGGCGCAAACAGAGTGGCCACCGCCTGCCCTCGGAATAGAGGTGGTCGTAACAAATGCAAAGCGACCATCTCGGCTAGCGAAAAAATCTTTACTTTTTGCGTGCCAACCGGTGACTTAGTCAAGTTGGTTAGATTCTCGTATTCCGCCCCATGCGGCAGATAATTCTTTCTTTTGTTCGGGACTCATTATTCGTGCACCGACGAATGGTGGATTGCCGAAGATATAGGTCATTCCATCAGTACGGGGGATCTCTGTATCCCATGCCATGCGTAAGGCATTTCCGTGACGGATGTGAGCGGTGATTGTGATCGGTAGGCGTTGGGCCGCGTCACCGACCGCGAGCGCGAGTTTCCGGTTCGCGTCGTGATCAACCAAGAACATTGCTGTCTCTGCGATTTTTGCTGGCCACCAATTGATCTCAAAACCGTAGAACTGCCCGATAGAAAGTTTCTGTTCCCATGTGACATCCAGTGATGCGGTGTTCTGGCCTTCGCGGTTAACAATTTCCACGATGATGTCTGTTTCAATTTTGCGCAGCTCGGGGTAAGCCACGAGAAGGAAGTTTCCGGCACCACAAGGCTGGGTCACAGAAGATCATGTCCGACAGGCTGTCGCGGAAGCGCCGCAGGGCAGCAACGGAGGTCGACTTCGTATGAATCAACCGATAAGCCTCATTACGCAGTTCAGTGAGAAACAACGGTTCTAGAACTTTGAGAATGTTTTTCTCACTGGTGTAGTGCTCACAATCACCGCGGCGCGCTTCTTTCGCCTTCACAAGTTGGAACATGGAACCAAAAATTGCGGGGTTAATGCGTGTCCAGTGGAATCGACAGGCCGCTAGTAGCGCTTCGCGCATGTCGTTGTCGAAGTACTCCACGGGCATAGCGTCGGCAAATAACGAGCCGTTGATGTAGGGGAATTTCGCCATAGATGCCGGCACTCGGCGGCGTTTGTTTTCTGGGGTGTTGAGAACGTCAAACAGGGTGTGTAGTTGCGCTCCGAGATTGTCACTGGTGGTGTCGTAGAGCACGAAGCGGTAGAACAGGTCGCGTTCTGACCATAATCCGGCATCATCGCCGTAAAGTAGAAACAGGATGCGTGTGAGGAACACGGAGGTCTTTTGGACTGCCCAGTCCTCATCTTCTGGATCAGTGGGAGCTTCTTCACCCACACCTTCGTCAGCATCTTCTCCAACCATGGCGGTATATAGAACAGCCATAAGCCGGGAAGCATGAATCGAGGCTTCTTCTTCCTCTTCTGGAGCAATGGTTTCCTCACCAGCGAGGAACATCATCCGGTCAAGATGATCGGGTAATTCATCAATGATGAACGTCTGCGTCCAAGAGTCCTCACCAAATTTGGTGAGTTGGATGTATTCGAAGTCGGTGACAATCACGAACTTCGGCCACTCATGCTGTCCGATAGAACCACCGGCGAGGTAGTCCAGGGCTTGATTAAACGCTTTGGATAGATCAGCGCCTAGTGATTTTGCTTCGCCGAGCACCACGCCTGACCAGAACAGGTCGATGTAGCCACCACCGCCGGTTGAGGCACGGGCAGCGTCGCGTTCAAACAGATCAATGCGTTCAGGGATAATCCCGAAGCAGCGGAGAAGATCAGACCAGAACTGTTGGGCGTAGGACTTCTCCGTGTGTTTCTTGCCCGTGTCCTTCCACTCATTGATACGTGGTCGCCAGTGAGCAACGAACGAGGTGAGTTGAGAGCGGATCGAACCACGATCCATAGCCGCCGAGTGAGTAGAAACCATGAGTCTAAGACTACGGCGTGGAATCCGTCTAACCCGTCAACATCACCGCACCCGGAAAGCCTGACTGCCCTCAGCTGTATAGCTTCACCGGGTCACCCCTCAAAATCACACACACCTTTGGCACATCATGTGAATCGGGTTTTGTTGTGACAAAACGGAGGTGATTTTTTAGTGTCCTTGCTCTGGATTATTGCGGCTCCATTGATGGATCTGTTGCCGTGTCCAACTCGCTGGAACAGTGAACTGTTTTCCACCAACTGTGACGGTCTTTGTCTCACCACTCGGCGGAGGTGTTGACACAAAGTTTGGCATCTGCCCACCCCGGGCAACAGTCATAGTGTGTTCGGCGTTTTTGTATCGCTCAAGTTCTTTGCGAAGTGCCGCGTTTTCTTCACGCTCTGCCTGCAATTGACGACTTTGAGAAGTGCGCTCTCCGCTTTCATAAAAGGCCTTCTGAGAGACAGCATAAAGCCGTTGTTTATCTTCCGTAGGGATGAGGCTTAGCCCCTCAGTACTTTGTTCTAAACCATTACGGAATGCTTCGATGTGCTCGTCTGTCCATTCCATGAGCTTGAGCACTTTAGAAATCCGCCGCGGGTGACCACTCAGCCACTGAGCGATCTGCTCGGCGTTAAAGGCTTGGGGAACTTCAATGTGGCGCTCCACAACTTCCTGGGCGACGAGTCCATCACGGGCTGCGCGACGTTTCTCCCACGCCCGACTACGACACGTCTGACTGCAATATCGAGGATTAAAAGACTGCCCCTAAGGGGGGGCAGGGGAACCGTGTATTGCTTACGGCGTTTCGCTTTTTTCGGTCGCCCTTGGCGTCCTGTCATGCCCAAAGCTTTGCGGACTTGTTGAACTCTTCTAACTGATACGCCCAATGTTTCAGCTAGCTCTTTCGTCGAGGGGTCTGCCACTTCTTGTGTACGTGCTTCAAGAATCGCTGCCTTCACTTTGGCTTCTAGCAATCCACCAGACAAAGTTCTTTTCGCGTTTGCTTTCTTTAATTTCGCCAACTCTGTTCGCGCGTATTCGCTGTTGCGGTCATTCCATCGTTCTGCGGCTTTCTGACCGCCTTTGCGCCCCATGGTGGCTAGCGCTTTGCGTTCCTGAGCGGTCGCACTGCCGTTGCTGCCGAGGGTCGTACCTGTCTTCTTTCGTCCGTTAGATAGGACGTAACCGCGTACACGTCGTGCCATGGTCATGCGGTCGCGAGTGGGCGGCAATTCCGGTTCACGGTTCGCAGCTCCTACAGCCTGAGCAACGTTGTAAGCATGATCGTAAGCATCAATAATCTTCGCGTCCGTCATGCGCTCTCCCGCTTCACGTAACCGGTGTGCGACAGCGAGAGCATGTCTGAAAGCGGTTTCATCGCGTGCTGCGCACCCGTCTGAAATCCATAAGACTTTGACACCGTCGATGCGGTTACCATCGAGTGCCTCAGCATCAGGTAGGTCGTTTTCTAAAGGGAAGGGTCAGGCGGTGAATGCAGCATCTTCGGATGGGTCGAGGTTAAAGAATACTTC
>NZ_KV786163.1:0-5558 GCF_001806865.1 Corynebacterium sp. HMSC28B08
AATTAAACCAGTCCAACTTTCGGGGGCCAGTTCATTTTTTTGGACGTGCCCCCTACCTCTACGTCACCGCGATCTGTACCACGATCATCAATGGCGGTGGCGTCGGCTGACTCAACCTGGTCTCGTCCTCCCGGCACGGGCGAGATCCTCGGATTACCGTGATCTGTGGCGTGTTACTAGCCAGCGTCTCGCGGCAGCCGAGGAAGCGAATGACCTGCTAGCAGCTTCTAGAGCCATCCCAGATAGGTACCAGTCCGATGAGATGTCGTTCGTCTCATCGGTGATCGGAGCCGCCCGCACCCGCGCTCCTTGGGTCGGCGACGCTGCAACTGGTAGCGTGACGTTGGAGTCTGTAAGAGGAGAGTGCAGGAATATGGCAGAAGAACACGAAGTTCTGACTACTGACGACGCAGCCGCCCTTCCGCGCGCCAGTACGAAGACTGTCCTCGCGCTAGCCCGAGAAGGGTCCTTGCCGGGAGAGAAAGTTGGACGTGGCTGGCGTTTCCTTCGGAGCGATGTCTTGGCCCTAGTCCGGGGTGGCTCCGCGACCAAACTGATGTCTGAAGCCGGAGGAAGCCGCGATGATTGATATGTCCGCCTGGGACGAGATGGTCGTTGATGTGGTCAACGACCTGCACCTGGACCCCCATAACGTACGGCTCGACATTCCCGATGGCGTACCGGAATCCGACATCATCCAGGACCTCTTCACAAACGAGAAGGCGTTGAACCTGGTAGAAGGTATAGCCAAAGTCGGATTGCTGACTCACGAAGTCCCGATCGTGGTGGAGCGCGATGGTCAATTGATCGTGGTCGAAGGCAACCGGCGCGTTGCTGCGCTCAAGGCCATCCAGAACCCCTATCTGGCTCCCGATCACCAGGCACGCATCAGCAAGTTTGCGCAACTCGTTCCTAGTCGGGAAGCGGTGCGGCGCATAACTGTCAAGAGGGCACCGTCCCAAGACGACGCGGATCAGTTGATTGCTGCTCTTCACACCGGTAACCAACGTGTCGCATGGACTCCGGCCCGGCAGGCGGCGTTCTTCCAGGCGCAGCTCGACGCGGGCAAGTCTCCAGACCACCTGATAGCTCAGTATCCGACTGTCAACGTGCGAAAGTTCATCACGCGAAGCCGGATTCTCGAACTGTTCCGCAACGTCTCTTACGATGACCCTTCGCTCGGAGACTACGCGCACAAGCGACGATTCCCCGTGTCAACGCTGGCCCGACTATACGAGAACGATAATTTCCTTGATCTCGTAGGGATTCAGGTCAATAATGGGACCGGCGAAGTATCTCTGCTGTCCAGTGCAGCATCCTTCAAACGAGTCGCCACAAAAATCGTCAGTGACATTCGGGACGGCAAGATCAACACTCGATCGCTGAATAAGACCTCTAGCGATCGCTATGTCGAGTACATGGACGAATTCCGTGATCTGCTCAACGAGAAGCATCCCGAGGACGATACTCACACAGACGGGCAACCCAGAGATACCTCTACGTCGCAGTCTAACTCCCGCCAAGGAACAGGAGGGAGCAGGCCTGACGAAGGAGCTGGTTCCGCGGGCGGTGGAGAAGACCAGTCGAATGAACCATCCGGCACTGGCAGGGACAAGGCTAAGCCGTTCCCGAAGAAACGGAACTATCTGAACACTGAAAATCTTGCTGTTCCACCGGAATTTCCGGCTTCGATCCACGAGATCGTCAACGAACTCTCGGCAATTAACGTCCAGAGATTCCCCAACGCGACGCTTGACCTCCTCAGGACATTTCTGGAGAAGACGATCAAGGCTTACGCCGAGGCGTTGGGAGAGGATATTCGAAAGGGCTCGAACGAAAAGGGGTTCGTCTTTCTGTCGAACTGCCTTGTGTGGCTTGAAGATCACTTCCGGACAACAGGAATGACAGCATTGATCCAGCCTGTTCAGAAAATTCGTGGCGGACGCTATGGATTTGTCGGGTCCAAGGAGCACTTGGACGCAACGAATCACAACCATCACATCTTTGCCACCCCCGATGATGTCCGAGAGAGCTGGGCAACGATCGAAGGAATCATGAAGGCGGTACTGAAACCATGAGCCCTACTCAGACTTTGCCCCGCGCTCCGAAGCGCGTCACCGTCTCACCACTCCGCTACCCAGGCGGCAAGGGTCTCCTGTACTCACGGCTTCGCCAGATCATTCGCGACAACAACCTCACTTCTAGCACCTATGTGGAGCCATATGCGGGTGGCGCTGGTGCCGCTCTTGGCCTCCTGGTATCGGGTCAGGTCGCGACCATTGCGATCAATGATCTTGACCCTGCTGTGTACGCCTTCTGGCGTTCCGTTGTGGATGACCCTGATGAGTTCAGTCGGCGCGTTCGTGCCGTTGACCTCACGGTTAAGGAGTGGGAAAAACAGCGAGAGATCTACGCTACTGCCTCGCGTGACGACCTTCTACGACTCGGCTTCGCCACGTTTTATCTGAACCGCACGAACCGATCCGGTGTGCTGAACGGGGGTCCGATCGGCGGTAAGGAGCAAACCGGAAACTACAAGATCGGCGCGAGATTCAATCGCGACACACTTCTGGAACGTATTCGCCTCATCGGTCTGCATGCCAGCCGCATTACCGTGACAAACCAAGATGGTTGCGAAATCATCAAGCAACATGCTGACAACCCCAACGCGTTCATCTACGCCGACCCGCCCTACTTCGAGAAGGCGGGCTCACTGTACATGAATGCCTTCGAGGCAAACGACCACGAAGACTTGGCTACGTGCCTCAACGGGGTCACGGCAGCCCGTTGGATTCTCACTTACGACAATGTGCCGCAGGTCGGCGAGCTGTACAGCGAGCGCCGCAGTCGCCTGTTCTCACTGAACTATTCAGCACACCGGGTGACTAAAGCGCAGGAAGTCATGGTGTTCTCTGATTCGCTGACGATTCCGGCTGATATCGAATCCGGGCACCAGGAACTCGTCAGCACAGGCGTGCTCGATTCGGACGACAGGGAGGGCGACGATGCCACGGCTAGATAGCGTTGCGCCGAGTGAGCTCAAGCTCGATCTGGTAAACCCCAGAATCCCAGATGCCACCTTTCGTACAGAAGATGATGCATTGCGCTACCTATACGCGCAGGCCGATCTTGGTGAGTTGATCCAGTCTATTGGCAACTCGGGTTGGCTTGATTTTGAACCGCTCATCGTGGAGGAAGTAACCAACACGGTGATCGAGGGGAACCGCCGCCTGGCGGCGCTCCGAATACTCGCCAACCCTGAGCTTCAGCAGCAGCTCAGCGTTTCGCTACCGAATCCTCTTCACGCGAGGGCAATACCGGACAAAATACAGGTGAACTTCGTTGAGTCGCGTAAGCGGGCGCGTGATTTCATCGGGTTCAAACATGTTAACGGTGCCTTCAAGTGGGATTCGTATGCCAAAGCCAGGTTCGCTTACGCGTGGCTTAAAGATGGCGACAATATCGATGAAGTGAGCCGACGTCTAGGCGACGGGCACAACACCATCAGTCGATTGGTCAATGGGGTTGTGGTGCTCGAACAAGCAGAAGAAGCAAAGCTCTTCGATAAGGAGGACCGCACAAAGAAGTCCTTCTACTTCTCTCACTTATATACGGCGCTGTCGAACTCGAATGTTCGGAGTTTTCTCGGACTCCCCGAGAACGACAACACCGTTCTCCCGACAAGTCCGGTCCCTCAGGAGAGCCGGGCGAACCTTCGCAATCTGCTTTCATGGCTCTACGGCCAGGGTGATGAGCCTTCCGTCATCCGCAGCCAGAACCCTGACCTCGGACGTCTCGTTAATGTACTCGGCAACCAGCGGGCAACAAGCGTGCTGTTGGCAACCCGTGACCTCAACAGAGCCTTCGACCTCGTGGAAGATCGCGCCCGAGCGTTCGAGAAGTCCTTCTACAAGCTCCTCGCTGCTTCCGAAGAGGTCTCGGGCATGATCGGACGCTACGATCCGGCATCCAATTTGCTCGACGATGCGCAAACGATCCTACGTGCGATGGATTCGATCGTCCAGGCCATGAGAAAGGTGCACGCAGGAGATTCGGATGGCAATGCGAGTTAGCGCACCGCTAGACAGCTCGACGCGTGCTGTCCTTGCGGACTGGGTAGAACTCCAAGTGCTGCTTTCTGAAGGTCCCGTGGCAGAACAACAACTCATCAGAAGCCAAGCAGCTCAGTCCGAGCCCGAACATGGTGAGGTGCTGACGGAATTTGATTTTGAAGTCGCCGACAAGGAGATCCTGGAAAGCAGCGCCGACGGGCTGTCGCAGCGTGTGCATGAAGAGCTCGCGTACCGCGAGAGTGTCCTTGGCCCTCTCTACCCGTTCGAGCTGACTGTCAAGTACGGCAAGTGGGCACTAGGACGACGTGAGACTTCGGATTCGTCCGAGCAAGCAGCTCACGGGTCTTACATATGTTGCCTGCTCATTGCTGCAATGCACTCGGAACTGCTGCCGATACCGAGCCAGCACCCTCTCTTCACTCGTAGCGCCAAGATCATGCAGATCGAGTCGTATCTGACGGCCGCCGAAATCATAGGGGGAAGCGCCTACTGGTTTGGTTACCCGCGACCAGACCATTCGAACATGCTTACCGCAGTGCAAATGCTCGTGGAAGCAATGGGACTAGGGGTTGCGCCAAGCGAGCGTCCTTTAGGGCTCTCTCGCAATGCGAACGACGGGACGGTGGATATCGTGGCCTGGCGTGCTTTTCGGGATGGCCAGCCGGCAGCGGTTGTCGCATACGGTCAGGTAGCCTCTGGCCGGAACTGGGACACAAAGCCGATCGGCGCCTATTTAATGGGGCACTTCATCCCCTGGTTCGCAAAACCACCGTCGCATCAGCATATCGAATTGTTGTTTGTCCCTGTTCTGCAACACCACAAGCTCCGCGAGTCGTCGTCGGAGGACTTCCGAGAGGTCGCGCGCGAAAAAGCACGCCTTCGGGAGATGGACTTCGGGGTCGTCATCGACCGACTTCGGTTAACAGAACTGATGGCTGCGTCCAAGGTGGGCGGTCGCTACGACGAGGCTGAGTACATGAAGCACGAAGCGGACGCGAAGGCCTGGGTGCATGAGGCGCTAGCCTACGCGTCTGGGTCCTGCTCATGACCCTTTGCAACCCGAGGTGAAGACGTTTGAGGGGGACCAGAGGGGACCAGAGGGGACCAGAATCGCGCAAGCCATGCATCTCGTAGCGTGTTCTGCATGATCTGACGTCCGGGATCTCGCGGAATCCGGCCTCGCCGGAGCCGTTTGGACGCCTGGGGTCAAGGGGCCGTGGGTTCAAATCCCGCCAGTCCGACCATGAGGTGGCCGCGGGCCGTGTCGAGCCACTCGAAGTCCCGTTATGATCGAACCATCCGTAGGGGTGTGCTTTCCATCTGGCGACGGCATGAGAACCACACCCCTAGCCTGGGCCGTGAAGGTTGAAACCTGCAAGGCCTCACGTGTCTCGGATTTGGCGATGGTCCTGCTGTGCCTTCCGGACGGAGGGGTCAGGCGGTGAATGCAGCATCTTCGGATGGATCGAGGTTAAAGAATACTTC
>NZ_KV786164.1:0-53916 GCF_001806865.1 Corynebacterium sp. HMSC28B08
CTGATGTTTCTTCGGAGACATAGTTGTCATAATGTTTCATCCTTCAGACTATGTGGTGGAACCCCACACTCAAACCATCTGACACTCTCACGTAAACACGTAGACGTAAGAAAACTGAACTGATAGCCTCCCAAATGGGTACGGTCCACGACCGGACAAAACCAAGCCACCGAGGTTTCAGACCTTCAGGCAGGAGACAACACAACCCATGTTAAGAGCACGCCAAATCGCAGCAGTAGGACTCGCTCTAGCCCTACCATTCACCAGCACCCACACTGCAAATGCAGCAGAAGCCCCAGTACACGCCACCGCCAAAGAGCGTCAGCTTCTCGAAGCACCAAAAGACCAACGCCTAGCCCCACAAGCAGAAGACGTTGAGCAAGCACTAAAGCTCATCGACTCCATCCCAGATGAAGTCCTGCAAAAAGGCGACAAAGCAACACAACAATGGATCGCCGAGCATCAAGCAACAGCCACACGAGCAAGCGTCGCTGGATGCACGACAGCCATCGCTTTCTTCATAGGCACTAACGCCGTAAGTCTCGGAAAAATCGTTAAAATCAAGCGCCTAATTAAGGATCTAGGCGGCCTCAAGGAAGCAGTACAAATCATGTGGGGAGCCAGCTTCTCCTACGAAAAAATGCAAGCCGCTGGTGGTACCCTCGCAGCCCTCGCTGGAGAGTTCTTCGGGGTCACAAGCATCCGTAACGAATGCTTCCAATAAAACAAGTCATCGAAGGTTAAGGAAATGTTCGAAAAAGGACTCGTAATAACCGGAGGAACAGCACTACTAGTAGCTGCAATATTTTGGGGAATCGATGGGAAACCCCTCATCGCTTCCGGATGCGCCCTCGCAGCCCTAGTCGTCTTCTGGTGCTGGAAATACACACCACAAAACGACAACCGAAAGCCAACTACAGCAAATAACCCCACTCCTCAAGAAGTCCCTCAATACCGCAAAGACAACCCTGGCATTTCAATAACCCACGCAGTCAGATTCCTCAAAGGCCAAAACTAGCTAAACCACAAACAGGAAACCCCAGCCTGCAAGACACAGCAGCTGGGGTTCTCTTACCCAATAAAACCAAAATTGGAGAACCACCCTCACCCCATACACTGAAGTGTCTCGGGTTTTGTTCCTAGGTTTGTGCCTTGATTTCCATTATTTCTTGGGAAGGGTTGCGACTCCAAAACTCTGATTCAACATTCGCCGGCGCCCGGTAGCTCAGGCTCTGGTGGAGCCTTGATTCGTTCCACTAGGTCACCCACTCAGACGTGGCAATCTCGACATCAACCACGTCGGTCTACAACCTGGTATGAATCAGTTCGTTGTTGTAGGAACCGTTGACGTTTTCAGCCAGTGTATTGTCATAACAGTCACCAGCAGTGCCGGTCGACGCGATAGTTCCATGCTCAGCAAGACGCTCATTGTAGATAATGCTCACATATTGCGAGCCGTGATCCGAGTGGTGAACTAGACCGGTGGTCTTCTTGGCGCACACAATGGGCTGATTGAGTGCTTGCAACGGCAACGCTTCGGTGCGCATCGAATCAGACAACGCCCAGCCGACGATCCTACGGGAGAACACATCAGTCACGAAGGTGGCGTACACGAACCCTTTTCTGGTGCGCACATAGGTAATGTCTGCCACCCATAGCCGATTTGGCCCACAGGCTCGATACGCACGACCCACTAAGTCGGGGCGAGTGTTGGGGTCCCTTGGGCTTTTGTGTCGTCATGGGAGACCGGCTTTTACCTTTGTGCCAGACACACCTGCAAGGCGCATCAGACGCGCGGTCTGTTCATGTCCAATGTCGATTCCTTCACGGCGCAGCGCGTGCCACATTGTGCGAATTCCGTAGACACCGTAGTTTTGTTTATGAATTTCGGTCATGCGCTCTACTAGGGTGGCGTCGCGAAGGCTATGGACACTTATTCCCCGAGTCTTAGATTGGCGGTACCCACGATAGGTAAGGAAACCGCCAACACGGTGGGTGTTTAACGTCGTGCAGATGAACTCGACGGTGAAATGATTCCGGTGTTTATCGATGAGCTGGATCATTTCTTAACGTTGTGGGTCGAGTTCCGTGGCGAAAAAAGTTGACGCGGCCTTTAGCAGCTCGTTGGTGTCGCGAAGTTCTTGATTCTCACGCCGAAGCTTGGCTACCTCTGCCACGAGGTTTTCGGGCAACGGCTCGGCAATACGACCGTCGCGGCGAGCAGTTTGTGTCCACTGCCGAGCTGTCTGCCATGAGACGCTCAGCTTCGGCGCCACTGCCCTGGCAGGCGGCCTGCATCGACATGTTCTCGGCCAGGATGTGGTCCTCCACCAAGCGAACGACGCGGCCCTTCGCATCCTGATCAAATTTTCTTGGCGTGTTCCAGATTTTCACATCTACTCAGACAGAACAAAACCTGGGACACTTCACTCTTGTGCGTCCGCTACGTGAGTTTGAGGAATGGATGCGCACCGGGGCGAAGCCCCCGCCACCGCCGTTGCCGAAGGCGCAGACGATTCAGCGGATCGTGGACGAGAATGCGCGGAATCCTCCGAACCAGTGAAACTACGAATGACCCCCGTCATGGGTTGAGCTTATGCTCCCTGTGGTGGGGGTCTTTTTTGCGTCTCGGGTGACAACAACGTGACGACATTTTGACGACAATAGGCGCTAAAACAGGCTAAAACACACTGAAACCCAACACCCGTGCAGAACACGAAAAACCCCGCCCTACCAGCTATTTAGCCTGATAAGACGGGGTGTGCGATTGCTCCCCCAACTGGGCTCGAACCAGTGACCCTTCGATTAACAGTCGAATGCTCTGCCAACTGAGCTATGGGGGAATATGTTTCTGTACTCAGCGCCGGTGCGCTGTGCAACGAGTCCATACTCTATATTGCTTTTGGTTGAACTTACAAATCGCCACGTCAGACGGATGATTCCTAGGTTTGTGAAGGCGAGGAAATTCAAAGGCAAGGGGGTAGATCTCAAGAGGATAGGGTTGTAAGGAGGGTTGTAAGGAGGGATGGAAGGAGGGGGTAGATTTCAGAGGGGATTGGCAATGTGGTTGAATCTTGATTGCTGGGGCTATAGCTCAGTCGGTTAGAGCCGCGGACTCATAATCCGCTGGTCGCGGGTTCGAGCCCCGCTAGCCCCACAATTTACATTTCCCCAGTTCGTTTACGAGCTGGGGTTTTGCTGTCTCTAGGCCGGGGTAGCTCCATAGTGCCTCCGCGCGGTAAAGTGAATTGTTTGATGAGGGGTCGCGCTCGCGCCTGCGCGAGTGGCCCCAATGTGCGCAGGGTGAAGCTTTCGGGTGTCATCTGTTCGATCCGGATAAGGAGCTCAAGTATGACGAATAACCGAGCCAACGACCCGCGTCGGGATAGTCGAGCAGCCCGTTTGCGCAAGCTTGATCGCCCCCTTGCTTCTAATGGGAGTGCGCGCAGGGACGATGCGGCGTCGATGAAAAAGACGGCCACTACAAAAACAACAGCCCTCGGCGACGGCGCAGGAATCCCCAGCCGGCGTCCCACAGTGCCCGGTGCCCGCAAAGTGAGCCTGTCGCGCCTCACCCGGTCAGCGAAGAAGCCCAAGGCCGGTCTCACAGTACCCGTGCAGCGCGCCGTCGATCACTGTCGCGTGATTATCGATGGTGAGGCCAAGCCAGGGGAGTACACCATGCTGGCGGCTCGGCGAGAGGTGGAAGAACTAGGGCAGGGATTCGTATGGCTGAGCCTCAATCAACCAGATGAGTTTCAGATGGATCGTGTGGCGGAAGAATTCGACATACATCCACTGATCGTCGAGGACGTCATTGTGGCCCACCAACGACCCAAGATTGAACGCTACGATGACCAACTGTTCTTCGTCGTGCGCGACGTGCACTACGTAGAGGAAGAGCAAGTCACCAACACCCGCGAAATCATTAGCACGGGTGAGGTTCAGATGATCATCGGCCACGACTTCATCGTGACCATCCGCCACAACTCGGAACCCATCGAACCGTTGCAGCACCTCGCCAACGAACCCGAATTGCGCGACATGGGCCCCATTGCGCTGGCCTGGAAAGTCGCCGACCTCATGGTTGATGAGTACGCCCGCATTGCGCAGTTGTTAAGCGAGGAAGTCGATCTGCTGGAGGAAGAAGTCTTCACCCCAGGCCGCCCCATCGATATTGAGCACATTTACATGTATAAACGGGAAATCGTGGAAATGCGCCACGCCACAGAGCCGTTACTGCCCGCCCTCAAGGCGCTGTCCACTGATCACAAGGACAAAGTCAACAAGCTACTGCGAAGCTACTTCCGCGATGTGCTGGACCACGCGATCACCGCAACCCAGCGCGTAGAGGGTTTCGATTCACGCCTGACCTCGCTGATTGATGCATCCGTGGCAAAGATCACCCTGCAGCAAAACCAAGATATGCGCACCATCTCGGCTGTGGTTGGAATGGCGGCCGTCCCCACGCTCATCGCCGGCATTTACGGCATGAACTTTGACAATATGCCGGAGCTGCACATGCAATACGGCTACCCCGTCACGCTCCTGGTCATTTTGTTGGCTGTGCTCCTGATGTACGCCTGGTTTAAGAAGAACCACTGGCTGTAGCCGCCCAGATGCCCCCGTTGAAACCGTCCCACCGCTGCTTGGCCCAGTCTCCAAACGCGGTATCGGTCAGGACCACCGCAGCGCGGTTCGTGGGCCGGTGTACCCATAAGAACGTGCCGGACTGACCGAAGTGCCCCGCTACATCCGTGGGCATGTCAGCGCTCAGCCAGTGGGGGGACTTCTGGCCGTGTAGCTCAAACCCTAAACCCCACGGGCACGGAATTTGGCGCCCGTAGCCAGGGACCACTCCCGTCAGTTTGTCGTAGTGGACGGCGAGGGCCTCGCTGAGTGTGTGCTCGCTGAGCAAGGTGGGCGTCAAGAATTCACCGGCAAGCGCGGTCATGGAACGCAGATCGGAGCTGAAACCGTGCCCCGCGCTGCCTTCAACCAGGATGGAGATCCCGAGGGGTTCGCAGATGGCCTGAGCCACATACGTCGCAAAGGGGATCTCGGTGGCACGCTCTAGGTACTCGGCGAGGATCTCGTAACCCGCGGAGGAATAGATGCGGCGATCGTGGGCCGGTTTTTCCTGTGCGTGTTCTTTGAAACCCACGCCAGAGGCATGCGCCAGTAGGTCACGGATTGTCGGTGGGGCATTGCCCTCAAGCGTTTCCACCAGATCCGCATCCACGCGGTCGTCCAGTTCGAACGCGCCTTCTTCCACGGCGATGAGGAGCGCGTAGGCGGTCACTAGTTTGCTCACGCTGGCTAGCGCAAACGTGTCGGTTTCGGAGCAGTTGCGTACCTCGGTGGTGGTGTCACCGTCGTGGATCACCGCGGCGGCGGCTTTGCCCACCGGCCAGTCGTGGATCTCGCGCAGGCGGTCGGCCAACGCAGTGTCAGTCACGCTGCTCACCCTTCTCGCTCTGCTTTCGCTCCACCAGTTCCACCAGATCGCCTACCGTGGAGGCCTGCATAATGTCGTCTTCCTCAATTCGCACGCCAAACTTTTCCTCCAGGCGCACCGCGGTATCCACCTTGGACAGCGAGTCCACATTAAGGTCCTCATCCAACCTCGCGTTACTGTTCATCTCTTCGCGCTCGATACCTGTCGTCGCCTCCAGAATGCGGGTCACTTCGCCCAGCACCTTGCCATTCTCCAGCTGGTCGTGGTGGTTTTCTTTTGCCGACGCCACGCTGGACCCAGTCACGTTTCCCCCTAGGCTCTGGGCGAGCTTCCGTTTGGTGTCCTCAGAAATTCCGCTGGTGGAGCCCTCGGCAGTAGACATGCATTCTCCTTATAACCCGGTTCGGGTGCATTAGAGTATTTGAGTCAAAGATGTGCCGTTTATCTTAGCAAGGAGCAACCGTGCCGCAGGTATCCAAAACTCGTGGAGTAATGCGAGTGGTCAGGGCGTGGTGGCGTCGGTTCAAAAAACGGATGCGCAGCGCGGCCGACGAGGTGCCGGGGTTAACCAACGTCGACCACGTGCGATGGTTGTGCGCTGACGATGGGGCGAGGTTGCGGGTATTTGAGGTCGAGGGGCAGGCTGCCGGCGCCGAGGGCGGGGTGAACGTGATTTATGCGCATGGGTTCACCCTCAGTGCGCAATCATGGTGCTTCCAAGTTCAGGCGCTGCGCGGTGAGCACACGATTGCCACGCAGTTGATACCGGACTTACGTGGGCACGCCGGTAGCGCCGGGGGACATGAGGCCCACCAGGAGCAGGTGATGCTGGGGACCGACTTAACGGCGCGGGACTTGGTTCTGATGATTCGTCAGCTGGCTCCTCGGGGGCCGTTGGTGCTGGTGGGGCATTCGCTTGGGGTGATGACTGTGTTGGGGGCGCTGCGGCACATGACGCCAGCGGAACGCGACCGCGTGCAGGGGATCGTTGTCGCCAACGGTGCTATCGACCCCTTTGCGGCGCGCGGAGTGACTCGTATGCTGCGAGCGCTGCCCGTGCGAGCCATGCGCGCGGCCGGGCACCACACGCCCGCGTTTGCCGAAGGGGTCAAAGAGCGGGTTGAGTGGCTGATCAAACCGGTTATTGCAGCGGCGGTGTACTACGGATCCCTAGAGCAAGGGAAATCCGCGCGCTATGACGTAGTAGATTTTCACGCACGCGAGATCGAAAGCGTGCCGATGCGCACGATCCTGGGTTACTTGGATGACCTCACTAGCCACGACGAACGCGATAGTGTGCCCTACCTGCGCACGATCCCCGGGGTCATCCTGGCAGGGTGCAACGACACGGTGGCCACGCCCGAGCAATCATGGATCATGGCAGAACTATGGCCGGCTGCGGAATTGCGTGAATTCGACGAAGCCGGCCACATGTTGCCCGTGGAGCGCCCGGAGGATGTGAATCGGGCGATCAGGGCCTGTTTGGGTTAGACCGCGGTGGGGTCATCTATCTGCAAGCGCTTGGCGGCTTCGCTGACCACTGAACGCTCGATCTTGCCTTCGCGAGCGAGACCGAGGAGGACGGCGACTGTGACGGACGCGGCGTCGATATTGAAGTATCGACGTGCGGCCTCGCGAGTGTCCGAGAAGCCGAATCCATCGGCCCCCAGTACCACGTACTCGCCGGGAACCCATTTGCGAATCTGCTCGGGAACACCGGTGGTGAAATCGGACACAGCGACGAACGGGCCCGTGGCATCTTGCAGAGTTTGCTGCAAGAACGGCACGCGGGGCTCTGCGGCGGGATCGCGAAGCTCTGCCAGCTCGGCTGCGTGGCCGTCACGCGCGAGTTCATTCCAACTGGTCACGGAATACACGTTGACGTTGACATCGTAGTCGGCCAGCATTTGCTTGGCCTCGATGGCGGCCGACATACCCACGCCCGAGGCCAGGATATTCGCGGTGAACTGCAGCTTTTCGGCCTCGCCAGAATCCGCCAGGCGGTCCGCAGGGGAGTACAAATAGATCCCCTTGAGCAGGCCGTCGACGTCTAAGTCCTCTGGCGCCGCAGGCTGATGCATCGGCTCGTTGTAGACGGTGAGGTAGTAAATGACGTTCTCGCCGCGCCCTTCGCCGTACATCCGATCGATTCCCTCGCGTGCGATGTAAGCGATCTCGTAGGCAAAGGCAGGGTCGTAGGAGACCACGGCTGGGTTCGTCGCCGCCAGCAGCGGGGAGTGCCCGTCCATGTGTTGCAGGCCCTCACCAGTCAGCGTGGTGCGACCGGCGGTGGCGCCGATGAGGAAACCACGGGCCATTTGATCGCCAGCTGCCCAGATGGAATCACCCGTGCGCTGAAAACCGAACATAGAGTAGAAGAGGTACAGCGGAATCATTGCCTCGCCGTGAGTGGCATAAGACGTGCCGGCAGCGATGAACGATGCCATCGAACCGGCTTCGTTGATGCCCTCGTGCAGGATTTGGCCCTCCGTGGATTCGCGGTAGGAGAGCATCAAGTCGTGATCCACCGGGGTGTAGTTCTGGCCGTGCGGGTTGTAAATCTTCAGCGTGGGGAACCAGGAATCCAATCCGAACGTGCGGGCCTCGTCGGGGATGATGGGTACCAGGCGCTTTTTGATCTCGTCGTCGCGCATCAGGTCCTTGAAGATGCGCACCAAGGCCATGGTGGTGGCGACCTCTTGTTTGCCTGAACCCTTGAGCGCGGATTTCAATGTTTCTACGCCGGGTACCTGCAGCGGCTTGTACGCCTCTCGGCGCTCGGGGAGGAACCCGCCCAGCTCTTTACGCCGATTGAGCATGTATTTGACTTCGTCCGAATCCGGTCCTGGGTTGTAGTAAGGGGGCAGGTACGGATCCTTCTCCAGCTCCTCATCGGTGATCGGCACACCCTGTTTGTCGCGGAAGAGTTTGAGGTCGTCGAGTGTGAGTTTCTTCATCTGGTGGGTGGCGTTTCGACCCTCGAAGTTGTGGCCCAGACCATACCCCTTGATGGTGTGCGCCAAGATGACCGTTGGTTGGTCCTTGGTTTCCAGTGCTTTCTTGTAGGCGGCGTAGATCTTACGGTAGTCATGACCGCCACGGCGTAGGTTCCAGATTTCCTCATCCGTCATGTCCTCGACCAGCTTGGCTGCGCGTGGATCGCGGTTGAAGAAGTACTCGCGCACGTAAGCGCCGTCATTGGCCTTGAACGTCTGGAAATCGCCGTCGGGGGTCTTGTTCATTAGGTCGACCAGCACACCGTCGGTGTCTTTCTCCAGGAGTGCATCCCATTCGCGCCCCCAGACAACTTTGATGACATTCCATCCTGCGCCGCGGAAGAAACTCTCCAGCTCCTGAATGATCTTCGTGTTACCGCGAACCGGGCCGTCCAAACGCTGCAGGTTGCAGTTGATCACGAACGTGAGGTTGTCCAGATTATTCAACGCGGCGAACTGGATGAGGCCGCGCGATTCTGGCTCGTCCATCTCGCCGTCGCCGAGGAAGGCCCAGACGTGCTGGTCGGAAGTGTCCTTGAGCCCACGACCGTGGAGGTATTTGTTGAAGCGTGCCTGGTAGATCGCATCCATTGGGCCCAAGCCCATGGACACGGTCGGGAATTCCCAGAACTTCGGCATGCCGTGTGGGTGTGGGTAGGAAGGCAGGCCGTGCCCTGGCCGAGACGCTTCTTGGCGGAACCCGTCCAGATCCTCTTCATTCAAGCGGCCTTCCAAGTAGGCGCGGGCGTACATGCCTGGGGAGGCGTGGCCTTGGAAGAACACGTGGTCGCCCCCGCCCGGGTGGTCCTTCCCGCGGAAGAAGTGGTTCAACCCCACCTCGTATAGTGGGGCAGCGCCGGCGTAGGTCGAAATGTGCCCGCCCACACCGATGCCTGGGCGTTGCGCGCGGTGCACCATGATCGCGGCATTCCAGCGGATCCAGCGCCGGTAACGCTTTTCCATCTCTTCGTCGCCCGGGAAGTCCGGCTCCATCGTGGTGGGGATGGTGTTGACGTAGTCGGTGGACAGGAGGGGTGGCAGCGCCACTCGCTTGGCCGTTGCGCGCTCCAGTAGACGCAGCATGAGGTAGCGGCCACGTTCCGGTCCCGCTTCCTCCAGCAGGCCGTCCAGCGAATCCATCCACTCTTGGGTTTCTTCGGGGTCGTGGTCTTTTAAGTACGACGCCACGCCGTCCCTGATTAGGGTGAAGTTACTGTCACGGGATTTCTGCTCGTCATCGGCCATGTTGCAGCCCTCCTTGTAGGAATCGGTCGGCACTGGGTCGGGGTGGCCCGGTGCCCGCAGTACACACCTTCCGAACTTACAACTAAAAACCGAGACGTGTCTTGGGTGGATATAGAGGTATAACCAGATCAGTTGGGATCACGCCGATTTTGGGCATGCTGGAACATTCCCGGTGCAAATGTCCCCGATTGTGTTAATTTCAATGGAAGTGGTTGCCATGGGCGTGGCCGTGTTCGATGAACGTGGTGGCGTCGGTAACCAAAAGAACAAAAAGTAGTGCAACGAAGGAAAGGTAATAAACCACTGTGGGTAACGCCCCTGGATCAGCCGTCGACAAGGCGGATGCCATGGACCAAGGTCAGGCAGGCCACGACTGGGCGGCTGTGTTGAGTATTTCGTCCGATGACGTCGTTCAGGAACTCGGATGGGATGAGGATTGCGACTCGTCCATCAGTGAGGGAGTTGAAGACGCTTTGGGGGAGGCGCTGCTGGATTTCGACACCGATGAGGTGGTGGACGTTGTGCTGCTGTGGTGGCGCGCGGACGACGGTGACCTTGTGGATGGGCTCGTGGATGCAACGCGCAACCTCAGTGATGACGGTCGTATCTGGTTGCTCACACCCGCGCCAGGTAAAAGTGGTGCGCTCGAGCCCGCAGACGTAGCCGAATCCGCGCAGTTGGCTGGCATGGTTCAGACCAAATCTGATCGTTTTGGAAACTGGCAAGGCGCATGTCTTGTTAACCGCGGTTACAAAAAGCAGTAGCGTTGAGGAAGGCCTCGAAAAAGCCTTTCTGACCAGCGGTTTGGTTAAGTGCGTAGGTATCGTGTTAGGGTAATACCTGCTTCGCGCCTTTAGCTCAGCTGGAAGAGCAGCTGGTTTACACCCAGCAGGTCGGCGGTTCGAACCCGTCAGGGCGCACAATGATGAAGAAACCCCATCGGTACACTATGTGGCCGGTGGGGTTCGTTTTCGTCTGAACGCGGTATTGCAGGTGCGCATAGAGTGGAACAGGTGAACCAAGTGGCAGCGACAGATGGTAAAAGCACCCAGCGGGCAGGGTGGAAAGTGTTTCTCACTCCTAGTTGGATTGCCATTGCGATTCTAGTGTTGATGTTCACCTATTTCGCGTTTTCATTCCTTGCGCCGTGGCAATTGGGGAAGGGTGAGCGTAAGAGCGAAACTAATCATCGACTGCAGGCGGCCTTAGAGCACGATCCAGTTCCCGCCGGAGAAGTACTACCCGACCAAGGCCCCGTGGGCACTGACAAGGAGTGGACACACGTATCCCTCCAGGGGCAGTTCGAACCCGCCAAGGAGGTGTTGCTCCACAATCGGCCTGTGGATTCCAATCCCGCTTTCCAGCTGCTCACTCCGTTTAAGACCACAGACGGGCTGACGGTCTTAGTGAACCGCGGGTGGATCCCCCCAGCCGAGGGCGTGAAAGCCGTCGATATTCCAGCGCCGCCGACGGGGCAACGTACTGTCACCGGCTTCGTTCGACTGGGTGAAGGCAGTACCTCTGATGTGGTAAATGCTGACGGTGTACCACAAACTCAGGTGATCAACACGAGCACCATCGGCAAGGCGCAAGGAATCGAACTAGCCCACGATTACGTGCAATTGGATGCTGAAAGCTTGAATGCCATGAATGAGGCAACAGGGAATGAGGCAACAGGTAGCGGGGACAACAAGCCTCGGCCCATTCCGCTACCGCAGTTGGATAATGGCCCGCACCTGTCTTACGGCATTCAGTGGATCGCGTTTGGCATCCTTGCGCCCATTGGGTTGGCTTGGGCGATTCGCAACGAATGGCGCGAACGTAAATTGGAAGAAAAGGATCGGGCAGCCGCGGTTGCACCGGAAACCGCCGAGCCAAACCAATTGGTCGATCGATATGGCCGCCAGCGCACGCACCTCGGAGATAGGTCGGGCTTTGGCGGGCGTAGTAAAAACAAGGGTGGCGAGCGCTTCTAGGCGCCAGCTTCCACCTGCTTGCGAACGAAATTGGTGATGCCAGGCAACGCGTTGTTGATTTCAAAGGCAGTGGTGGCAAACCCGCTCTCGGGGCCATAATATGGGTCATCTACTTCTGGGGCGTTGTGGTCATCGATCTCCCCGGTATGGCTGGCCGGATCGAATGCGCGGAATAGATAGATCTTGTGCGGATCCACACCGTTATCGATCAGTCCGCTGACGTGCCCATGATCCATCGCCAGGAACATGTCGGCATCCGCGTGTTCCGGACCGAATTGCGCGGCCACATGGGCAGTGCCATCATAACCATCCTGCTTGAGCTGTGCCACAGCGCGCCGGTCGGCACCGTCACCGACGTGCCAACCGCCCAGTCCGCATGAGTTCAAATCCACGGCATCGGCTAGACCTGCTTGCTCTAGGGCGGAGCGCAACATGACTTCGCCCATGGGGGATCGGCATATATTTCCCGTACACACAACAGAAATCTTCATATTTAAAACACTACCTAGCGCGCCAGGTCCGCCAATTGCTCAGGCGTGGCCACCACGAAATCGGCCTGCGCGCGCTCCTCATCGCTGCCGTATCCCCACTCCACGAGGGCAACGGGGATACCGTAGTGACGTGCCCCCTCGATATCGTGAATGCGGTCGCCCACCATGAGTAACTGCTGCGGGGCGGGCATCGCCCATCCCTGCTCGCGGCTGAGCTTCTGTAGTTCCTGCAGCGCAAACTCGACGACCTCGGCCTTCGCCCGGCGCGAGCCATCATCGCTGGCGGTGGCGATCACATCGAAATACTCGAGCATTCCAAAGTGTTGCAGTAGGCGAACCGCGGAGGACTCCGACTTGCTGGTTGCCGTACTCAAAACGTAACCAGCAGCTTTCCACTGTGCCAGCAGTTTCTTCATGCCGGGAAACTCTGCGGCCTGTTTCCACCCGACGGTCCGTTGGTGTACGAGATACGAATCCAACGTGGCGTCGAGTAAAGAGCCCTCTAACCCTAGCGACCGCATGGTCTCCACCATCGGCGGACCGGGAATGCGGCGAATAAAGTCCTCGCTCGGAGCCGGAATGCCGTTGTCCGCGAGGGCGTGCAGAAAACTGGCGCGGATACCGGGGTAGGAATCGGTGAGTGTACCGTCGACGTCAATAAGCAGAACTTTTGGATCCTTCACGCTGTCAAGTGTGCATGACGGGGCCGTCGCGGTGTCTGTGTTCTCGCTAGGGTGGGGGTGGAACAAGCTATGGGAAAGGACTATCCACCAGATGACCCCGCAGAAGAATCCAGGCAACACCACCGTTGCCGACGTGGTTTCGGCCATGGACCAGGCATACCCGCCGCACTTGGCCGAGGATTGGGACCGGGTCGGCCTGATCTGCGGGGATCCGGAGGCAGCGGTTGATCGTGTGGCGTTCGCGTTGGATTGTACTGATGCGGTTGCCCAGCGCGCGATCGACAGCGGCGCGCAGATGCTGGTTGTCCACCACCCATTGCTGCTGCGCGGGGTGAATTCCGTGGCAGCCAACACCCCCAAAGGGCGCGTGATTCACCAGCTGCTCACCAACGGGATCGCACTGTTTGCTGCGCACACCAATGCGGATTCCGCCCGCCCGGGTGTGAATGACAAACTGGCCGAGCTGCTGGGCGTGCACCCCGGCCGTCCGCTGCGCCCCATCGAAGAGCCACTGGATAAGTGGGGTTTCACGGTACCTATTACCGACGCCCCCACGGTCAAAGCCGCCGTTTTTGCAGCAGGGGCTGGCAATGTGGGCGAGTACGAGAAGGCGTGTTTTGAGTATCCGGTCACCGGGCAGTTCGCTCCGACAGATAGCGCCAATCCACATATCGGCCGCGCCGGGGGCGGGTTGGAGACCGTGGAGGAATTGCGTGTGGAGTTCGTAGCACCCCGGCGGATTCGGGAAAAGGTGCGGCGGGCGTTGCTCGATGTACACCCATATGAAGAGGTAGCCTATGACGTTGTAGATTCCCACACTGGCCCAGCGGATCAGGGTATTGGCCGTGTAGGCGAATTGGATACTCCTATGACTTTGCACGAATTCACCGTGCGGGTGGCCGAGCGCCTGCCGCAGACCAGGTGGGGTGTGCGCGCAGCTGGCGACCCGGGCACGATGATCCGCACCGTGGCCGTGGCAAGTGGAGCGGGGGATAGCTTCCTCACCCAGGTTGCGGGAATGGACGTGGATTGCTTCGTGACGAGCGACCTGCGCCATCACCCTGTGGATGAGCATTTGCGGATGGGTGGCTGCCCGGTAATTGATACTGCACACTGGGCATCGGAGTTTCCGTGGTGTGAGCAGGCTGCCGACGTTGTAGAGAGGGAAACGAACGTCACCACTACTGTCATCGATATCCGCACTGATCCATGGACAGTGCATGTGGGAGGAAGCTGGAATGAGAGGAATCCGGGATGAAGTGCACAGCTAAAGACCGAGAAGCGCTGCTGATTCTGGCCCGAGATTCGGAGAAGGAATCTATCTTGGAGGCGCGATTGGACTCGCTGCCTGAGCGCCACCGGGTGGACGAGCTGGAAGCAGAGCTGCGTGAACAGCGGGAACGCGAGGTGCGCACTCGGGCGAACCATCGAGAACACCGTGCTAGCGAGCACCGGCTGCGGCAAGACATAGCGAAGCTGCGCGCGCGGGCGAAGGCGAATACGGATGCCTTGAGTGCGGAGACCGACCCAGAAAAGCGGAAAGACCTTAAGCATGACCTGCGCAGCACTAGGGTGCGCCTTGATGCCTTGGAGAATCAATTGGGGCGCGTGGAGCGCGTGGCGGAGTGTTTCAGCCATGAGGACAACGTAGAAGCCGGCCCCGATATTGCACAGGCCCGCGAAGAGCTGCAACGAGCGGAAAATGCGGTTAAGGCCGACTTGGACGCCGTGCGTGCCAGGATCGCGCGGGCCAAAAGCGACTTAGCGCCCCAGGTCTTGGCAGCTTATGAGAGCCAGTTGGAAGAACACGGTGTGGGCGTGGCTGAACTCAAGGGGGTGACCTGCCAAGGGTGCTTCATGGAGCTGGACCCCATGAGCATGAAGGAATTCCGCACGACGGGCCTCGATCATTTACTGCGCTGCCCCGAGTGCAATGTGTTTTTGGTTCAGCCCACGGAGAAAACTTCCTAACCCGGCGCGGTAGTCTTTCCCAATAGTTATTTCGTTCACGAAAGGGGTACCTTCACCATGCGATTACGTTTGGAATGCGACGGCGGATCACGCGGAAATCCCGGGGTCGCGGGGGCGGGGAGTTCCATCGTGGATGCCGCCAGTGCGGTTCGCGGGAACAAGCAAGAACTTGCGGCGCGGTGGGAATACTTCGCCAAGGCAACAAACAACTTCGCGGAGTATTATGGTCTGCTCAATGGCTTGGCCTTGGCGACCGAGGTGGCGTCGAAAAAAGGGGTGAAACCCGGTGACGTGGAACTCGATGTGTTTATGGATTCCAAGCTGATCGTCGAGCAGATGAGTGGGCGCTGGAAAGTCAAGCACCCTGATTTGAAGCCTCTGGCTGCCAAAGCACAGCAGCTGGGTGCCGACTTTGCGGCGGTGAATTACACGTGGGTTCCGCGCGCGCAGAATAAACGCGCTGATGAATTGGCCAATCGCGCGATGGACGACGGCGAAGGTGGAGAGTGGTTCCAAGATATGACGGACAAATCTTCCCCTAGCGCTGAGCCCACCTCCAGTCCGGCGCCCACCTCCAGTTGGCACGGAGGTCGTCGTCCAGCCCGCTTTTTGCTGCTACGCCACGGGCAGACCCAGATGAGTGTGGATGGACAGTATTCCGGACTTTCTGATCCGGAGTTGACAGACATGGGGCAGTGGCAGGCAGAACAGGCTGCGCGGTTCCTCGCTAGCCGCGGTGGCGTTGCCGCTATCGTGAGTTCGCCGCTGCAGCGCGCTAAGCAGACGGCGTTGACCGCGGCATCGGCCTTAGGCATGGATGAGGAAGCTGTGGAAGTCGATGAGCGTTTGATTGAAATGGACTTCGGACATTGGGAGGGGCGCCGGTTTAGCGAAGTGAGAGACGACCACCCGGAAGAACAAGCGGAGTGTTTCGCCGATTGCACCAAGGCACCCCACGGGGGGGAAAGCCCGGAGCAGGTGTACCGCCGGGTGAGTGAGCTGATCGACGAGCTGACCGGGGAGTACGCAGGGAAGAACGTCCTGCTGGTCAGCCACGTCACGCCCATTAAATCCGTGCTGCGTTACGCCATGAATGCCGGGGGTGAGGTCTACCGGACCGTGCACCTTGATCTGGCCAGTTTGTCCATCGCCGAATTCTATGGCGGCGCAGCAACATTGGTGCGGGCAGTCAACGATACGCACTATTTGGTGGGGTAGGGTTAACTTCTGTCGAGACAGCCGGGTGATCGCGGCGCGTGGAACCAGCCGTTTAGTGCGGAAAGGCCAGGCGCGGAGGAAAGTCCGGACTCCATAGGGCGCGGTGGTTGCTAACGGCAACCCGGGGTGACCCGCGGGCTAGTGCCACAGAAAACAAACCGCCTGGCGCCTTCGGGCGTGCGGGTAAGGGTGAAAAGGTGCGGTAAGAGCGCACCAGCACCTCAGGTGACTGGGGTGGCTTGGTAAACCCCACCGGGAGCAAGGTCAAGTGTTTGCACTGCAGTCTTCGGGTTGATAGTGCGAGCGAGTTCGAGGGCGGCCCGCCCGTGTGATGAATAGGTAGACCGCTTGAGGCCACCAGCGATGGTCGGCACAGATGGATGATCGCCTCGTCCACGTCTTCCCCTCGGGGAGGGGGTGGATAGACAGAATCCGGCTCATAGGCTGTCTCGACCTACAACGTGTTTTTTTAAGACCAGCTGGGCGCGCCTTCACGCCGGCGCTGAGTGTGCCATTGTGGTGAGCATGAAACTTTTTGCCGCCGCACTTAACTTCAGTGATATTCGCCACGAGTTCTCCTTGCCGGATGACTTCCCCGAGGCGGTCCGCCAGGCTGCTGCTGAGGCCGGCGATCGATTGCCGGAGGGACGGCAGGATATGCGTGACGTGCCCTTTGTGACCATTGATCCAGCCGGATCCATGGACTTGGACCAGGCGGTACACATCGAGCCTGCGGAAGGGGTAGCAGCGCAAACCGCAGCGTGGCGGGTACGCTATGCCATCGCGGACGTGGCTGCATTCGTCGAACCAGGCGGGGTGGTGGAAGCCGAATCCCTGCGGCGTGGTCAAACCATCTACGTACCCGATGGGCCGGTCCGCTTGCATCCGGAAGAATTATCGGAAAACAGTGCATCGTTGCTGCCGAACCAAGACCGTCCTGCAGTGGTGTGGGACATGCTGGTGACCGCTGAGGGCGAGGTTGAGAACTTCACCGTGCGGCGATGCCTGGTGCGTTCCGTGGCCCGGTTCGATTACAACGGGGTGGAAGAGGATTTGCGCGCCGGGAAGCTGCACCCCTCGATCGCCCTGTTACCGGATGTGGGACGGTCCCGGCAGGGCTCCGATCTGCGCCGCCAAGCGATCAACCTGCGGGTGCCCAGCATCTCGGTGGAAAACGCTGAAGACACAGAAGCAGGTGCATTCCACCTGAGTATTGACCCGCGTCAGTCGATGAATGATTACAACGCCGAGCTTTCCCTAATGGCGGGTATGTGTGCGGGACGCATGATGGTGGAAGCTGGTGTGGGAATTCTAAGAACACTGCCCCCAGCCGACGAGAAGTCTCTGGCGAAGTTCGATACCGCGGCGGCAGCTTTGGGATACGAACGTGGGGATCGCTCCGTAGGGGAGTTGTTGGCGGAAGTGGACGCTTCTACGCCACAGGGAATGGCTTTAATGCGCGACGCCCAAAGCTTGCTCCGCGGTGCGAGTTACCAGGCGCTGGGTAGTGGCGAAAACGAGGAAGCCGCGATCCACTCGGGAATTGGTGGGCACTACGCACACGTGACTGCGCCGCTACGCCGGTTGGTGGATCGCTTTGCAACCGAAGTGTGCTTGGCTATCGCGGAGGGCAGGGAAGTGCCCGACTGGGTGCGTTCACGCATTCCGGAGGTGCTAGAGACGATGAAGTCCAGCGGGGCATTGGCATCCCAGGTGGATAAGGCCTGCCTCAAGCTCACGGAGGCCGTGGTGTTGCACCCCTGGGTCGGACAGGATTTCACCGCAGTGGTGTTGCATGCTTCGTCTGCGCAGGACAACAGCGATCGGTCGGCGACCTCCACGGTTTTCGTGGAAAACCCTCCGGTGATCGCGCCTTGCCGTGGTAACGGCGCTGACGGAGCTCCAGAAGAAGCCGCAACGGTCAGGGTCACGCTGGTGACGGCGGACGTGGACAGCCGGGAAATTCTGTTCACATGGCCGGCCGATTAAATCGGCCGCGCCGACGTGCCCGCCCGTGTTGTGGTATCAACGGGAACCATGACTGATAAGTGGTACTACGATACAAAAACCGGTGAAGTTCTCCAAGGCAAGACCGATTCTTGGTCCAACCGCATGGGCCCCTACGACACCCAGGCGGAAGCCGCCGCTGCCCTTGAAACTGCGCGCAAGAACACCGCTGCGCAGGATGCTTACGACGAAGAGGACGACTAGTAGTCGGCCTTAGAAGCAGTGTTCCTCGGCCGGGAACGTCCCCTCGGCCACTTCGCGCTTGTATTCGCTGGCCGCGTGCGTGAGGTCCTGGCCCACCTGCGCCCACTGTTTCGCGAATTTCGGGCGGTGCCCATTGGCTGGCAGTGCAGCTAGGTCATGCCACACGAGGACCTGGCCATCGCAGTCTGGGCCAGCGCCGATACCGATGGTTGGAATTGGGCACTCGTCAGTGATGTCCTTGGCGACATCCGCGGGCACCATTTCCATGACCACCATGTCGGCGCCGGCTTTGACGACGGCCTTCATGTCTTCCATCAGAGCTTGGGCGCCAGCCCCACGGCCTTGTACCTTGAAACCACTCAGTTGGTTGACTGACTGTGGGGTGAAACCGATGTGCGCGCACACCGGAATGCCCGCTTGCGTAATGGCTTCAATACGGCTGGCCATGCGTACCCCACCTTCGAGTTTCACAGCATGGGCACCTGAGCGGTGCATCATCTCGGCCGCGCTCTTTACTGCTTGTTCGTCCGAGGCCTCGTACGTTCCGAATGGCAGGTCGGCAACCACAAATGCATTACCAGAACCTCGCACGACTGCTGCTGCGAGGTAGCACATCTCGTCCATGCTGACACTCTGTGTAGCCCCGTACCCATAAACCACATTGGCGGCCGAGTCACCAACGAGTAAGAGCTCGATGCCGGCGTCGACAAAAGAAACGGTGGTGGAATAGTCATAGGCCGTCAGCATGGCGAATTTCTTGCCCTCGGCCTTGTAACGGTGGAAGTCGGAAATACGCAGTTGCTTGGTGGGGACCAAGTAACCGTTCGAACGTTCAAGGTTAGCCATGCCTGCAGATTGTGCCATAGCCACCGGCATTGTCCGATCAGTGCCCTACAATGGGCTGCATGAATCGCCAACAGGAATATGTCCTCAGCACGCTGGAAGAACGCGACATTCGTTTCGTTCGATTGTGGTTCACCGACATTCAGGGTTACCTCAAGTCTGTGGCGGTGGTTCCGGCGGAGCTCGAGGGGGCGTTTGAAGAGGGAATCGGGTTCGACGGGTCAGCGATCGAGGGATTCTCTCGCATCGCCGAATCGGATAACATCGCTCGCCCCGACCCATCCACCTTCCAAATCATGCCGTTTCCGGACTCGCCGGAGGGGCAGTTGTCCGCCCGCATGTTCTGCGACATCGTCATGCCAGATGGGCAACCGTCGTGGGCCGACCCCCGCCAGGTGCTGCGGCGCCAAATGAAGAAGGCCGCCGACCAGGGCTTTACCTGCTACGTTCACCCAGAAATTGAGTTTTTCCTGTTGAAGCAGAACTCAACCACCGAACATCCCGTGCCCGCGGACATGGGGGGATACTTCGACCAAGCTGTGTCTCAGGAAGCACCGGGGTTCCGCTCGCAGGCCATGAGTACCTTGGAGCGCATGGGGATCTCCGTGGAATTCTCCCACCACGAAACCGCGCCCGGCCAGCAGGAGATCGACCTGCGGTATGCCGATGCTCTGTCCATGGCCGATAACGTGATGACCTTCCGGTACCTCATCAAGCAGGTTGCGCGTCGCAACGGAGTGCGGGCAACTTTCATGCCCAAGCCCTTCGCCGAGTACGCCGGGTCCGCCATGCACACGCACATGTCCCTATTCGAGGGCGAAGAAAACGCGTTCCATGATCCCGATGATGAATTGCGCCTGTCCACCACCGCCAAATCTTTTATCGCGGGCATTTTGCATCACGCTTCGGAGCTCAGCGCGGTGACTAACCAGTGGGTCAACAGCTACAAGCGCATTACCTCGGGCGACGAGGCCCCGCGCGCTGCAGCGTGGGGCGCGTCCAACCGCTCGGCGCTCATCCGCCTGCCGATGTATACGCAGAACAAGGCGGCCTCTCGTCGGGTGGAAATCCGCAGCCCAGATAGCGCGTGCAACCCGTATTTGGTGTACACAGTGTTGCTGGCCGCGGGGCTTAAGGGGATCAAGGAGGGGTACGAGCTCCCCAACCCTGCGGAAGAGGACGTCTCGCACATGACGCGCCGGGAGCGCATCGCCGCCGGGTACGCCGATCTGCCCAGTGACCTCAACCAGGCACTCCGTGAAATGGAGCGTTCGGAATTGGTGGCCGATGCTCTGGGCGAGCACGTCTTCGAATTCTTCCTGCGCAATAAGTGGCGCGAATGGCACGAGTACCAATCCCAAATCACCCCATGGGAGCTAGAGCACAATCTGCCCTTTTAAGCCCCACCCACGTTTGGTCCGTTAGAGGAGTTGACCCCAGCAATGCATCGCCCGAAAACCTCACGCTCCGACGTTCCCTCTGCGCGTCAATTGGGCTTGAACCATCCCCGTGCCGCCGAGGACCTGGCGGAACTCGGGTGGGATCACCCAGACAAAACACCGCTGCTGTGGGGCCTAGCCACTGCGGGCGATCCGGACTTGGCGTTGAACAACGTGATCCGGTTGGTTCACGCGCTCAACGAGGCCGAGGAAGAAGGTGCAGACCTCTCGTGGCACCCACCGGCCTGTACCGGCGGGGGTGTGGCGCAGATGCCGCAGGCGCATTCTATTACCGACGCCACCACGGCCTCCCTCATGACCGCCCTGGAGGGGGACCAGGTTTTCCGCAGTCGACTGCTGGGACTGTTCGGCGCTTCCACTATGTTGGGTGACCACATTGTGGCCCACCCAACGACATGGCCTGAGCTGGCCCTCGAGATGCCTTCGGGTGACGACATGATGGAGATTATGTTGCGTTCGGTGGAAGCTCTGCCGGTGGACAGCGGGGCGTCGGAAAGAAAAAGGGTATACCGCTCTGGGCTGCAAGGGGCTGAGGCTGATAAGGCCATGCGGCAGGCCTACCGCAGTTTGTTGGCGCGGGTGGCAGCCATAGATTGTGCGGGGACGTTTGTGCTGCGCACCACGCGGGGTTCGGATGAGGAGAAACTTCCGTTCGAGCGCTTGGGGAGAGCGCTGGCGGATGCGGCCGATGCAGCATTGACCGCGGCACTGGCTGTAGCGTGTAGCTCAGTCTACGGTGGGCCCGATGACGAGGAGCCCCAGCCACCCGCAGATCTGGCGGTTATCGCGATGGGTAAGTGCGGGGCACAGGAGCTGAATTATATTTCCGACGTAGACGTGGTGTTTGTTGCGGAACCCGCCGATGCCCGGGCAACGCGCTGGGCGGGAGAGTTCGTCAACATCGGCACGCGCGTGTTTTTTGAGGTGGATGCCGCTTTGCGCCCTGAGGGAAAACAGGGGGCGTTGGTCCGTACGCTGGATTCGCACCTCACGTACTACGACCGATGGGCGAAAACGTGGGAGTTCCAAGCCTTGCTGAAGGCTCGACCCATGACTGGCGATTTGGAACTGGGGCAGAAGTACATCGAGGGGATCGCTCCGAAGGTGTGGGCTTCGTCTGAGCGCGAAGACTTTGTCCCCGATGTACAGGCGATGCGCCGGCGAGTCATCGACAATGTGCCAGAAGATATTCGCAACCGGGAGTTAAAACTGGGACCCGGGGGGCTGCGCGACGTGGAGTTTGCGGTTCAGCTGTTGCAATTAGTTCACGGCCGCACCGATGAATCACTGCGCGTGCGTTCTACCGTGCGGGCGCTACATGCCTTGATCCAAGCCGGTTATATTGGTCGTGAAGATGGGGCCAACCTCATAGAGAATTACGAGTTCATGCGGTTGCTGGAGCACCGCTTACAGTTGCAGCGCCTCAAGCGCACGCACACGCTGCCGGCGGAAGATGATGTGAAGCCGTTGCGGTGGCTCGCTAGGGCTGCTGGATTTCGGGCAGACGCCACAGATAATGCAGTGGGGGTACTCCAAGCAGAGGTCAAGCGCACCTCCAAGCAGATTCAGCAATTACATGCGAAGCTGTTCTACCGACCGCTTCTGTCCTCCGTGGTGGCGATGAGCGCCGATGCGGTGCGCCTCAGCCCGGATGCGGCCAAACGGCAGCTGGCATTTTTGGGTTATGCGTACCCAGACCGCGCGTTTGAGCACCTCACGGCCTTGGCTAGCGGCAGTACCCGCAAGCACAAGTTGCAGGCGATTATTTTGCCCACGCTGCTGGAATGGCTCGGGGGCACCGTTGATCCCGATTCGGGCTTATTGAACTACCGCAAACTCAGTGAGAAGGCGGAGGACCGCAGTTGGTTCCTGCGCTTGCTGCGTGATGAGAACATCGTGGGCAAACGACTGATGTACATCTTGGGGACCTCGCCTTATGCGGCGGAATTGTTGTTGAACTCTCTCGATTCCATCAAGTTGCTGTCCGATGGTGCTAGCGGTCCAAAATTCTTGGCGCAGGAACCCGAGGTTGTGACCAATTCGCTCGTGGCTGCGGTCGCCCGGCAGCGCGATCCCGAGCGTGCAATTGGTATCGCCCGCAGCTTACGGCGCGCGGAGTTGGCACGTGTGGCTAGCGCCGACCTGCTGGGATTCATGGACGTGGAGCAGGTGTGCCGCTCGCTGTCTCTGGTATGGGACGCGGTGCTGGAGGCCTCATTGGCTGCTGAAATCCGCTGGTGGGCCGATGAACACGCGCAGAACCCGCCGGCGAGAATTTCCGTCATTGGAATGGGCCGGTTGGGCGGTGCAGAACTGGGATACGGCTCCGATGCCGATGTGATGTTTGTGACCGAGCCAGAAGACGGTGTGGAGGACAACGAAGCCGTGAAGTGGGCGACCATGATTTGTGAGTCGGTGCGGGCCCGGTTGGGCAAACCTTCCCAAGATCCCCCGTTGGAAGTAGATATTGACTTGCGACCAGAGGGAAAACAAGGCGCGGTCGTTCGCACGATGGAATCCTATCGGCGCTATTACTCCGAATGGGGCGAGGTATGGGAAATGCAGGCCTTGTTGCGGGCCACGTGGATCGCGGGCGATAAGGACTTGGGCATTAAGTTCCTGCGCATGATCGATGAGTTCCGTTATCCCGACGGTGGCGCGGATCGGCAGACGGTGGCGGAAGTTCGTCGGATGAAAGCTCGCGTGGATTCCGAGCGCCTACCGCGCGGTGCGGACCGCAATACGCACACGAAGCTGGGCCGGGGTGCGTTGACCGATGTGGAGTGGACCGTTCAGTTGCTGCAAATGGAACACGGATACAAATCCCGCCTGTTGCACAACACCTCCACATTGGAATCCCTCCGCGAATTGGCGGCCATGGAATTCATCAGTGAGGCCGATGCGCTCACCTTGCGCGAAGCGTGGATCTGTGCCACCAACGCGCGCAATGCGATCGTCTTAGTACGTGGTAAGCGCAAGGACCAGCTACCCGGTCCCAGTGAAGGCCTTCGGCACGTGGCGGCCGCCGCTCATTGGGCGCCGGAGCAAGCCCAGGAGTTCCTGGATGATTACCTCAAGAAAACCCGTAAGTCTCGTCGCGTGGTGGACCGGGTCTTCTGGGGTGAGGACGTGGGGCTGGAGTTCGCGGACTAGCGCCACGAGCCGGGGTTAGGGTATGCTAACCCGCATGCACGTTCCCCACACCGTCACGGATTACCGCGATGTCCAACCGATGGTCGAATCGACCACAGACATGGTCGCGGCTGCGCTACAGCGCTCTCCGGTGTGGGAACGTATGCGCACGGCGAGTCTGCCACTGCACGCCCGTGCGGCTTATTTGGAACAGCACTGGGAAGGGCTCAAAGTTCTTAACGACGCCCTCGAGACCGCCGGCTGCGCCACTCAACTGGCGTGTGCGCTCCGCGACTACGCCGATGCCTTGGGAACTGCGCTGGACCGCGCGCATGCCACGGCCAAGTGGCGCGAGCACCACGTGACCATGCCCAGCATGCTGGAGTTTCGTCGGCGCGTGGCGCAGTTGGTGGAGGCTCGCAACGCCGTGGGTATTGCCGCCCATGCGGTTGTTCGCCTCGCCGCAGCGGGGGCGTGCCCGATGCACGGTCACCCGCACATCTCACCGTGCCCCGCGGTGACCGTGGTGGCGACGGAAGAAGATGAGGAAGCGTTTGCCGAGGAGCTATCGGCTGCCACGCTCATGGTTCTCGCCCACGGTTCGGATGTATGCCGGAGCTATCCCGTGGATCACGACCGGGATGCTTCCTGCGCGCTGACTGCGGCGAAGATTCGCAATGCCCTGCGCTAAGAGTCGGCTTTGTGATCAGGCCAGCGTGCCCTCAACGATCACGTTGTAACCCAAGTCCTGTACACCCGAGACTGCGCATGCGATGAGGATGATCCGCCCCGGTCGATGCTGCGCCATCACATCGGGATCCACGATTGCCTCATTCTTATCGACCAGCCAACTGTTTGTCACCCGCCATGTGCGGGCATGTCCGCTGTGATCCCGCATGGTGATGCGTGAGCCATTCAGTGTTCCTGTGGCGTACCGTTTTACCGGTTTATTGTCCGTGCCATTGATCATCCGTGGTGGCTTGTTCAGGTCGACGGCCGCTGTGACGGTTTCACTGATGGGATTGAATACTAGGGGTGCGGAACCCCACGCGTGCCCCAGGACGTAGACGGTTCCTTGCCGAGCGCGTTGCGGGGACACTCCCAAGCCATCGACCCAGCGGACCATTGTGGCTTGGGGGCCGGCGGGATTGAGAGGAAGCTGGTATGGCATCACGTCGTACGTCGCACCATGAATAGCAGCAGGCCCGGTCATGCTGAAAGCACCGGCTCCATGTGGAGCAGCACCAGCATTATTGGTGGCCTGTGCGGAGCGGGTCCGGTTCTTTTGATCTTTCTTAGCGTTGTCCCGGTCGCTTTCGCCTTTGTCCTGTTTGTGGTGTTTTTCCTTAGTCGTCGTCGACCGGTCTTTTTCGCTTTCCGTTGTGGTCGGCCCAGTGCTGGCCTGCATATCGGGCTGCCGTAGGGAGGTGGAAAAAATCATTGCCGCGGTGAACAGTGCAATCAGCAGCACTGTGAGCAACACAGTGAACTTTCGACGTGATGTGGGTAGTGGTTGTGGCATGACCCTTATCTTAAAAGAATCCGAGTAAAGGCCAAGAGTTTTCGAGCAGGTCTAGGGTGCTGGCGTTGTAGTGGGGGAGCGTGAGGCGTCGGTAAAAAATAGCCAACCGACGGCTCCGGCCACGCCCAACAGCACAACATTGCGGGCCACCAAGATCAGCGCAGCAAGCGGCGAGGGGCCCTCGGTGAGCTGCGTGTAGGTAGCGGGGTACACCAGCAGAGTAAGGAACGTCGCTACCAAAAGCAGTACCGAAACGCGCCATACCGCCCGCGTGTAATGGGTCGCTAGCAACACCGCGACCAATGGGCCCAGCCAGATGAGGTATTGCGGGGACAACACTTTGTTGCCCACGATGAGAAGCATGATGAGAACGGCGCTGAGCCGCAACACATATGCGCCGGACCAGTCATCTTTAAGAAACCGCCAGCCAGCGAAACCGATGGCTACAAGCAGGACCATGACGGTCAGGGCGTTGGCGATAGCTATGCCAACTTCTACACCGGGGCCGGAGATCTCATAGGACTTGCTGGCGGCGTACTCAATCTGCCAAGTCGACGGGCGCAGCGCGGCGGCCAAGATGAATGGGGTGGCGGCCAAGGATTCGATCTGCAGGCCACGTACGTCCTGGTAGGACAGGGGAGAGGTCAATCGCGCAGGGCCGGACAGCACGACCGTGACCAGGCCCAATGTCACCAAGGACAGCGCGAACCAGATTAAGCGCACCCACGTGCCGCGGGATTTCCAGTGACCCACGAATGTCGCGGCCAGCACACCTGGCCAGAGTTTCGACATGGTGGCGAGTCCCAACAGGAATGCCGCCACCCGCGGGCGCGTGGCGCACCACAGGGCGGCCACGGCCACCAGCACACCGGGGACGAGGTCTAGGCGGGTAAGAATCACCGGATAGGCAGCGCACGTGAATAACAACCAGAAGGTCGCGGGCCAGTGCTCGCGCCCCTCCGGGCGGGGATGGTGCTGGGATAACTGCAGGATAAGGTAGGTGAACAGTCCAGAGACTAGGGCCATCGTCGCCACGAACGCCACCCGGAAGAATGCCGGGTCGTCCGGAGTGAGGACATCGACGATGCGCAACGGCCACGTGCCGGCGTCGGGGTATTCCTGCAGCGCGGCTGGGCCCCCTTTGAAGTAAATGTCCCGGTGTAGATACTGCCAAGGGTGCAGACCCTTGTAGTAGTACGTGACATCTTCCGAGGTCTTGCCCCGTAGGGCCAGCACGGCAATGATCGCGTGGACCAAGCCCCAGGCTGCCCAAAACTTAGCTTTCATTCTTTGCTCCCAGCCAGTCGCACAGTCGGGTCATCGCCTCGTGCAGGGTATCCGGGGCTTTGCAGAACGTCCAGCGCACCAGCGTTTCCGTGGCGCGCTGACCGGCTTCTGTATGGGTGAAAGCGCTGATGGGGATGGCGGCGACTCCCGCCAGTTCCGGCAGAGCCTTGCACCAGGATTCCGCGTTGTGATGCCCATTCGTTTTATCAGCGCGAATCAGGGGTGCGATATCGCTGACCAGGAAGTATGTGCCCTGTGCGCGGTAGACGTCCATGCCTAGTTCGCGCAGGTTCTGTGCGAGCTCGTCGCGGCGTTCGCGCAGTGCGCTACACCAGGAATCCGACCACTCGTCGGCGTTGTTGAGTGCCCATGTGATGGCAGGTTGGAACGGGGTGGCGCCGGTGAACGTGAGGTATTGCTTGATCGCCTCTAATTGTGCGATCAAGTGAGCCGGTCCCATCGCCCAGCCGATTTTCCAGCCGGTGACGTTAAATAGCTTGCCGGCACTGGTCACGCTCACCGTGCGTTCCCGCATCCCAGGCAGAGTTGCCAGAGGAATGTGTGCGGCGGCTTGGTCGGGAGAATCCGAGGTATCTGGATCGGGGAAGACGAGCCGTTCGTAGACCTCATCAGTAAGCACGATGAGGTCGTGCTGGATCGCCAAGTCTGCAATGAACTGCAGATCACTGCTACTCGCCACATACCCGGTGGGGTTGTGCGGAGTGTTCAGAATTAGCATCCGCGTTCGTTGGGTGACGGCGCCGGCAATGGCCTCCCTGTCCAGCTCCCAATCCCGGCTGGATTCCACCTTGCGCAGCGGAACTGCGCGCATCTCCGCCCCGGCTAAGGCAATGGCCGCTGGGTAGGAATCGTATGCCGGTTCGAGGACGATGACTTCATTGCCTGGGGAGGTGAGAGCCAAGATGGTGGAGGCCAGCGCTTCAGTGGCGCCCACCGTGATTGCGATGTCCGTTTCCGGATCTAGCTGATGACCGTAGCGCTTCGCGCGGTCAACCGCGATGGCTTCCCGCAAGCTGGCCATGCCCCGGGCTGGGCCGTATTGGTTGCACGTGTTTGCGCCGATGATGCCGTCGGCAGCGATGCGGCGCATCTCTTCCGGCCCATCTTCATCGGGCGCCCCTTGCCCTAAATTGATGGCGTTGTGCTGGGCGGCCAGCGCGCCCATTACTGTGAAGATCGAGGTGGCCGGGGCGGCGTGGTCCTCCTGCGGGTTTTCCAGCGGATCCTCGAGAAGAGCTTTTTCACGGTCACGCTGCGCGGCCGCGTAGATATCGTCTGCGGTGAACTCGCCATGCCGTGAGCATTCCGCACTCCAACCCATGGGGCTTACTTGGACTTTCATACGACGACCGCACAATCCGCAGTACCGCGGGGGCTCCAAGCCCGCCAGCGCGCCTCGCGAGGGTGCAGGCAGGGCACCGCGGCGGGGGGACAGCGTGGCGTCGAGGGATGAAAGAGGCTGGCCGGAGTGCATGTCAAAGGCCAGTGGCTCGCCTAAGAGTACGGCCTGGGCAAGGGAGTTGGGCGCAGATTCCATGAGCTACAGAGTAGCGTTGAGCGCCTTGATGGGAAGCTGCAGCTTGCCCAACATGTCGATGTCCTGTTCTGCGGGGCGGCCCAGGGTGGTGAGGTAGTTGCCCACGATGACCGCGTTGATGCCGCCGAGCATGCCTTTTTCTGCACCGAAATCGCCCAAGGTCAGCTCGCGACCACCGGCAAAGCGCAGGATGGTTTTGGGCAGCGCCAAACGGAACGCGCCGATGGTGCGGAATGCATCGTTGACGGGCATGGGTTCGATGTTGGCGAAGGGGGTGCCGGGGCGGGGATCGAAGAAATTGAGGGGGACCTCGGTGGGATCCAGTTCCTGCAGATCCATGGCGAACTCTGCGCGCTGCTCGAGCGATTCGCCCATGCCCACGATGCCGCCACAGCACACTTCCATGCCCGCATCGCGAACCATGGTCAGTGTGCTGATGCGCTCTTCCCAGGTGTGGGTGGTCACCACTTCGGGGAAGTAGCTGCGGGAGGTTTCCAAGTTGTGGTTGTAGCGGTGTACACCGGCTGCGGCCAAGCGATCGACCTGTTCCTGGGTGAGGATCCCGACGGAGGCTGCCACATTGATATCAACTTCGCGCTGAATCGCGTCTACCGCCTTTTCCAGCTGCTGCATGAGGTCCTCGGTGGGGCCCTTAACGGCGGCGACGATGCAGAATTCCGTCGCACCCGTCTTCTGGGTCTGCTTCGCAGCCTCGATCAGTTGGGCTATATCCAGCTGTACATTGCGGACGGGGGATTCGAACAGACCAGACTGAGCGCAGAAGTGGCAGTCTTCGGGGCAGCCGCCGGTCTTGAGGCTGATGATGCCTTCGACTTCCACGTCTTCGCCACACCAGGCTAGGCGTACTTCGTGAGCAAGGGCCAGCAGTTCATCGATGTGCTCGTCTTCGAGCTTGAGAACCTCGAGGGTCTCATCGAAGTTCAACCCGATGCCCTGGTCTAGTACTTTGTCCCGCGCGATGGAAAGAATTTCTGGGGTGGTGGTCACAGCGAACACGTCCTCTCGCTAGTTAAACACTGTTCAATATGTTGCTTTTCACCACGATAGCAGTTGCTTCCCGTGCGCAGGCCGGCACCGTGCACATTAAGCCGGCAGAGGTGGATGCAGGCGCTTCATCGTCCACGTGCGCTGCCTGCGCGCACTAATCGTGGTGAGCAACAGGGCACCCAAGCCAATGAACGTCAGCAGCACAATGGCAGTAATCAATCGCTCATCGTAGAAGCCATATGTGATCTGCCGGAAGCCGTTGACCGCATACGTCATCGGGTTGAACGGGTGGATCCACTGGTAGAACTTGTCCTGCGTTTCCACGGGGTATAAGCCGCCGGAGGAGACCATCTGCAGCATGAGGAAGGCTAGCGCCAGTACCTTGCCTGGCCCGGATCCGAAGATGGCGATGAACATCTGGTTGATTGCCATGTAGACGGCCGAGACCAACATCGCGAACCCGAAAAGACCCAGAAGGTTATCCGGCTTCAGGCCCACTGCCCAAACCGTGACCGCCACCATAATCAGCGCTTGGCCCATACCGATGAGGAACGCTGGCAAGTATCCGGCCAAGGTGGCTCGCCATGCGTGCACGCCCGAGTTCACAGTGCGTGCCTGCAGCGGGCGCAGCGTGACGAACACAATGATGCCACCGATGTACAGCGCCAAGCTGAAGAAGAATGGTGCCAAACCGCCACCGAAGGTTTGCTGCCCCGAGTCGTTGAAGCTATCGAGCTCTACGGGGCCACCGATCGTGGAGGCAGCCTGCATCCGCCGGCCCGAATCCCACTTGGGCACCTGTTGGGAGCCCTCGGTGAGTTTGTCGTGAAGTTGGTTGGCTCCATCGTCTAGCTTCTTGGTGCCATCGACAGCCTGGGAGGTTCCGTCTTTCAATCGATTAGCACCGTCCAGTAGCTTCACGTTGCCGTCATCGAGTTCCCTGATGCCGTCGCGCAGCTTCACGGAACCGTCGTGGGCAGTGCCTAGGTTGTCGCGCAGCTTGATTGCACCGTCGTTGATCTGGTCCACGCCGTTTTTCAGCTGGGTGAACTGCGCCGGCAGGCCGGCAATTTTATTGACGCCACTGCGCACGGGGGCGTTGGGATTATTGAGCTGGTAGTTCGCGTTGGCGCTACCATCCGCCAGTTCATCGATTTTGTTCTTAACCACCGACTGCGGTCCCAAGCCCTGGGTTTCCAGACCACGGGCCACATTGTCCAGTTGAACCGCGGCTTGCGTGGCCGCAGGAATATTCAGCGCACGCAAATCCTGGGCCTGTTTACGCAGGTTGCGAGCTTGTGCTGCTTGGTTTTGCGATGCTTTGGAGGCCTCGGCACGCAGGGTTTGCGCGTGCCCATCGAGGACCTTCACATCCGTGCCGAGGGTATCGGTGGCCTGCGCTAGCTTGTCGAGGTTGCCCTTTTGGGCGTCGATCTGCTTGCTGGCCTCACCCACTCGAGAGGCCAGTTGGCCGGTGCCATCGGTGAGTTGCCGTGATCCGTCGGAGAGTTTGCTGAGGCCGTCTTCCAGTTGCACGCTGCCATCTCGCAGCTTGGAGGATCCGTCTTTCGCCTTGCCCAAACCGTCTTGCAGCTGGCCGGCACCATCGTTGAGCTTCTGGGAACCATCCTTGAGCTGTCCGGCACCGTTGGCTAGCTGTCCTGCGCCAATGGCAGCGCGCTCAAGGCCACTTCCGGCATCCATTACGCCCACCAAAACCTTGTCCACAGCCTGCGCACTGATCTTGTCACTCACCACGTTGAGTACCTCGCGCATGACGTTTTGGCCGATGACCGTGGAAAGGTATCCGTTGGCATCGTTATAAGTGCTGATGAGGTGAGCTTTTTCCGGGTTTGCACTCGTGGGGGAACCGACTGCTTGGCTGAAGTTCTCCGGCAGTTCGAGGGAGAAGTAGTACTTGCCGTTGGCCACGCCCTTCTGTGCGTCCTCGGCATCGGTGACGATCCAGTGGATCCGGTCGTTATCTTCCAGTCCCTGCATCACTTGGTCTCCGGCACGGAGTTCTTTGCCTTGGACCTTTGTGCCTTTGTCGCTATTGACGAGCGCCACGGGCACCTGGTCGATCTTGTTGAAAGGGTCCCAAAAAGCCGCAAGGTACAGTGCGGAGTACAGCAGCGGCATCAGGCATAGGAAAATCACGGCGACGCGCGTGAGTCGGTTACGTTTGAGACGGAGGAATTCCGAATTCAGTTTCAATCCCGCGAGCATGGATTATTCCTTTCTTTCCGACGCCGCCACGCTGCTACCGTTCGCGTCATGGTCGGGGGAGTGGTGATCGGTGGAGGGGAGGCCGGTGTGCGTGGGAGTGAAGTGGCCAGCATTTGTGTTGAGTTCGATGACGGCCCGGGGATGAACGCAGTCGTCGATGGGATTGACGGAGTTGACGACGACGGTCATGTGCTGGGACAGGTCTTCCAACCTGCGCAGTAGGAAAATGCGATCGGCGAAGCGGTGAACTTGCTCCAAGTCGTCCATGATAAGCATGTCGATCTCGTGGCCGTGTGCTGGTTTGAGGGCGAGGGCTACGCGGAGTAGCAACTTGTCCAGGGCGGGTAACTGCGAGATGTAGCTGTCGAGTGGCGGTAGATCGCGTTCGCCGTAGAGGTCCTGACAGTAGTATCGCAGGTCTTCTTCAGTGGCGCGACGGAAGAATTGCCACCATGGGCGCTCCCATGAGCGATTCTCATTGAGGACATCGCGAACCGTCACGGAACGTTCTAGCAGATCGATCTGCTCGATTCCGGCCACGGCAACGCGCTTTTGGATACGTGCGCGTTTTGTTTCGCCTACAACGGTGAGTTCACCGCCGGTGGGCTTCATTCGACCGGCGAGGACGAGGGCTAGTGCTGTGCGCCCCGATCCGCCCGCGCCGGTCAGATTGGTCAGTCCCCCTGCGGGGATGGTGCAGTTAAGTGGTCCAAAAACCCGGCCTTCATCACCGATGAGGGAGAGGTCTTGGGCAACTACTGCGGGGGTCTCTTCGATCATCGTGGACCTTCCGTGTGGGAATGCGAGGGACTGCTGGCCCCGCCCCACAGCAAAGTAGTTATAAAAATGTCGTAAATTTGATCTGCAATAAGGGTACGCCTTCGCGATGCGTGGGTCGAATCCGGAGTGTCGTTCCTTGCGGGCCTACGTCGGATGCAATTGGAGAATACATTGCCCACCTAACAATGTGGTGTTGCAACATTTCCGCGGGTCACGGCCTATGAAAATGAAGCACCAATTAATATGAACAACCGTGGACTTCATTTCAACGCGCGATGCAGCTAGAACCCCGGTAGCGTTCACCGACATCCTTTTGTCAGGTTTGGCGCCAGATGGTGGTTTGTACCTTCCAGCGGAATACCCGCAATTGACCGATGAGATACTCACGCAGTGGCGAGAATTACTGCAGGCGGGGAACACCACGGAGCGGACCTCTTACGCTGCCTTGGCAGCGGAGATTCTCAAACTCTTCGTCGACGATATTCCCCCACAAGATCTGGAGGCCATTGCCGCGCGTGCGTACACCACGGACAAGTTCTCCTCCGCGGATATCGTACCCTTGACCACCCTAGAAGACGGAATCCTGCTGGGTCACCTGTCCGAAGGGCCTACCGCCGCATTTAAAGACATGGCTATGCAGTTGCTGGGCGAGCTGTTCGAATACGAGCTGGCACGCCGCGGGGAGACCCTCAATATTTTAGGTGCGACCAGTGGTGATACCGGAAGCTCCGCGGAGTACGCCATGCGCGGTCGCGATGGCATCCGCGTATTCATGCTCACCCCTGCCGGTCGCATGACACCATTTCAGCAAGCCCAGATGTTCAGCCTGGATGACCCGAATATCTTCAACATCGCCCTCGATGGAGTTTTCGACGACTGCCAAGACATCGTCAAGGAAGTCAGCTCGGATGCTAATTTCAAGCGCGACAATCGCATTGGAGCGGTGAACTCCATCAACTGGGCGCGCCTCATGGCGCAGATTGTGTACTACGTGGCCTGCTGGCTGCGCGCGACGGACTCCAATGATCAGAAGGTCAGCTTCTCCGTACCCACTGGCAATTTCGGAGACATCTGTGCAGGTCACATCGCCCGCCAAATGGGGCTGCCCATTGATCGCCTGATCGTCGCCACCAATGAAAACGACGTGCTGGACGAGTTCTTCCGTACGGGTGATTACACGGTCCGGTCGGCGGCACAAACGCACGCCACATCAAGTCCGTCGATGGATATCAGCCGGGCGTCGAACTTTGAAAGGTTCATCTTCGACCTGCTGGGACGAGATGCCAAGCGCACCGCCGACCTGTTCGGGGTACAGGTTAAACAGGGTGGCTTTAGCTTGGCCCAAGATCCGGTGTTCGCAGCCGCCGCGGAGCGTTATGGCTTCCTTTCTGCTTCCTCGACGCACGCCGATCGGGTGGCTTGTATTGCCGACGCCGCCACGCGGTTGAAGACGTTTATCGATCCGCACACCGCCGATGGTGTGAACGCTGCGCGTGCCGTCCGTGACCAGGTGGATACTCCCATCGTGGTGTTGGAGACAGCGCTGCCCGTGAAATTCTCCGAGACGATCGTGGAGGCCACAGGAAAGGAACCGCAGGTACCCGCGCGTTTCGCAGACATCATGAACGGCGGACGGCATGTGAAGGATTTGCCGAATGATGCCACCGTGGTGAAACAGTACATCCTCGATTCCATCGCCCAGACTAAAGAAATCGAGAACTAACTGGGGAGTTCCCAGTCGGTTCTCGATTGGTCGATCGGTTTAGTCGGTCGGTGGGGTTCAGCTGTGTAACAGAACCGGCGTGGATCCCACTAGCGGATGAACTTGGAAATCATCGGCCACAGCGCCAAGCCAAGACCGCCGAGGGCACCGAGGGCGATCAACACCCAGCCCCAGGACGGAACCTGGCTGGAACCGCTGGGCTGTGCCGGTGGCTTGGGGTTGTTGGGGTTACCGTTGCCACCGTTGTCGCCGTTGTTGCCGTTATCAGCTGAGCCCTTCGTTCCCTTGACATCAAAGGTGATGAACTCCCACGGCGTGGGCTGAGACAGCTCGGCTGGTGAGCCGGACTTTGGTACCGCGCGTACCTTGACGGTGTACTTCCCCGGAGCGGTGAACACCCAGTTGATGTGGGAGTGACCTGGATCGGGGTACGTGAAGGTCTTGGTGTTGTCTGCGATGAAGTGCGGGGTTCTGTCTAAGCTGCTGGTCTTGAAGGCAAACCACTGTGCACCGGCAGGGCTCGTGCCAGGGGCAATTTCGAAGTCCACTCCCTTGGGGAACGTGGAACGATCGAGGTGCTCGGTCGAGAAACCGGGCCACACCAAATACTTGTTCTGGCTTTCTGGCAGCAACCAGTATTGCTCGCCGGGTTTACCCAGGAAATCCCACGCGGAACCCTCCGTGGCCTTGCCCTTGCGCACCTTTCGAGCTTGCTCCCGGACCTCCAAGGTCACGGCCTTGGGGTCGCGCACCACGGAGGTGGTGGAGTGTTGACGAGTGTCATCGCCAATGGTTACTCGCAGTCCGTCTTTGGTGAGCGCTGGGGCAATGTCCACGTGGCCCTGCGACAGGGTGACGGGGGTTTTGTTCGGAACCGCTGCGGAATCCTCCGCCTTGGGCTCTTCGGCCGGGGCTGATGGGGCCGCGGATTGTGCGTTGCCCAGTTGGGCGGTGCCGTTGAGTGCGTATGGGGCGTTAGCCTTAGAATCCACCTTCACGGTTGTTGCACCTGGCTTCACCCAGGATTGTGGCACAACAGTTAAGCGCCACTCTAGGTCTTTACCTGCGCAATCGGCATCGTATTCACCCGTGCGGTCGGCCGGGGTGGAAACGAAATCCACTTCACAGCTCGGCGCGTGGGAACCGGGACGGTACAATCCGCCCACAACGTGCAGCGATAGGGAATCATCCTTTGGTTTAACCGTCAGGGAATCGAACTCGTCAAATGCGGATCCCTGCTTGTTGGAGATGTGCACATCATTGGATGTGGGCCGGTAGTCGTTGCGCGCCAGGGTAGGGCTGGCTGGACGGGTTGGGGCTGTGGGGAAGGTGCCAGCCTTGGTCGTTTCACCCGTGGTTGCAGCACCCATTGCGTCGTAGCTTAGAGGCGCGGACACCCAGGGTTTGCTTACGGATTGTGCGCTGGGGACGTACACAACTTGGTAGCTGGATGTGCCTGCTCCCAGCATTTCCTCCCATTCCGCCATACCGGCCTTGACCGGTACTTCCGCCAAGTAGTGACCGTCGATGTAGAACACGGCAGTCCCGTTATCGCCAGCATTTCCGGTGGCGAACGTCAACGTGCTCATGTGCTCACGCTGGGCCGGGGCGATGGAGAGCTTCGCACCGGTGGCGGTCTGAGAGCCGTGGGAGGCAGCGGCGTCGAAAGCCTTCTTGACATCCCCGATGTTCTTAGATGATGGTTTGGTGCCACCGACCTGCCACGTTACCGTTTGCGCAGGGCTTTGGATTAGCTTGCCGTCTTTACCTCGGGCCGACGCCGACATTTTCATCACGTACCGACCTGGCTTGGTGAACGTGGTGTCATTGTGGCTGTGGTCACCCGCGGTTAACCAGATGGAGCGGTTGGCCTTGCGCACGCTGCTGAGAAGGTTCGCCACGGGGAAGCCTTCGCCGCCACGGGAGAACGTCATATCACCGGGACCTTGGAAATCCACCAAGTCCAGCTGGAAGCTACCATCGCGGAACCGCTCTACCGGGATGTTCGTATCTGCACCAAAACCTTGCCACAGCATGTTCTTCAGATCGGCTGGGACAGCCTGAGCCCAGAACAAAGGTTGTCCGGGCTTGCCCAGAATCTCTTCACCGGGTTCATCGGTCACGAGGCGAATGAACTGCTGTTGTTCGGACTTGTTCCTGCCGCGCTGTAGGTAGTAGTGCGGCAGCCAAGATACGGTCTCATCCACCGGAGAAGTATCACCGTAGCTGGACTTCAGGGTGAAGTTGTTCTGACCCTTATCCCAGAATGCCTTTGGGGAATCAACGTGGCCCTCGGACATGACGATTTTCTGGTCATCGGGGCCCGCAACGGCGGTGAGATGCTGGCCCGCAGGTGTGGACAGTGCGATCGCGACGGCTAGCACGCGACGCGGCCAGCGAGAGCTATGAGGCATTAATCAATCTCCTTATCGATAATTGTTATCGAATGCAAGATTAAGGGAAACTGGCGATTAAATGACAACTCATTTCAATAACGGGGGTAAGTGGGGTTAGTTGGGGTGACTGCGACGCTGTCGTAGATCGATACCACCAACCACAAACGCAGCTAGGCACACCGCCATGATCGCGCCATAACCCGCAGCAATACCTGCAGCTGGGGGGTTAGAAGCCATCACTGCGAAGGTGATTGCGGTGACCACCGTCAAGCCCACGGAGGTACCGATGCGCTGGCCAGTTTGCAATACCGCCCCAGACGAGCCGGCATAGGAGAGCGGAACATCGGCCAACGTAAGTGTCTGGTTAGGACTAATAACAGCACCTTGTCCCGCGCCAACGAGGGTCAAAGAGAGCACCAAGAACCATTCGGAGATGCCCCAGCGATCGACAGCCAAGACGATGCCGATGGTTAGCCCGAGCCCAATCAACACCATCACCATGCCAGCCATGACGATGGGCCGGCCCTTTGTAGTGACGTGTTTGCCGGCCCAGTTCGCCGAAAATGCGCTGGATATTGCGGCTGGAATGCCCACGACGCTGGCTACGAGTGCGGAGTGGCCTAGGACGTTCTGGAAATAAAGTGCCAACAGCACCCAGATGCTGGTGATTCCTGCAAACCAAAGGGCTGCCAGCAAGGCGCCATTGCGGAAGCTGGTGTGTGTGAAGATATCCAGATTCACCATGGGAGAATGCCCGGCATTTTCAACTCGACGTTCCCACTTCACCCACGCCAAAACCAAAATTATACCAATGGGCAGCAGGACCCAGACTGCGGGCGAAACTGCTGATTCTGCAAAAGGAATAAGCACTGCCAAAACGGCCGCACCCAAAAGTAGTGCACCCAGGGGGTCAAAAGATTTAATAGTGCGCCTCAGGCCGATGGGGTTGCCTGTGTGTGGATCGCGCACCCTAGCCAGCAGAGGGCGGGGGAACCACCGCAACCCTAGGATCACCGCGAGGATTCCGAAAGGTAGATTAACAAGGAATGTTAGGCGCCAGCCCAAGTCGGGGCCGCCCAGTTTGATGAGCAAACCACCCAGGACGGGGCCGACGGCCACGGCAATTCCCACGGTGGACCCGAAATAACCAAAAGCCCGGCCGCGCTCCTTGCCTTGGAAATACTGCTGAATCATGCCCACACCCTGCGGGTTGAGAAGGCCGGCCCCCACGCCTTGGGCGAATCGTGCAGCGTTCAGGGCGTCGGCATGGGGAGCAAAACCGGCGGCCATGGAACACGTGGTGTACACGATGATGCCCACCAAGAACATGCCCCCGCGCCCGAGTAAATCACCGGCGCGCCCCGCGGCGACCAGAACCACGCCAAAGGTCAACGCATAACCCGAAAGCACCCACTGGATCGCCGAGTTGTCGGCGCTCAAACCGGCCTTGATTGATGGTAAAGCCACGTTGACAATGGACACACTGATCAACGACATAAAGATCGCCGCGAGTACCACACTGAGGATCTTCCAACGATCTGGGTCTTGACCTACGGGGTATGTGGGGGTGTTCGCCTCGGACGTTTTCATCATTCCAGTATGGGCAGGTCCGAATAAGGTTTCAACTCAACTGGACTGCCCTTTCACCGAAAGATCAAGGCGCCGCGAAGGTCCGCGTCAAACTGCGTTGTGCTTGCGGATATTCAGCGTTTAGTATTAACCGAACATTTTTGAAGGCCTCACCTTTCTCTCACAGTAGGAGGAGAATATGGAGAATAACAGTTCTCCGGCGCGCCCCGTGTCCAACGACTCGCACCAGGTCGACGGGCAGGCAACCACCGCTGAGCAGACCCCCACTGCCAATGTGAAGGCGGCGGCGGGCCGCGCTTCCATCCTGGGCGCTATGTTCCTCATGGCTACCAGCGCGATCGGTCCGGGCTTTTTGACCCAGACATCCGTCTTCACCGTGAAGATGGGCGCTGCGTTCGCCTTCGCGATCGTGTTGTCGATCATTGTGGACATCGCCATTCAGCTGAACGTGTGGCGCGTATTGGCCGTGTCCGGCAAGCGCGCAAACGAACTGGGTAATACCGTTGTCCCATACCTCGGCTGGTTCCTCGGCGCGTTGGTTTTCATCGGAGGCCTCGTATTCAACATTGGTAACATCGCCGGTGCGGGCTTGGGCATGAATGCCATGTTCGGCATCGATGCCAAAATCGGTGGCTTGATTTCCGCCGTCATTGCCATTTTGATTTTCTCGTCCAAGAAAGCCGGAATGGCTCTTGACCGCTTGGTTGTTCTGCTGGGCGCTGTCATGATTCTGCTGATGCTGTACGTGGCAATCACTGCGCACCCGCCGGTCGGTGAGGCCCTTAAGCAGTCCGTCATGCCGGAAAAGGTCGACTTTTTGGTTATCACCACCCTCATTGGTGGCACCGTGGGCGGTTACATCACCTTCGCCGGCGCGCACCGCATGATTGATAGTGGACATGTGGGGCCAGAAGCCGTCAAGGACATCACTCGTGCTTCCGTCCTGGGCATCGTCATTACCGGTATCCTCCGCGTACTGCTGTTCCTAGCCATCCTGGGCGTGGTTGCAACCGGTGTAACCCTGGCCCAGCAGAACACAGCCGCGGATGCGTTCCGCCACGCAGCCGGTGACATCGGCTTACGTGCGTTTGGTGTGGTCCTGTGGTCTGCCGCTCTGACCTCCGTCATTGGTGCGGCTTATACCTCCATCACATTCGTGACCAAGCAAACCACCAACGTGAAGTACCGCAATATCGCCACTGCCGTATTCATCTTGGTGTGTACGGTTATCTACTTGGTGCTCAACCAGACTCCGCAGGGCCTGTTGGTTTTCGCTGGCGCGTTCAACGGACTGATCCTGCCGGTCGGTTTCGCCCTTGTACTGTGGGTTGCTGCGAAGCGCAAGGACTTGCTGCACGGGTATCAGTACCCTAAGTGGCTGCTGGTCATCGGTGCAGCGGCATGGTTGCTGACCATCTTCATGGGCGTGAAGTCCCTCACCGGCCTGTCGGCACTGTGGGGTTAGCCTTTGTATTGGGCTAGCCTCCTAGTCTGTGCGCTAGGTGCTGGAAGCACGCATTTTTAATTCTTTATCATTCGACGCCCCACTGGGATCCTTGAGCTAGGGAATCCGTGGGGCGTCGGTGTGTGTGGCACAGGTGTGTGAGGGACAGGTGTGTGGCACAGGTGCGTGAGGGATTAGTCCTCGATCACGGCCAGCACTGTTCCGCGGTCTACCTTCTCGCCAGCTTGGACCTTGATGCTTACGCGACCGGTGGAGTTGGCGGTAATCGTGGATTCCATCTTCATCGCTTCGATGACGGCGATTGCGTCGCCCTTCTCCACGAAAGAGCCGTCGATGACTTTCCACGCCACCACGGAACCGGCGTAAGGGGAGGTCACTCCGCCTGCGACGTCTCCAGAGTCCCCTGTGGACCCCGGGGAACCGGCCGCGCCAGCACCAGCGGCGCCACCGGCACCCGCGGCGCCCGCGCTACCAGCCCCGCCCAGCAGGCCAATTGGAATGCCGATGCGGTGCAGTTCGCCGTCGATTTCCACCACGAGGGTCTGGCGCTCAGTGTAGGTGTCTTCGATGTCCACGCCGTGGCCCAAGGTGATGCCGGTGCCTGGCTTGTATTCCTTGTCCACCCAGTCGGTGTATACACCCAGCTGGCCGTCTGCGGCGGTCAGTGCTGGGTTACCAATCATATCGCGGTGGAATGGGATGACAGTGCGCACTCCGGCGATGTCAAACTCCGCCAGCGCACTGGCGGCGCGGCGCAGTGCGATTTCGCGGGTTGGGCCCCACACGATCAGCTTAGCCAGCAGGGAATCGTAGAAACCGGGGATCTCCGATCCGGAGCGTACACCGGAATCCACGCGTACGCCGGGGCCGGTGGGGGCCTCGAACTTGGTGACTACACCGGGGCTGGGGACGAATCCGTGAGCTACGTCTTCGGCGTTGATGCGGAACTCGAAAGCGTGACCGCTGGACTGCGGATCGCCCTGGAAAGACAGCGGCAGGCCAGCGGCGATGCGGAACTGTTCGGCAATGATGTCCACGCTGGTCACAGCTTCCGTGACGGGGTGCTCCACCTGCACGCGGGTGTTGACCTCGAGGAAGGACACGGTGCCGTCCTCGGACACGATGAATTCAACCGTGCCGGCGCCACGGTACCCAGCGGTGCGGCAGATGCGACGGGCGCCTTCGACGATGGAGGAACGCTGGGTCTCGGTGAGGAATGGCGCCGGAGCTTCCTCGATTAGCTTTTGGAAACGGCGCTGGGTGGAGCAGTCGCGGGTGCCGATCACGGCGACGTTGCCGTGATCGTCGGCCAAGACCTGCGCTTCCACGTGGCGGGGGCGCATGAGGAACTTCTCCACGTAGCACTCGGGGCGCCCGAAGGCCTCTTTAGCCTCGCGACCCGCAGAGACGAAGGCATCCTCGATGTCTTCCATGCGTTCCACGACTTTCAGGCCGCGGCCGCCGCCACCGAATGCTGCCTTGATGGCGATGGGCATGCCGTGTTCTTCGGCGAACTCGCGCGCCTCTTGCCAGTCGTGGATGGGGTGGGAAGTACCGGGCGCTAGAGGTGCGCCGGCTTCGGTGGCCAGCTTGCGAGCGGAGACCTTGTCACCCAGCTGATCGATGGAATCTGGGGTGGGGCCAATCCACGTCAGGCCGGCAGCTTCCACGTCGCGCGCGAAGCTGGAGTTCTCCGAGAGAAAACCGTAGCCAGGATGCACGCAATCGGCACCTGCGCGGGCTGCGATGTCCAGCAGGGCGGGCACGTTCATGTAGGTCTCGGCAGAGGTGTTGCCGGGCAGGGCGTAGGCCTCGTCGGCGACGAGGGTGTGCAGCGCGCCGGCGTCGGCCTCAGAGTAAACGGCGATGGAGCGAATGCCCAGATCCCGAGCTACACGGGCGATGCGCACGGCGATTTCGCCACGGTTGGCAATCAGAACGCTGTGCAGGTTGAGGGTTGAATCGTTGGTCATGGTGAAAGTGTTGTCCTTATCCTTGCAGCGGCTGGAGGGTATCTGGGTCAACGGCGATGAAATTAATCAGGGCCTCGGGCGGAAGTTGGGCGAGAATGTCGAGGTCTTCGTGCACAACTGTGGCGATGACTGGGTAACCACCGGTGACCGCGTGATCGCGTAGGAACACCACTGGTAGGCCATTGGTCGGCACCTGGATGCTGCCCGCGACGATGCCTTCACTGGGCAGCTCGCCGGTGGTGGTTCGCTCGATGGGCACACCGTCGAGGCGCAGTCCAATGCGGTTCGACGCCGCCGTGACCACCCATTGTTGCGCTTCCAGTGGGGCCACGCCGTCGGCGAACCAGCTGTCCCGAGGGCCGGGAACCACGCGGATATCCACGCGGTGCTTGCGGTTGACCAGCAGCGGGTTTAACCGGGAGTTATCCACGAACGTGGTTGGCGCGAATTGGCTGCGCAATACGCGACCGGCCTGCAGCGGTTGCGGGCCTAATCCCGACAATAGGTCGGCGGAGGCAGAACCCAGGGTGAGTGGCTCGATAACGCCGCCACGAATCGCTAGGTAGGACCGCATGCCGACTGTGGCGGGTTGTACCTCGAGGGTTTTGCCCGCCGGTAGCATTACGGGCATGGCTAGGGGGATGGGGCGGTTACCGATGCGGGCCGGGGCTTCGGCACCCGTGAGGGCAACCACGGAATCGGCCAGGGCGGTGATCTGCATGCCACCGATGTTTTCCAGCACGGCAGCCGTGGCTTCGTTACCCACGGCGGCATTGGCTGCGCGGGCCGAGGCCTCATCGGCGGCGCCGGACGTGGTCACGCCCAGCCCGCCGTTGCCGGCGCGACCGAGGTCCTGAATTAACGTCTGCATACCGGCCTCGTCCACGCGTAGCATTGGCCGAGATCGTGGCAGGTCAGTGGCTCCTGCCTCGGCTTGCTCGGGGCGCTCTTCGAGGGTCTCCACGGCACGGTAATGCACGCGATCGCCGGGGGCGATGAGTGCTGGATTGTCCTTCGCGCTATCCCACATCGGATCGGTTGTGGTGCCGATGAGCTGCCAGCCACCGGGGGACTGGCGTGGGTACACTGCGCTGAACTCCCCAGCTAATCCAACCGCACCCGCGGGCACCGAGGTGCGCGGGGTGGCTTTACGCGGCATGTCCAACGTCTGGGGGGAACCGTCTTCTGGCACGCAGTAGGTGAACCCCGGAGCGAATCCGCCGAACGCACCTACGAAGGTGGTGGAGGTGTGCCAGTCGATGAGTTCGTCGACGGTCATGCCTGCGGCCTCGGCGGCCTCCTGTAGATCCTCGCCGTCATAGCACACGTTGATCGTGATGTCGCGTGGCGTGGCCTGAGTGGCGCTGGCGGGCGAAAAGTTCGCCAGCTTGGTCGCGGCATCTTTGGCTGAGCGTGGCGAATCCAAGACCACCAACACGGTGCGAGCTGCGGCGATGCAGTCGATTTGGCCGTGTAGCGGGGATGCCACGAGCGCCGAGTGCCACGCCATGACGGTGGTGAGGTCCGGCACGTCAACGAGGATTGCACGGGTACCCACGCGGTGAATTACGGGTTCTGTGGTTCCAGGTGTGGTGGCCTTCGTTGTTTGGCCTTGCTGTGTCACTTCTTCTTGGTTCATAGAACGCTCTTAAACTCGACGCCCTCCGCTGCCAGCTGCTCGCGCACTGCGCGGGTCATCTGTAGTGCGCCGGGGGAATCACCGTGGACACACACGGATTCGGCGTCTACCTGCACGGTAGAACCGTCCGTGGCGGTGATAGCACCCGATTGGGCGATCTGGCGAACTTGATCGACAACCTGGTCTACGCTGTGCAGCACCGCGTTCGGCTCCCGCCGGGATACCAAGGTTCCGTCGGGGTTGTATGCGCGGTCGGCGAATGCCTCGCGGATCACGCGCAGGCCGGCGGCCTGCGCCTTGTCGATGGCCACGCCACCGGGGAGCAGCATCACGGCCAGGTCAGTGGAGAACGCCTTGATTCCATCGATGACGGCTTGGGCTTGAATCTCGTGGTGAACGATCGTGTTGTACAGCGCGCCGTGGGGCTTGACGTACCGCACGGTGGCCCCATGAGCGCGTGCTAGGGCATCGAGCGCGCCAATTTGGTACAGCACCTCATCTGCGAGCTCGCCGGGGGCATAATCCATGAAGCGACGACCGAAGCCCGCGGAGTCGCGGTAGCCCACGTGGGCTCCCACGGTCACGCCCGCGGTGGCCGCAGCTTTAACGGTCTTGGCGATATCGTGCGGATCACCAGCGTGGAAGCCGCAAGCGACATTCGCGCTGGTAATCAGCTCAATCATGGCAGCATCATCCGCGACGGGGTTACCCGCGGTGGTTTCGCCGAGGTCCGCATTGAAGTCAATGGTGGTCATCAACGCCTCTCGTTGGGGTTCGGTGGCATATATGTTCCAGATTTTACCGAAATCCCATGCGGGCCCCCGAATGGCGGCGGCACTCCACCCCTATTGTTGAACGAAGTGGGGGAGCAGGAGGGCGTCGAGATAAAGAAAAAGAGGCGATGGTCTAGCGAGTCGCGTGGCCGAAGCTCCAGGTGAGGTAACCGCCGTCCAAGTTGGCGACTTCAACGTTGTGAGCGCGCAGCAACTGGGTGGCAACGTTACCGCGCAACCCCACCTGGCACTGCGCGATGACTTTGGTGCCGGAGGGGATCTCCGCGATGCGATCGCGAAGCTCGTCGACCGGAATGTTGACGGCGCCTGGGATGGCACCGGCGGCGAACTCGCCAGCGGTGCGGACATCCATGACCAGCCAGCCATCCTGTTGGAGCTGTTCGACCTGGTGCCACTGCACCGACTGTTGCCCGTTGCGACGGTTGTCCACGATGAAACCAGCCAGGTTGACCGGGTCCTTGGCGGAGCCGACCTGTGGGGAATATGCCAGCTCCAGATCGGCCAACTGCCAGGCCTTGAGGCCTGCGTGCATGGCGGTGGCGATGACGTCGATGCGCTTATCCGCACCGTTTTCGCCGATGACCTGCGCACCCAGGATGCGGTAATCGTCGGTGCGGTAGATCAGCTTCATGTGCAAGGCGGTGGCGCCGGGGTAGTAGCCCGCGTGGTTCAAGGGGTGCAGGTGGACCACATCGAAGGGGCCGTCGCCGCCCAGTTCGGCGACCGTGCGCTTCTCGTTCCACCCCACGGCGGTGGCGGTGAGGCCGAACAATTGGACCACGGACGTGCCCTTGGTGGGGGCTGTGGCCATGCCATCCCCGGCGCGGCCCGTGATGATGTCCGCGACCAGGCGACCGTGGCGGTTGGCGGTTTGAGCAAGAGGGATCATTGTGTCCGCGCCGGTGTGGGTGTCTTTCTTCAAGGCCGCATCACCGAGGGCGAAGATGTGCGGATCGCTGGTGCGCAGTTGCTCGTCGACGACGATGCCGCCGCGCTCGCCGACGGTCAGGCCGGCCAGGCGGGCCAATTGGTCATTCGGGCGCACACCGACGGCGGAGATAACGATGTCCGCGGGTAGTTCCGTGCCCTGGGCAGTGCAGACGTGTGTTTCCGTGATGGTGTTGACCTGTTGGTCGGTGAGGACGTGCACGTTATTGCCCTCCAGGTGCTGTTGAACCACGCTGGCCATTTCGGGATCCAGCGGGGCCATGATCTGCGGGTTTGCCTCGATGACTGTGGTATTGATGCCGCGGTGAGCGAAGTTCTCCGCGACTTCGAGGCCGATGAAGCCGCCGCCGATGATGACGGCGGTGGACGGTTGGGTTTCCGCAAGGGCCGTCGTGATCGTGTCCGTATCTTCCACCGTGCGCAGGGTGTAGGCGCGCTCTATGCCAGGGATAGGTGGCACGAACGGGGACGCGCCGGGGGAGAGCACGAGGTAGTCATAGGTGAGGGTGTATTCGGTGTTGGTTGCTGCACCGTTTTCAGTACCGTTTTCTGCGCCGTTGCCGGGGCCACGTTCCGTGCCTGTGCTGGGGTACTGTCCTGCGCCGTCGACTGGGTATTGTCCTTCGCCGTCGCCGGGGCCTTGAACGCGAACGGTTTTGGCCTCCCGGTCGATGGCCACGGCCGTGGAATTCACCCGCACATCGATATTGAAACGAGTCTTGAGCGATTCCGGGGTCTGCAGCAGCAGTGCATCGCGGTCTTCGATGACCTGGCCCAAGTAATAGGGCCACCCGCAGTTGGCGAAGGAAACGTGGCCGGAGGATTCCAACACGGTGATCTGCATGTTTTCGTCCATGCGGCGCAGGCGGGCGGCGGTGGACATACCGCCGGCCACGCCCCCGATGATGACGGTGTGCTGGGGGGTGGTGTGCTGTGGGTTGGTGGGCTGGGTGTGCGTGGGTTGCTGGTTCCCGGTGGGTCGGGTTTGAACGGGCTCGTTATTGGCGGCCTGCTGGTTCATGATGTGGGCTCGTTTCTGGTGAATCGGATGGGGGTTATTTGTGACCAAACAGGCTCGCGAAGATGCCTCCGGAATTGCTGTCAGAGCGCTCACAGGTGCACCACTGTCCGGCGGGAACGGTTGCCTTTACCTGAGCAACGTGTTGGCCACAGCCGGCCCAGGTGGTCTTGCCGCACTTCTTGCATTCAATGGGACGACACATGGTGAGGATTCCTTTCGTAGGAGGACGAGGGCGGAGTTTATCCCTAACGCGGTTAACGATACCCCTAGGGGTATCCGTAGGGCAAGTGTGCGCCCAGGGTAAGGCGCCCACCCATTGGGGGCTTGCGCGAGCGGGGCAAGGGGGTCGGGTAAAAAAGAACCCCGGCCGAGGCTGATTCGGCCTCGGGAGGGGGAGATGCGGAGGCGAGGGAGGGAGGCGAGGGGCGGAAATTGCAAAACCCACGGCAACCGCAAAGGCTACCGTGGGTTCAGCGTGCGAGCGTGCATGCGAGGGGGAGCGCCCCAACCAACTAGCAGTCGAAGTACATCTCGAACTCCTGCGGCGTTGGGCGCAGGCGCGTTGGCATGATCTCGTTGTCAACCTTGTAGTTGATGTAGGTCTCGATCAGATCCTCGGTGAACACTCCACCTTCGGTGAGGAACTCGTTGTCCTCTTCCAGAGCCTTGAGTGCAGCTTCCAGGGAAGTCGGAGCCTGTGGAATGCCCTTAGCTTCCTCCGGTGGCAGTTCGTACAGGTCCTTATCCACCGGCGCGTGTGGCTCGATGCGGTTCTTGATGCCGTCCAGGCCGGCCATCATCATCGCTGCGAAGCCGAGGTATGGGTTACCGGATGGGTCCGGAGCGCGGAACTCGATGCGCTTGGCCTTCGGGTTGGAACCGGTGATCGGGATGCGGATCGCGGCGGAACGGTTGCGCTGTGAGTACACGAGGTTGATTGGGGCCTCGAAGCCCGGAACCAGACGGTGGTAGGAGTTCAGCGTTGGGTTGGTGAAGGCCAACACAGCGCCCGCGTGCTCCAGGATGCCACCGATGTAGTAGCGCGCCAGGTCGGACAGGCCCGCGTAGCCGTTTTCGTCAAAGAACAGTGGCTTGCCGTCCTTCCACAGGGACTGGTGGGCGTGCATGCCGGAACCGTTGTCGCCAGCCAGTGGCTTAGGCATGAAGGTGGCTACCTTGCCGTTGTTCCACGCGGTGTTCTTCACGATGTATTTGAAAGACTGCAGGTCGTCGGCTGCGTGCAGCAACGTGTTGAACTTGTAGTTGATTTCCTGCTGGCCACCGGTGCCCACCTCGTGGTGGAAACGCTCTAGCTCAAAACCGGATTCCGCCAAGTTCAGCGCCATCTGATCGCGCAGTTCTTGGGTCTGGTCGTATGGAGCGACAGGGAAGTAGCCGCCCTTCATGCGGGTCTTGTTACCGCGGTTCAGGGAACCGTCTAGGTCGAACTCCTCGCCACGGTTCCACCAACCTTCGCTGGAGTCCACTTCGAAGAAGGCGTTGTTGGTGTCCACGGAGTAACGCGCGGAATCGAACAGGTAGAACTCGGCTTCAGCGCCGAAGAAACAGGTGTCCGCGATGCCAGTGGAAGTCAGGTACTCCTGTGCTTTGCGGGCCACGTTGCGTGGGTCGCGGCTGAAAGGCTCGCGGGTGAATGGGTCGTGGACGAAGAACTTCATGTTCAACGTCTTTGCGGTGCGGAAGGGGTCGATCTTCGCGGTGGCGAGATCCGGCAGCAGGTTCATGTCAGACTCTTCGATGGTGGTGAAACCACGGACGGAGGAACCGTCGAAAGCCAGACCCTCCTCTGCTGCTTCCTCGTCGAATGCGCTGGCCGGGATGGTGAAGTGCTGTTCGGTGCCCGGTACGTCGGTAAAACGAACGTCGACGAATTCCACATCGTTGTCCTTGATGTACTTCACAACATCAGCGGGAGTCTCAAAAGCCACTGTTAATCTTCTTCCGTTCTGTGCAGTTGCAAAACTTGCGTTCGATCTGCCTGGTTGTCCGCGGATTCTTCGCGGTACCGGCAACGTGCAAAAACCAGTGTAGACAAACTGTGTTGCTCGCCTGTCACCTTAGTGTTTCCGCGTTGTTAACTCTTTTGTCGATTCCTCCGGGCCACCAATCACGTTGCCTGCGGAGCGCCGTTGTTTTCTTTGTGTCGACGCCTCCCTCTGCCCGCGAACGGTCACCGCCGGGAATTACGTATATAAGCATACGCACATATGCCGGGGGTTCGTGTCGGTTTTAGTGCTTTTCGTTGGGAGGGGGATAGTCTAGGAACCATTATGAGCGAGAAAAGATCTTGGCTGGAAGGCCCGCAACTTCCCGGCGAAAATGACGCCACTGGGCAGGTAAGCACGTACCCCGGAGAATCGTTCGGCATCCCCAAGGAGGGGCCGGGGTCGCTGGCGACGTTATTTCCTCGCATGGCCGCGTTGCTCATCGACTGGTTCGTGTGCATGGGCTTGGCGTGGTTGATCACTCTGCAAACTGACGTGCTGGGGCACTACTCCACGCTGACGTGGCTGTTGTTCCTGGTGTGGCGCACGGTCTCTGTGTGGTTGTTCGCGCAATCCCCTGGACATGCTGTCGTTGGCATCGGGGTGGGGCGTATCGACAAGCCCAACGAGCGTGTGGGATTCATTCGTGCATTCGTTCGTACCTTCTTCACGCTCTTCCTGTTCCCGCCGATTATTCAGGACACCGACGGTCGCGGCATGCACGACCGCGCCACGGGCACGGCAGTGGTGCGGGTGCGTTAACCACACGGGCACAGCCACCCGCCTCAGGATCCTCTCACTGGCCATTCGCTGGCCTCCGTTGTTCGCGAAGCAGAACGAGATGACCTAAGACGCGCGGTTTTTCGTCGTTTCGTTCTGCTTTTCGGGGCATTAGGGGATCTGCCCATGAGTAAACGCGCGGTTTTGGTCGTTTCGTTCTGCCTTTCGGACATTGGGAGAGGCCGCACACAAAGCGCGGTCATACCGAGACCCGGGTCTAACCCGAAAACGTCCGCGCCAGCAAGACCGTGGCGAAGATGACAAACAGGGTTGCGGAGATCGCGTCGATAATGGGGCCTGCTCCAAGCAACTTCCGGCGTACCCGAGCGGTCGACACGACAAACGCCACGAATCCAAATCCCAAAGCTGCCTCGACCACCAGTAAAGCTCCAAGAATGACGCTCCAATACCACGGAGTACCAGCCGGTAGGGCCGGAGCGATGATCGCGGTGAGATACAGGACGATCTTCGGATTGGATAGATTTGTCATCAGGCCCTGCCGGTAGCTGACTGAGAGGGTCCCGAGGATCTCCGCCATATCGATATCCTGCACCGGTTGATTCCACTGCTGCTTGGCCACACGGGCCAACCCAAAGGCCATGTATAGCAGGTAGGCTGCACCGGCCAGTTGGATGAGCGTGAGTAATCCCGGGTGCCGCGTGAGCAGAATTGCTGCACCGGCAATTGTGAGGGCGATCCAGAATGTGGCGCCGGTTACGATTCCTGCCACCGCGGCAAGAGCATGGGGGCGGGATTTGGCGCTCATGCGCAAAACCAATAACAAGTCGGGACCTGGGGTGAACACCCCAAGAGCATTGAGTACCAGGATGGTACCGAGCAATTCAATGCTCATGATTCAGTGATCTCTGCAGCGGGACTCATAAAAATGCTCTCGTGGATTGGCTACTGGAGCTGGCTTCTTCGGTAAGGGCCTTGGGCGATTGGCTACTGGAGCTGGCTTCATCGGTCAATGCTCGCGTGGATTGGCTACGGGGCCCGCCCTAACCTCCTGGAGGCCCCTAGCGAATCGCCATTGGATTGGGGCTAACGGCCAAGAGGACCGGCTTAACTCCTAGAGGCCCGGCATAACACCGTTGGGGCCGGACTCGTCAACCCAGTCCTAGCCCTTCTTGCCACGCTCTGCAGCGCGACGTGCACGGCGGTTCATACCCGCAACCTTGGCGCCCTTAGGCAGGGGACCCTTGGGCAACGCGCTCTGTGGAGAGTTCAACTTAGAGATGGATTCCACACGGCTGTTGAGGGCCTCAACCTCGTTCTTCTTGATGTTACGAGGCATGCGCATCATGTGGTTCTGCAATTTCTTGACCGGAACCTGGCCTTCACCGTCACCCACGATGACTTCGTAAATGGGGGTCTTGCCCACGATACGGGCCAGCTTCTTCTTCTCCTGGGCCATCATTGGCTTCAAGCGGTGAGGGGCACCCTCACCCACCAGCACCACACCAGGGGTTCCAACCACGCGGTGAACAGCATCCATGTGCGTGTTCGATGCAATGCCGGGTTCCGTAATCCACTTCATGCCTACGCCATCGCGCATATTCTGCAGCGCCCAAGCCGCGGCACCCGTTTCACCCTCAATTTGGTCATACACACCAGACTGCAGGCGACGGGAGAAAACCACCATGGCCAGCACAGCACCCAGCAAAATACCCAGAATGAGGTTCAGCCACCACCAGCCGAACACAATGCTGAGAAGCAGTAAGACGACGATCGGCACGAGGAACGCCACCAGCATCAACGGTACAAGTTTCTTATCCCGTTCGCGCTGGATCTTGAAGGCCTGCCACATCTGGGAGTACTGCTGCTTGCGCTGAGCCTTCTTCGCAGCCTTAGCTGCCTTTTGATTTTCCTTTTCGCGGATGTCCTTCGCCATGCTTCATAGGATAGAACATCGTTGCGACAACCGATAAACACCCCGGCTTCGGCTGAGCTCGGGGAAGTCGGGGAGGCGTCAATATAAAAAGAAAAGGCGCCAAGCGGCCCCTGCAAAAACCGGAAGCTAGCACCAACCGGAAGCTGGCGAACCCAAGCGGCAAAAGCACGCAGAAGAGCAGCCGCCGAGCCCGCCCATACAGCCCTAGCGCGTGGCAGACACCGGGGTTTCCTCGGACGCACCATACTTGTCCAGCAGCGTGGAGGCCTCTTGCGAGGTGGTGCCTTCCAGCTTGTCGGCGAGGTGCTTCAAGTTCTGGGGAAGTTCCTCTCCGCGAGCGGCCTTGGCCTGCGCGTACAGGCGCCCAGCGCGGTAGGAAGAGCGTACCAACGGGCCGGACATGACGGCCTTGATGCCCAAGTCGTATGCAGCCTCGGAGTGCTCCATGAATTCCTCCGGCTTCACCCAACGTTCAATGGGGTGGTGTAGCGGGGATGGGCGCAGGTATTGGGTGATCGTCAGAATGTCCGTTCCAGCATCCACTAGGTCCTTGATGGCATCTTGAACTTCTTCCTTCGTCTCGCCCATGCCTAGGATCAGGTTGGACTTCGTCACGAGGCCACGGTTGTGGGCGCGGTTGATGACCTCCAGGGAACGGTCGTACTTGAATGCCGGGCGGATGCGCTTGAAGATGCGCGGCACGGTCTCCAGGTTGTGGGCGAACACCTCGGGCTCGGCATCGAAGACAATGTCCAGCAGTTCTGGCTTGTTGGAGAAATCTGGGGTGAGGTTTTCTACGCCCGTATTGGGGTTAAGCTCGTGGATTTGGCGCACGACCTCGGCGTATAGCCAAGCACCTTCGTCGTCCAAGTCATCGCGAGTCACACCAGTGATGGTCGCGTAGCGCAGGCCCATCTCCTGAATGTTCTCGGCCACGCGACGTGGCTCATCGCGATCTAGGGGAGAGGGGCGACCGGACTTGATCTGGCAGAAGTCACAGCGTCGGGAGCAGGTATCGCCACCGATAAGGAAGGTCGCCTCGCGGTCCTCCCAGCATTCGTGGATGTTAGGGCAGCCGGCTTCTTGGCACACTGTGTGCAGAGATGCACCCGAGACGCGGTTTTTCATATCCCGGTACTCGGGGCCCATCTTTGCGCTAGTGCGGATCCAGCGTGGCTTGGACTCAATGGGTGTCTGAGAATTCTTCGCCTCAATGCGGAGCATGCGGCGTCCGTCTGCGGTCACAGTCATGGCGTCCACCCTACGCGCCTTTAAAAACGGTTGCTAACCCCGGGTTTGAGGAATGCACGCTATGGCCACGACTAACCCAATTCGTGCTCTTCTACCTGCAAATCCCCGTTCATGGCATCCACAATGTGTCGCGCCAAGATGTCCTTGGCCTCAGCCACGGTCACGTCGCGTCCCAGCTCGGCCGTCAGGGTGGTCACACCCGCATCCGCTAGGCCACACGGGACGATGTGGTCGTAGTACTCCATCGTGTTATCGCAGTTCAGGCTAACACCGTGCATCGTCACACCGCGCGTCACGCGAATGCCGATGGCGGCGATCTTACGTGCCGGCTTCAGCTCGCCGTCGACCAGCCCCGCGGGCAGCCACACTCCGGAACGCCCCTCGATGCGCCCCACGCCCTGCAGCCCAAGCTCGTTGCAGGTAGCAATGAGGGCCTCTTCCAGGCGGCGGACGTAATCCACAACATCCACCGGGTCATCCAGTTGAATGATCGGGTACGCCACTAACTGCCCAGGGCCGTGCCACGTGATCCTGCCACCGCGGTCGATATCCACCACGGGCAGCCCGTTGGTGGGCCGGTCGGAATCCTCGGTACGCTTGCCGGCGGTGTATGTGGGAGGGTGTTCTAGCAGCAGGAGGGTATCCGTAATCTCACCCTCAGCGCGTTGCTTGGCCAGCCCCGCCTGCCGGTCCCATGTGGTTTGGTATTCCACGAACCCCAAATCTTGAATATCGATCGAAGAATCTGGAGACCTTCTGATACTGCCCTTTTGGTAACCCATGCGTCACATAGTACGCCTGTGCATCGTCGTAGCCCCTCGCCCTGTGCCTTTTAGTTGCGGGCTTCGCGGTTGTTTTTTTATCCGACGCCGCCCGCCGTCGCTTCCCTTCACAACTCAAAAACCCCGGTGCTGCGGTCTGCGTTCTGCTTCGGCGCCGACTGCTGACTCTCAGCGTCAAAAACCCCGGTGCTGCGGTTTGAGTGCAGCACCGGGGTTTGGTCCCGCTGTCCGTGTTGTCGAAACGCGGGAAATGCGGGAAACGCGGGAGCTGGTGGGGCCAAGCGAGAACTAGGTGATGAACATAGTTCGTGCCGGGCGGGGGAGCCCCGCCAGAACTTCAGACTAGAGCTCTAGGTCGGCCTCGAAGTCGCCGTTTTCCAGACGATCGCGAACGGTGGACATGAAGCGTCCTGCATCCGCGCCGTCGATGACCTGGTGATCGTAGGTCATTGGCAGCAGAACCATCGAGCGGATACCAATGGACTCGCCACCGTCCTCGGACAGGACGACCGGGCGACGAACGATAACGCCGGTACCGACCATTGCGGCCTGCGGTGGAACCAGGATCGGGGTATCGGTCAATGCGCCTTCGGAACCGATGTTGGTGATGGTAAAGGTGCCACCGGCCAGATCCTGCGGCTTGAGCTTGTTGTTGCGCGCGCGGTCAGCAATGTCAACGATAGCCTTTGCCAGTTCTGGCAGGCTCATGTCCTGTGCATTGTGGATCACTGGGCTCAGCAGGCCAGCAGGAGTATCCACTGCAATGCCCAGATTAACCTGGCCGTGGTAGGTCATTTCCTTGGTCTGTGCGTTGTAGGACGCGTTGACGTTCGGGTGGGAAACCAGGGCCTCGACCATTGCCTTGGCGAAGAATGGCAGGTAGGTCAGGTTCACACCGTGCTTCTTCGCGAAGCTTTCCTTGACCTGCTTGCGCAGTTCTGCCACGTGGGTCATGTCGACTTCATGTACCTGAGTCAGCTGAGCAGCCGCATGCAGGGATTCGAGGGTCTTCTTCGCCGTGATTTCGCGGATGCGGCTGACCTTCTGGGTGGTGCCACGGAGATCCTGCTTGGACAGATCCACACGGTGAGTGGAAGCACGTGGGCCAGCAGGGGACTGCTCGTCGGAGGAGGATGCCGTAGCAGCGCCACCACCGTTGGCAGCAGCAAGAACGTCCTGCTTACGGATACGGCCACCAACGCCGGTGCCCTCAATCTTGGACAAGTCAACGTCGTGCTTTTCAGCCAGCTTGCGAACCAGAGGGGTTACGTAAGGCAGGTTGCCCTCGGCTGGTTCGGACTGGGACTCGTTGGACTGGGTTGCCCCGGACTGGGACTTGCTGGGCTCGTTCTTCTTGGAAGAGTCGCCTTCAGACGCGGTGTTGTCCTTGTCATCGCTAGTGGAAACACCCTTATCCTCGGCGCGCTCAGCTGGCTTCTCAGCGGCAGCTTCCTTGGCCTCGGCATCCTTATCCGACTTTGCGTCCTCCTCGGGCTCGTCAGATTTGTTGTCAGCCTTGTTCTTGTCTTCGCTGCTGTCGGACTTTTTGTCCGACTTGGAAGGCTTGGCGGAGCCGTCACCCACGC
>NZ_KV786164.1:53936-58636 GCF_001806865.1 Corynebacterium sp. HMSC28B08
GTCTTCGGTTTCACCCGAGCCGGCGCTGTCATCGTTGGAGGCTTCATCGGTAGCGGAATCCTCCGAGTCGTCTGATTTTGCGTCCTTCTCGGGCTCGTCAGACTTGTTGTCAGCCTGGTTCTTGTCTTCGCTGCTGTCGGACTTCTTGTCAGACTTGGAAGGCTTGGCGGAGCCGTCACCCACGCGTGCGATGACCTCGCCTACGTCCACGGTGTCGTCTTCTTCAGCCAGGATTTCGACTAAGGTGCCGGCTACTGGGGATGGGACCTCGGTGTCGACCTTATCGGTGGATACCTCTAGCAGTGGCTCATCGACTTCGACCTTGTCGCCGACCTTCTTCAGCCACTGGGTGATGGTGCCTTCGGTGACGGATTCGCCGAGCTCCGGCATCTTCACGTCTTCGGTTTCACCCGAGCCGGCGCTGTCATCGCTGGAATCGGACTGCTCATCGTCATTATCGTCCGCGGACTCATTCGCAGCCGTGTCCTCGGATGGGGTTTCCTCCGTCTCACCATGGTCAGAGGATCCCTTGTCGGCGTCGTCACCAGAAGAGGCTTCTTCGCCCTCCTCACCGATTTCTGCAATAACGGTCCCAACGTCAACCGTGTCATCCTCATCGGCCAGGATCTTCAGCAGCACACCAGCGACTGGGGAAGGAATCTCAGTGTCGACCTTATCGGTAGATACCTCTAGCAAAGGCTCATCGACTTCGACCTTGTCGCCGACCTTCTTCAGCCACTGGGTAACAGTGCCTTCGGTTACGGATTCGCCCAACTCGGGCATTTCGACGGAGTGCGCCATGTTAGTGAAGCTCCTCAAGCTAAAACTCGTGGTCAATCAGCTGTGGTAATTCGCTGTAAATTCTACCCAAGTGTACGCCTGAGTTCACACGCGTGCCCGTTCGATAAGATTAACCTCGTGTTCAACCTGTTTGGTCGTTCTAAGAACAGTAGTATTCGACCCCCGCGCGCTCCGGGGGAAACCGTGCGCGCAAAAGATCTGGATTACCTCCAGCGCTGGTCGGCCGGCCGTTCCGGCGTGGAAGGCTTTGTAGAGCCGGAAACTCTGGTCAACGAAATGTCGGTTGTTTTTGTCGACGCCACGGGGGAGTGGACTAGGCGCAAAATTGGGGGCCCCAAGGGGATCGACGCCGTGCATCGGGGGACCGGAGTGCCGTTGTATTTCGCCGAAGAGACAGGCTACCCGCAGCGCATGCGCGACAAGATTGAACGCGACCGCTTGGTCGAAGAGCGACTAAAGCAGCGCGAACGGCGCGAGCGGCGCGAGCGACTGCGGGAGCAACGCGGGGAAAGCTAGATGGGGAAAGCTAGACGGGGCGCAGGCTAGCCCGCGACCCGGTGGCCTGACTGAGCACCCAAGAGTGTTGGTGCTGGGTCCGGAGAGTCGGTGGGCTAGACGGGGAAAGCTAGACGGGGCGCAGGCTAGCCACGGCCGATTCTTTCAATCGTCTCGACGATCGTGCGAACTGGCACGCCCGTTCCACGCTTCGGGGTGTAACCGTGTGGCGCAGACGTGTTGTAGGCAGGGCCCGCAATATCGATGTGAACCCACTCCACGTCGTCGGGCACGAAGTGAGAAAGATAGCAGCCCGCCACGGACATTCCACCCCAGCGCGTTGTGGAGATGTTCCGCAGGTCGGCGACATCGGACTTCAGGGCATCGTCCAGTTCGGCTGGCAGTGGCATTGGCCATGCATTCTCTCCAACTTCCTGGGAGATCATGGCAACCCGATCACGGAAGTCGATGCTGCCCATCACACCTGGCGTGCGGTTGCCCAGGGCCACCATCTGCGCGCCGGTGAGGGTGGCGGTTTCGATCAGGTAATCTGGCTTGTCCTCGCATGCGCGCACAATGGCATCGGCTAGAACCAGGCGGCCTTCAGCATCCGTGTTCAAAACCTCGGTGGTGAGGCCACCATAGTGGCGCAGGATATCGCCTGGGCGGGTGGCGCGATCACTAGGCATATTCTCTGCCATTGGGACCGTGGCGGTGACCTTGACGGGCACGCCCAATCGCGCGACAGCGTAGATGGAAGCAATGACGGCAGCGGAACCGCCCATATCGGAAATCATGTCCCACATGTTGGCGCCTGGCTTCAAGGAGATTCCGCCGGTATCGAAGGTAATTCCCTTACCGACCAAGGCGACGAAAGGAGCGCCGTCCTTCGTCTCCGCTGGTGTGTAGGTTAGGCGGAGCAGACGAGGTGCGCGGGCGGAACCCTTGCCCACACCGATGATTCCCCCAAAACCCTGTTCCTCCAGCTGTTTTTCATCCAGAATCTCGGCTTTGATCCCAAACTCCTCGGCCTGGTGCGCAGCGATGGCGGCGTAGCTTTCGGGGTACAGTTCGTTGGCCGGCGCATTGACCAGATCACGGGCGAAGCAGACGGATTCCACCACAATCCGTGCGCGCTTGACGGTGTCTTCTGGCGCGGATGCGTTGCCATCGGAACCGTGGGTCAAAACGGTAATGCGGTCGATAGCGGCCGTGCCCGCCCGCTGGCCGAAGTAGGAGTAAGCACCCAAGCCGTGGCCAACCAGCGCGGCTTCCGTGCCGAACATTCCCAGCGTGCTGACCACGTGGGCACCGCGGTTGGCGGAGTTGGTGTCCACATCCTGGGAGGCACCATCCGCACCGGCACCATCCGCACTCGTACCCGCACCATCGGCACCGGCGTTATCCCCCTCGGCCTGCGCTTGCGGACGTTTCACGTTCCGGGAGGCCACGCCAGCGGCCTCACGAATGGTTTCATCCGTCACTTCTTCGATATCGCCCAAGCCCACAGCCAGAATGCGCTCCACGGCAGGGCCAGCTGGAACGGCCTCGTCCGAGGCTACCTCTGCGTTCACAGCGCCGGCACCGGCAAGGACCTCACCGGGAACGGTGGTGACTTCGCCCTTAGAACCGACTGCTCCCACGGCCGTCAGGAGCTTCCATAGAGCGATTTCCTGCTCAGACGTGAGAACCTCGCCGGGCCCGCCCGCCAGTTCCAACCCGTTGGCGCCCTTGAAAACGGCAACGACGAGAGTATCGATGGGCTCATCTGGGGCGAACGACTTCAACCCATCGGTGCGAGTATCCAGAGCGGGAATATACCCGCGGGCGCTGAGGCTGGCGGCGTCGGAAAAAGAAGCATTGGAGCTAGAAGCACTGGAACCAGAGGTACTTGCGCTGGTGGACACGAAAAGCCACTCCCTTTCAAAAATATCTCTAAAACGGTTGTCTTTAACGACTCTACCTATCCCCGCCGAGTGGTCGGGCGGAAGGTAAAGCTGAGCATTTATTGAGGTGATAAGCCCTCGAGAGGCCGTCAGAAAAGTTTTAACCCGATTCCCCGGTTAACCGCGATAAACCGTGGTCTAGCATTGGGATCATGACTAAAACGCCAGCAACTCCAACAACTTTTACCATCGAGCCACACCCGAATCCGGTTTCAGACCAACAGGTTGCAGAGATCCTAGCCAACCCAGGCTTCGGTTCTCACTTCACCGACCACATGGTTGTCATCGATTGGGATGAAGAAACCGGTTGGCACAACGCGCGAGTGCAGCCCTACCAGCCATTCGAAATGGACCCCGCTACCAGCGTGCTGCACTACGGCCAAGCCATCTTCGAAGGTATCAAGGCCTACCGCCAACCCGATGGTTCGATCGCAACGTTCCGTCCCGATCGTAATGCCCGTCGCCTTCAGGAATCCGCGGCCCGCATGGCTATGCCGGAGTTGCCGGAGGAGTTGTTCCTAGAGTCGCTGCGCCAAATCGTCAAGGCCGATGCGCGCTGGGTACCCGCGGCCGGTGGCGAAGAAGCCCTGTACCTGCGCCCATTCATGATTTCCCGCGAACCAACCCTGGGAGTTAAGCCCTCCGATTCCTACACCTACGCGGTCATCGCGTCCCCTGCCGGCGCGTATTTCTCCAAGGGCATCAAACCCGTCACCGTGTGGCTGTCCAGCGAATATGTGCGTGCGGCACCCGGTGGTACCGGCGCGGCGAAGTTCGCGGGTAATTACGCCGCGTCGCTGGTTGCGCAGGCACAGGCAGAAACCCAGGGCTGCGATCAGGTTGTTTGGCTCGACGCCCACGAGCACAAATGGGTTGAGGAAATGGGTGGGATGAATTTGGCATTTATCTACGGGGAAGGGGATAAGGCGCAGGTCGTTACGCCTGCCCTCTCGGGCTCCCTGCTGCCGGGGGTGACCCGTAGCTCTCTGCTGGATGTGGCCCGCGACCTTGGGTATGAGGTCGAGGAGCGCCGCATTTCCACGACCGAATGGGAACAAACCGCTAAGTCCGGCGAGCTGACGGAAGTTTTTGCCTGTGGCACCGCTGCGGTCGTTACACCTGTCGGCACCGTGAAGCATGCGGGTGGTGAATTCCAGGTCAGCGGTGGGCAAACCGGACCGATCACTATGCAACTGCGCGAGCATCTCACGGGTATCCAGCGCGGCAGCGTGGAGGACAAGCACGGCTGGATGGTCACGTTGCTCGAGGCTTAGGGGGCTGTGCTGGTGTTGCGCTGGGGGTGCGGCGCTGGTGGCTCTCCCGGTGAACCGCGTCTAGGGGCTGGTTCTCCCGCCGAACCGCGTTTAGGGGCTGGTTCTCCCGCGGAAAGACAAATGTGCAACAGAAGTCCGACAAAAACGCGCGGAAGGGTCAGGCGGTGAATGCAACATCTTCGGA
>NZ_KV786165.1:0-136752 GCF_001806865.1 Corynebacterium sp. HMSC28B08
CGCCCCCGCCATGCTAGCCCAGCCCCCGCCATGCTAGCCCACCCTCTCTGAGGCACTCAGCCTAGCCGCTCTGAGGCGCTAGCCTAGCCCCCGCCATGCTAGCCCCCCCTCTCTGAGGTGCTAACTCACCCGCTCTGAGATGCTAGCCCGCCCGCTCTGAGGTGCTGATAAATTTCTGAGGAATTCTTCTAAGAAACTATTGACTGGTTCGTACAGTCGTTCTAATATCGGGGTAGCAAAGGGAACGAAACGGGGGAAACGTGAGTAATCACAAAGACTTCAACGACCATCAAGATTCACCGCCACAACAGCATTCCACCTCAACCAACGCACCATACGGTAAATCCGCAGCTCAGTCCGGGCCCACCCCAGAGGGGAAACATCAAAGCCAAGAACCCATTCCTGAAATGGATAATTTCGAACAAAATAGCGTCCCGCCAGGGAGTGGCCTGTCTGACGAACCTCCCCATGGACGACTACCCGAGCCACCGGATGAGGAGCTGCCCGAAGAGCTCGCTCTCATCCTGGAGCAGCTGGAACCGCAGTGGCGTCATCCAGAAGCCTCATGGCGTGTAGACGACCCAAGCGATCCTGTCAGCCTGGCTTCCAAGACCATCAATGCACTTCACGTTTACCTCGCCTATCTGACATTGCCCCGCATGGAGGACCTGATTGACGACCACACCACCCGCGTTCACGCGCGGACGGGTTTGACGGCGTGGAAAGCCGAACAGATCGCGATGGTTGGACTGACCCTCACGAATTTCCCTCGGTTCGCCCACCTAGTCAGTGGTGGCGCGTTTCATTTCCAGCTGGTATTCCGCCTTTGCGAGCACCTATCCATTGTTAAAACCAACCATCGGAAACTGGTGGATCATGCGGTGGTCAAACTGCTGGAACCGACGGTGCCTAATCAAGCGATGCGCTCCCTCAAATGGATCGATGACACATTCGCGCGCCTCATGGAGTTCATCGACCCCTTAGCGGTCCCAGTCCCGAAAGACACCCCTGACACGGATGCCGGCACTGATACCGGCACTGATGGTGATGCGGATGCCGGCGCTGATGCTGACACTGATAACACCGGCATCAACCCCGATGACGTCCCACCCATGGATGAGGATACCTACCACGATGGTGTGAGTTCCTTTAGCTACGACAACCGCGACCCGAACTACACCACCTTCACTCTCACCGTCGATGCCATCACCGGCGTCGAACTACTCAAAGCCATCAACAACGCCGCCACCACCAATAACACCACCCAAGGCCAAGCCTTCCTCGGGCTGCTACGCGGCCAGACCACCGCATCGATCACCCTCAACCTCTACAAAAACACCTTCGGCCTGCCACTGGACGACGTCTTCGGCGAAGGTCACTGGCTCACCACCGCCGCCTCCGCCGCCTGGCTCGACCGCATCACCCACCTCGCCGGCGCCGGCACCAGCGACAACAACGGCTACCAACCATCCGCCCGCACCGCTGCCATGGTCGCCGGACGAGACGGACACTGCCGATTCCCCGGCTGCACCATCCCCGCCCACCGATGCCAAATCGACCACGTCCACCGCTACGACCACACCAACCCCACCACGTCGGGGCCGACGTCCACCGACAATTTGCACTTGCTGTGCGCTAAGCACCACCGGTTGAAAACCGCCGGAAACTGGGATGTAACCCTCCACCCCGACGGCACAGAAACCTGGACCAGCCACGGAGACGGCCACACCATCACCACCACCAGCGACGGCCCCCTCGGCCGCGAAACATTCCAACACAAAGCCACACGAAGGGTGGCGGTGGTGAGGAGCTACAACGAGGAAAGACTAGAACAGGAACGGATAAGAAGGCAGGAGAGCGAACGGCACGAAGACCCGCCCTTCTAGTTGAGTAGGCCTATTTCTGTGTGCTTCGGCACGAGGGAATAGAATTGTTCTCTGAACCACAGCCCATCCTGGAAAGGGATCCCCGTGAACGTTGATCAAACAGTCAAGGAATACTACGACCAGATTCTGCAGCGAAACGCGGGCGAGCCTGAGTTTCATCAGGCTGTCGCAGAAGTGCTTCAAAGTTTGAAGTATGTTCTCCACAAGGACAGCACATACGGGGAGTATGGCCTCATCGAGCGCATGTGTGAGCCCGAGCGCCAGATCATCTTCCGTGTGCCGTGGATCGATGACCAAGGAAATGTCCGCGTTAACCGCGGTTTCCGCGTGCAGTTCAACTCTGTGCTGGGCCCATACAAGGGTGGCCTGCGTTTCCACCCCAGCGTGAACCTTGGCATCATCAAGTTTCTGGGTTTCGAGCAAATCTTCAAGAACTCACTAACCGGCCTGCCCATCGGCGGCGGCAAGGGTGGCTCCGACTTTGACCCCAAAGGTAAGTCGGACCGGGAGATTATGGCGTTCTGCCAATCCTTCATGACCGAGTTGCAACGACACATTGGCGACAAGGTGGACGTCCCGGCTGGCGATATTGGCGTTGGCTCTCGGGAGATCGGCTTTCTGTTCGGGCAATACCGACGCATCAACGGTCGTCACGAAAACGGTGTCCTTACGGGCAAGGGCCTCAACTGGGGTGGCTCCCTCGTGCGTACCGAGGCCACAGGCTACGGTTGCGTTTACTTCACCCAGGAGATGATGGCTGCCCGTGGCAAGCGACTGGACGGCGCTCGCGTGATCGTTTCCGGTTCCGGCAACGTGGCCATCTATGCCATTGAAAAAGCCCAGGAACTGGGTGCCACGGTCGTGGCGTTCTCGGATTCCTCGGGATATGTTTACTGCCCTGAGGGGGTGGACGTGGAATTGCTGCGCGAGGTCAAGGAAGTTCAGCGTGGCCGCGTATCGGATTACGCGAACGCCATCGACCACGCAGAGTTCCGCGAAAACGGCAACATCTGGGAAGTGGAGGCCGAGGTGGCCCTCCCATGTGCCACCCAGAACGAACTGGACGGTGAATCCGCTAAGATTCTCGCCGACAACGGTTGCATGTTCGTCGCCGAGGGCGCCAACATGCCTTGTACTCCAGAGGCCATTGAAGTCTTCCGTAAACGCAAGATGAGCTTCGCCCCAGGTAAAGCCGCCAATGCCGGTGGCGTGGCCACGTCTGCACTGGAAATGCAGCAGAATGCATCCCGCGATTCTTGGAGCTTTGAGTACACCGACAAGCGTCTGCGCAACATCATGCGCAACATCTTTAAAGTCACTGCCGAGACCGCAGAAGAGTTTGACCAGCCAGGTAACTACGCGGCGGGCGCGAACATCGCCGGTTTCCGCAAGGTAGCGGATGCCATGCTGGCTCAGGGCGTGATCTAACATCGATACCCAGTTGCAGATCGGGCGCGTTATCAAGCCCCACGGCGTACGTGGCGAATTGGTGGTAGAAGCAACGACGGACCACCCCGAGTTGCGTTTCGCAGTTGGCACCGAGCTGACGGGAAAGCAAGCGGGAAAGACCCGAACTCTTACCATCGCCAAGGTGCGCCCACACCAGGGTCGCCTGCTGGTGACTTTTGAGGAGATCGCCGATCGCACCGAAGCGGAAACCCTCCGTGGCCTGCGATTCTTCGCAGACCCAGTGGAAGATCTAGACGAGGAGGCCTTTTACGACCACCAACTAGAGGGCCTCCGCGTGCTGAACTGTGGCAACGTGGACGCGGAAACCGCCAACGCCCGCGCCTACGAAGGCGCGCAACCGGAACCCCTGGATATCGGCGAGGTCACAGGCGTGCTCCACACACCTGCAGGCACCACATTGGAAGTAACCATCGACGCGGACACCCCATTGCCGACTGCTGGGCTTACGGTACTCGTCCCCTTCCGCCACGCTATCGTGCCCATCGTTGATTTGGATAACGACGCCCTCGTCATCACCCCACCCGACGGCCTCTTGGAGCTAATGTGACAACTGGTCCCGCCTCGCAGGTAAAACCGACCATGCGAATCGATGTGGTAACGATCTTCCCCGAATACCTCGATCCCTTCCGCCATGCCCTCCTCGGCAAAGCGATAGAAAACGGGATCTTGCAAGTCGGCGTGCATAACCTGCGCCAGTGGACCCATGATGTGCATCAAGCAGTGGACTCCACTCCCTGTGGCGGGGGCCCCGGCATGGTCATGAAGCCGGATGTGTGGGGGCCAGCGCTGGACGACGTTGCCGCGGGGACGGGCCCAGCGGCCGCGACTGCAGACCTCGTGAGTGCCACGCCGCATAAGGGTGCGGTGACAGCGGGGGGCGTCGAATTAAAAAGGCCAGAAGCCCCACAAGGCGATAAACCCCTGCTTGTCGTACCCACACCGGCCGGGGCGCAGTTCACACAGGAGATGGCGGCGCGATGGTCTCAGGAGCGTCACGTGGTTTTTGCGTGCGGTCGCTACGAGGGGATCGACCAGCGCGTGGTGGAGGATGCAGAAAACCGCTACCGGGTGGAGGAAGTGAGTATCGGCGATTACGTGCTGATCGGGGGAGAAGTCGCTGTGCTGGTGATGGCTGAGGCGATGGTGCGACTCATTCCCGGAGTGCTGGGCAACCGCGCTAGCCACGAGGAAGACAGCTTCCAAGACGGTCTGCTGGAAGGCCCTAGTTACACCCGGCCCCGAGAGTGGCGGGGGCTGGAGGTCCCAGAGGTCCTGTTTAGTGGAAACCACGCCAAGATCGAGCAGTGGCGCCGGGAGCAGTCCCTGCTGCGGACACGGCAAAGGCGACCGGAGTTGCTGGACCAAGTGGAGCTCAGCACATCCGATCGCCAAGTCTTGGGCTGGGATTAACCCCGCATTCTAGTGGTCAGCCCCGGGGATCGCTTGAATGTGATCGCGGACGGCCTCACCTTCGGCGTACAAAGGCATATCCTTACCCGCCTGGTAGAACGGCACGTTAATCGGATCCAGTGGTTGCTTGCCCTGAATCAGATCGGCGGCCTTCTCGGCGAGCATCATCACTGGCGCGTAGATATTGCCGTTGGTGATGATTGGCATCGCGGAGGCATCCACCACGTGCAGCCCTTCAACACCGTGGACCTGCATCGTCTCGGGGTCGACAACCGCCATGTCGTCATCGGCTGCGCCCATCTTTGCGGTGCAGGAAGGGTGCAGAGCGGTTTCGGCATCGTTGCGGACCCACTCCAGAATCTCCTCGTCGGTCTCCACGGATGGGCCGGGGGAGATCTCGCCGTCTGTGTATTCCTTCATGGCTGGGGTATCCAGCAAGCGACGGGATACGCGCACGGCCTCTACCCACTCGCGACGATCTTGGTCGGTTGCGAGGTAGTTGAAGATGATCTCCGGCTTTTCCTTCGGATCAGCGGACTTGATGTGCACGTGTCCCTGCGTATCGGAGTACATCGGGCCCACGTGGAACTGGAATCCGTGCTCACCTTCCGGTTGGGAACCGTCGTAGCGGATCGCCATTGGCAGGAAGTGGAACATGAGGTTCGGGTAGGCCTCTTTCTCGTTGGAACGCGCGAAGCCACCGGCCTCGAAGTGCGAGGATGCTACCGGTCCCTTCTTCGTTAGCAGCCACTGCAAGCCGATCTTTGGGCGATTGATCATCTTGTAGTACGGCTGGGAGCTCACAGGCTGGGTGCAGTTGTACTGCACGTACACCTCAAGGTGGTCCTGAAGGTTGGCGCCCACGCCTGGCAGGTGCTTCTTTACCTCGACGCCGGCCCGCTCCAGCACGGTTCGGTCGCCGATGCCGGACAGCTGCAGTAGCTGTGGGGTATTGAAGGCACCACCGCTGAGGATGATCTTGTCGGCGTAGACGCGGTGCTTCTTGCCCTTCCACTCGTACTCCACGCCTGTGGCTTTAGCGGCACCGGTGGCAGCGTTGGTCTCGACGAGAACCTTGGTGACGAAAGCACGCGTGCGGACGTCCAGGTTCTTGCGGTTCAAGATGGGGTGCAGGTAGGCGCGGGCCGCAGACATGCGCTTGCCGTGGAAGATGTTGCGGTCGAAAGGAGCGAAACCCTCCTGGCGGTAGCCGTTCACATCGTTAGTCAGGTTGTAGCCCGCCTGTTGTGCGGAGCGGAAGAATGCCTGAAAAAGTGGGCTGGTCGCGGGGCCGCGCGTCAGCTTTAGGGGACCGTTGTGGCCGCGGCGTGGATCGTTTGGATCAGCGGCGAGTGCGGTTTCCATCTTGTTGAAGTACGGCAATACGTGGGCGTAATCCCACTTCTCCAATCCTGGAAGCTTGCCCCACTTCTCGTAGTCCATCGGGTTACCCCGTTGGAAGATCATGCCGTTGACGGAACTGGATCCACCCAACACCTTGCCGCGGGCGTGGTAGATGCGGCGACCGTTCATCTCTGGTTCTGGCTCGGACTCGTAGGCCCAGTCGTAGTACTTGTTACCGATGGGAAAGGAGAAGGCGGCGGGCATGTGGATGAACAAATCCCACAACGAATCGGGGCGGCCTGCCTCCAACACCATGACGTCTTCACTGCCGGATTCGGTCAGGCGGTTCGCCATAACGGAGCCAGCGGAACCGCCACCAACGATGACGTAGTCGCGCTTGCGGTCTTCGACGATTTCGCCGGTTGTGTCATTCTTCTTGAAATTAAAAAAACCCATTTATCCCTCTCTGCAAAACAAAAAAGCCGATAGGCAGATGCCTATATTTTGACATAGGTAGCATAGGGTGTGCAAAGTGGCTTTATAAGGTAAACGATAATATGGCATATGTCTCATCTATGTGTACTATCTGTATTTGCCTAATAAGTGACGAGAAGTGAAACAGAGCGAGTACGAGGGTCGAATGAGTGAAACAGGAGATAAACTCGAAGTATTGGTGGGATCATTCAATACTCAAGAAAAAGATGCCTATCACGGCAAAGAAATAACACCACCACGAGCGAATATTCCGGTCTTTGCTATATCGGCCCTCATCATCCTCTTGGTCGCCGGGTGGGCTCTCATCGCTCGCGAAGGCGCAGCCGAACAATTGGGGGCAGTGACGGGCTGGATCTCTACCAACCTCGGCTGGTTCTACATCCTCACAGCCACCGTCGTGGTGGTATTCGTGTTGGTTGTTGCGCTGTCCAAGGCCGGTGGTGTGCGCATGGGGCCCGATCACTCTAAGCCTCAGTTCCGTTTGTTTTCTTGGTCCGCCATGCTCTTCGCCGCTGGTATCGGCGTGGACCTCATGTTTTTCGCCGTGGCGGAACCCGTGCAACAGTACCTGGCCCCACCAGAGGTGGAGCCCGAATCCCTGCAGGCTGCCAAGGATGCCGTCGTGTGGGCCCTGTTCCACTACGGCTTCACTGGCTGGGCAATGTATGCGCTCATGGGCATGGCTTTTGGCTACTACGCCTATCGCTTGAACATGCCGTTGGCCATCCGCAGTGCCCTGTACCCGCTCATCGGTAAGCGCGTGCACGGCCCGGTGGGGGATGCAGTTGATATCGCGGCGGTGCTGGGCACCGTCTTCGGTATCGCCGCGTCCTTGGGCATCGGCGTGGTTCAGCTGAACTACGGTATCCACCTCGTATTCGGCGTGGAAGAAGGGCCCATCGGGCAGATTGTCCTAGTCATCGTCAGTGTCCTGGTCGCCACCTTGTCGGCTGTATCTGGCGTCGACAAAGGAATTAAAAGGCTGAGTGAGCTCAACGTGTTGCTCGCCATCGGCCTGGTGGCGTACATCGTCGTGACTGGAAAAACGGCCTACCTGTTCAATGGTTTTGTCATGAACATCGGCGACTACGTGTCCCAGTTCCCAGGCATGACCATGAACACTTTCGCCTTCGCCGAGGATTCCGCAGCGGTTTCCGAATGGATGGGCGCATGGACGCTGTTTTTCTGGGCATGGTGGGTGGCTTGGGCACCATTCGTGGGCCTGTTCCTGGCGCGCATCTCCCGTGGCCGTACCCTGCGGCAGTTCGTTTTCGGCACGCTTACTATTCCGTTCTTGTTCATCCTGGCCTGGATGAGCTTCTTCGGCAACACCGCGTTGGATCGCCTGCGTGGTGGCGATACGGCCTTCGGCGAAGCAGTCATGGCTAAACCCGAGCAAGGATTCTACGAGCTGTTGGCCCAGAACCCCGGCGGTACCTTCCTGGTTGGCCTGGCCACCCTCGTAGGCCTGTTGCTGTACATCACCTCGGCTGATTCCGGTGCGCTGGTGACCGCCAACTTCACTTCGCGAATCACGGATAGCCAACAGGACGGGCCCGTGTGGGCGCGCGTGTTCTGGTCAGTACTTATCGCGATCCTCACCATCGTGATGCTTCGCATCGATGGCGTAGCGACCGTACAAGCCGCGACCATCGTGATGGGCTTGCCATTCACGATCGTGATGTACATGATCATGATGGGATTGATCCGATCGTTGCGCCTAGAGGTCTACCAGGCCGACGCCCGGGCCGTCTCCATCCACTCCGCCATGTCTGGGCGTACCGATACTGCAACTCCGGTGTCCAATATGGGTTGGCGCAAGCGCCTTAGCCGGGCATCCACGTGGCCAAGTGCTCGCTCTGCCAACCAGTTCCTCACTTCGGTGGCCAAGCCGGCATTGGAAAAGGTCGCGAACGAGTTGCAATCTGAGGGTCTCGACGCCTCCCTGGTCATCGCCGATGTTCCCGATCAGGAAGTTGGTCAGATCGACCTCACGGTCAAGCTGGGGGAGGAGCAGGACTTCCGGTACCAGATCTACCCCACGGAGTGCCCCGTGCCTTCCTTCACAAAGAACACCGCCGGAGGGGAGAAATACTATCGGATGGAGATCTATGACCTCACCGGATCGATGGGTTACGACGTGTACGGATACACCCAGGAGCAGCTGATCAACAACGTCATCGACCTGTATGAGCGGCACTTGGAATTCATCCACATGCAACGTGATCTGCCCGGCACCTCCGATATGTCCGGCGGTGCAGATCCGATACGCACCTGGGAAGTCGAGTAGAAAGGGAAAACATGACCCAGAAGTTTTTCGATCCAACCACAGCCAAATTCCTTGACGGTGCATTCACCAACGGCACCGATCAGCCCGCCACCTGCTACATCGACGGGAAGTGGCAACCAGCCACCAGCGGCAACACACGCACCATCATTTGCCCTGCGGACGGCACCGAAGTGGGTAAGGTCTCTGAGGCCAGTGAAGAAGACACCAACCGTGCTATCGCCGCGGCTCGCAAGGCTTTTGACTCCGGCGTATGGTCTAACGTGCCCGCCGTGGAGCGTGGCAAGCTGCTGCTGCGCGTGGCCGAACTGATCCGGGAGAACAAAGACGAATTCGCCCGCGCCGAATCCGCGGATACAGGCAAGCGCATCGTCGAGTCCGGGCTGGACATGGATGACATCGCCAACTCTTTTGAATACTTCGGCACCTTGTCCCAGCATGCCGCAGGCCGGGTCGTGGATCCAGGGGACGCGAACGTTCGCTCCCGCATTGAGGCCGAGCCCGTGGGAGTGTGCGGACTCATCACGCCGTGGAACTACCCGCTGCTGCAAGTCGCATGGAAGGTCGCCCCGGCCCTCGCCGCGGGAAATACGTTCGTGCTCAAGCAAGCAGAGCTCACACCTCACACCGCGATGATGCTCATGGGCGTTCTGGCTGAGGCCGGTCTGCCCAGCGGTGTAGCCAACCTCATCACCGGAGCCGGCGCTGATTGTGGTAACCCACTGTCCACCAACCCAGACGTGGATATGGTGAGCTTCACCGGTGGATTGGTCACCGGTAAAATCATCGCCAAGAACGCAGCAGAAACAGTCAAGCGCGTTGCTTTGGAACTTGGCGGCAAGAACCCCAATGTGATCTTCGCCGATGCGGACTTCGACGCTGCGGTGGATAACGCACTCAATGCAGCGTTCGTCCACTCCGGTCAGGTATGTTCCGCTGGCGCGCGCCTGGTTGTGGAAGAATCCATCCACGACAAGTTCGTCGAGGAACTGGCCCGCCGCGCCAAGCTGATCAAGCTGGGTGGCCCGCAAGACGATGCCGCGGAGACCGGGCCGCTGATCAGCGCGGAGCACCGGGAGAAGGTGGCGTCGTATGTGGAAAAGGCAAAGCAACAGGGGGCAAAGGTTCTCAGTGGTGGTCGCATTCCTACCGCAGAGGACAACGAATCGGATCACGCGACCGGGCAGACTGATCTGACCGAGGGCATGTTTTACCTGCCGACCATCCTAGATGGCTGCGATCAATCCATGGACTGCGTTCACGACGAGGCCTTCGGGCCCACTGTCACCGTGGAGACGTTCCGCTCCGAAGAAGAAGCCATCGCGATCGGTAACGATACCGAGTATGGCTTAGCTGGCGCTGTGTGGACCACTGACGCCGGAAAGGCAGAGCGGATCGCTGCGAAGCTCCGACACGGAACCATCTGGATCAATGACTTCCACCCCTACCTGCCCCAGGCGGAATGGGGAGGTATGAAGCAGTCGGGTAACGGGCGCGAGCTGGGGCCCACTGGTTTGGCTGAATACCAGGAATTCAAACACGTCTACACTAACATTGCGCCGGCGGTTACTGGGTGGTTCAAGGGGTAATAGAGGCCAGCTCTACAATATGGGGAATGACCGATAGCATCGCTAGCATCATTGCCCGTGAACTTGGGGTGGAGACCTCCCGTGTGGAGGCCACCATTGCCTTGCTCGACGAAGGCAACACAGTTCCCTTTATCGCCCGCTACCGCAAGGAAGTCACGGGCGGACTCGATGACAGCCAACTGCGTACGCTAGAAACCCGCCTGAACTACCTGCGGGAACTAGCGGAGCGGAAGCAAGTTGTGCTCGCGGCCATTGAAGATCAGGGCAAACTCACGGAGGAGTTAAAACAGCGGATTCTAGGCGTCGAGGCAAAAGCACGCCTAGAAGACCTGTACCTTCCCTACAAAACAACGAGACGCACCAAGGCCACGATTGCGCGCGAGGCCGAGCTGGAGCCGCTGGCGGAGCAACTGCTGAGTGGTACCGATACCGCTCCGGCGGAGCTGGCAGCCGGTTACGTCACGGAAGGATTTGACGACGCTAAAGCGGTTCTCGCGGGGGCCCGAGCCATTGTGGTGGAAAACCTAGCGACGAACGCTGATCTGGTGGGGGAGATCCGCGAAGAGTACTTCAAGCGGGGGCGCGTGGAATCAGCAGTCGTGGAAGGGCAGGAGAGCGCGGGGGCAAAGTATCGCGATTACTTCGAATTCGACGAGCCCTTTGAGAAGCTACCGAGCCACCGGATTCTGGCACTGCTGCGCGGGGAATCCGAAGGGGTTTTGCGGGTGAACTTCGCCGCAGGTGACGACGATAGCTTCTACGAGGGACTCATCGCGGAACGGGCTGGTTTGCAACCACAAGGAGATGCTGCCGATAAGTTCCGCGCCGAGTGCGCCCGCTTTGGGTGGCGTACCAAGCTGGCAGTGAGTTCCGCGGTGGATGTGCGGATGCGGTTAAAGGAGAGGGCCGACCAAGCAGCCGTGGACGTGTTTTCCCGGAACCTACGCGACTTGCTGCTGGCCGCGCCCGCTGGTCAGCGCGCCACCCTGGGTTTGGACCCGGGGTACCGCAACGGTGTGAAGTGCGCGGTGGTTGATGCGACGGGCAAGGTGCTGGACACGATCGTGGTGTACCCGCACACCGGCGCGGGCAGATGGGATGAATCCCGCGCAGCGTTGGCCCAACTGGTGGCCAAGCACAAGGTGGAACTGCTGGCGGTCGGCAATGGAACCGCCAGCCGCGAGACGGAGAAACTGGCGCGCGAGGTCTCGGACCTCATTGCCCAAGCTGGCGGTGAAAAACCACAGGCCGTCATCGTGAGTGAATCTGGCGCCAGTGTGTACTCCGCTAGCGAGGTGGCCGCGAGGGAATTCCCCGACATGGATGTATCACTTCGTGGCGCGGTCTCTATCGCGCGACGTTTGCAGGATCCGCTGGCAGAGTTGGTCAAAATCGACCCCAAGTCCATCGGAGTGGGCCAGTACCAACACGATGTAAATCAAGCCCTGCTGGCCCAAGGCCTGGATTCCGTGGTGGAATCAGCCGTGAACTCCGTAGGCGTGGACCTGAACTCCGCCAGCGCCCAGCTGCTCGGCCGCGTGGCCGGTGTGAGCAGCACCGTGGCGGACAATATCGTGGCATATCGCGACGAAAACGGCGCGTTTACGTCCCGCAAGGAATTGCTCAAAGTGCCTCGGTTGGGGCCAAAGGCGTTTGAACAGGCCGCGGGATTCTTGCGCATCCGGGGTGGTGCGGACCCACTGGATGCCTCCGCCGTGCACCCCGAGGCTTACCCGCTGGTGCGCGACATCGTGGAACGTACGGGAGTGGCCATCGAGGACTTGGTGGGCAACTCGACGGTGCTGTCGAAGCTGAAGCCAGTGGATCTGGCGACCGAGCAATACGGTGTGCCAACAGTTACCGATGTTCTAGCGGAACTCCTTAAGCCCGGTCGCGATCCGCGCCCTACCTTCAAAACAGCCAACCTCGCAGATGGTGTGGAAAAGATCAGTGACCTCAAGGTGGGCATGGTGCTGGAGGGCACGGTCACCAATGTGGCGGCATTCGGTGCGTTCGTGGATATTGGTGTACATCAGGACGGGCTGGTGCACGTCTCTGCCATGAGCCACAAATTCGTGCGTGATCCGCATGACGTCGTTAGCTCCGGCCAAGTGGTTAAGGTGAAAGTAATGGAGGTCGATGAAGCTCGGCAGCGCGTGGGCCTATCGCTACGCTTGGATGATGAACCGGGTGGGCGTCACAAGAAGAAAGCCCCCACGCCAGCCCCGGCGGCCCGCGGCGGTATGGCTGCAGCGCTCAAGCGCGCGGGATTTGGTGGATCCTAGAAACGATGCCATACTATTCGGGTTAAACCTGTTGTGGGTACGAACCCGTAGGCGCACCAATAGGAGTGAAAAGCCGCGTGGGTCCTCTATCCAGACGAACGTAAGGATTACACATCCATGAATATTCTTGACAAGGTCGATGCAGCATTCCTGCGAGACGACATCCCAGAATTCCGCGCCGGTGACACCCTTGACGTGCACGTCAAGGTTATCGAGGGCTCCAAGTCTCGTGTCCAGGTCTTCCGCGGTGTAGTTATCCGTCGCCAGAACTCCGGTGTACGTGAGACCTTCACTGTCCGCAAGATCTCCTTCGGCATCGCCGTGGAGCGCACCTTCCCAGTGCACTCTCCGAACATCGATCACATCGACGTTCTATCCCGCGGTAAGGTTCGCCGTGCGAAGCTGTACTACCTGCGCAACCTGCGCGGCAAGGCAGCCAAGATCAAGGAAAAGCGCTAAACAATCATCGCTTAATTCGCTTGAATGCAACCCCAGCCCACTGTTGCTCCCCACGCCGGGAGCCAAGGGCTGGGGTTTTTGCTGTGAATGGTATCCTCAACAACCGTGTCACATGAATCTGAAGCTGCCCCAGCGAAGCCCGAGAAGCAAAAAAAGACCTACCCATGGTGGGTAGAAATGCCGATCATCATCGTCGTGACGATGCTGTTACTAGGCGCCTTTAACACCTTTGTCGGGCGTATGTACCTCATCCCGTCGGAATCGATGGAACCCACCTTGCATGGCTGCGCAGGTTGCACGCCTGACCGTATCTTCGTGAATAAGCTGGCCTACCGTGGCGATAAGCAACCCGAGGCCGGTGACGTGATCGTGTTCGTGGGGACGGATTCGTGGAACGAGACTTATACCTCCAAGCGCAGCTCCAATGCCGTGGTGGGTGGACTGCAGACTGCTGGGGAAAAGATCGGCCTGCTGGCTCCAGATGAAAACACTCTAGTCAAGCGCGTGATCGCCACGGAGGGGCAGACCGTGCAGTGCCGCAAGGGTGACCCGGGGATTATGGTCAATGGCAAAAAGATCGACGATTCCTACACTATGAACCCGCCGGTCAACCCGATTGATACCACTCGGGGTTCCCGCGAATGCCAGGGCAACTACTTTGGCCCCATCACCATTCCGGATAACTCCCTGTGGATGATGGGGGACAACCGCACGAACTCCTTCGATTCCCGCGGTCACATTGGGGATCAGTACCAGGGCACGATTCCGGTGGATAACGTCGTGGGCCGAGTGGAATCTATCGTCTTACCGTTCAGCCGGATCGGTGGCGTGGATAGTCTGCCCATCCAGCAGTAGACCACCCCACCGGTAATATCACCATGGATATGGAGGCGGAGCTCACCGCTGCCGGCCTGGGGCCCGTAGCGGGCGTGGATGAAGCTGGTCGGGGCGCGTGTTGCGGTCCCATCAGCATTGCGGCGTGCATCCTGCCGGAGGGGGACTTGCCCGAGCTGACGCGACTCACGGATTCCAAAAAGCTCACGGAAAAGCGGCGTGAGGAACTTTTTGGCGTCATTAAAAAAGTAGCCACGGCCTACGCCATCGTGCACATTCCGGCAGAAGAAATCGACAAGCTGGGCATTCAGCACGCCAATGTGTCCGGTATGCGGCGGGCAGTGGCGAAGCTGGATGTGATTCCGGGGTATGTGCTGACGGACGCGATGCGCGTGCCAGGGCTAGCTCAGCCGCATTTGCCGGTACTGAAGGGCGATCAGATGGCGCGGTGCATTAGTGCTGCGAGTGTGCTGGCCAAAGTTAGTCGCGACCGGTTAATGAGGGAGATTGATCAGCAGTATCCCGGTTATGGTTTAGCAGGTCACAAAGGTTATGGCACGAAGGCTCACATGGACGCGGTGAGTCTACACGGTGGCACCCCATATCACCGCTACACTTACTCAAATGTGGCCGCAGCACAGGCGGTGTGGCTGAACAATGGTGGTTAAATACTGGTGGTTAAACATCGAGGCGAGGAAGGGCTGATCTGAGCGTGAGCGCTGAGGAACTGGACGACTACGAAGCTAATGTTGAGCTGTCCATGTACCGCGAGTATCGCGACGTGGTGAGCCAATTTTCCTATGTGGTGGAAACCGAACGCCGGTTTTACCTCGCCAATGCTGTGGAGCTGATCCCCCGCAATTCCGGCGGGGAGGTTTACTACGAGGTGCGGATGTCCGACGCGTGGGTGTGGGACATGTACCGCCCCGCCCGTTTCGTACGCTACGTGCGGGTTATCACCTACAAGGATGTCAACATCGAGGAGCTGGACAAGCCCGAGCTGAACTTCCCTGAGTAGGTAAATTTACAGGTTTTTCGTTGTCCACAGGTTGTAGCTTATTCACAACCTCGTGGGTGTTTGCGGCCGTGGGTGCCTTTTTTATCTCGACGCCACGCTGTGCCCCGCTACGTTATTGATGGAAACACTAGTAACGCGCAAGGGGGAAAGATGGCACACTCACGAGCAGTGGGGGCCGCGGGGGAACAGCAAGCGGTGCACTACTTGGAGAAACAGGGATATCAACTGTTGCAGCGCAATTACCACTGTCGCGTTGGGGAGTTGGATGCGATTGCTAGAGCACCCGGTGGGGAAGTGGTGTTCATCGAAATCAAATGGCGCGCCCATGAGTGTGATGGGGGTGGGTTAGCTGCCGTCAACCGGGCGAAGTTGCAGCGTATGCGCGTGGCCGCTACGCATTGGATGGCGGAAAAACCCCAGTGGACAAAAGAGGCGACTGGGCTGCGCTTCGATGTCATCGATGTAGGGCCTCACGGGGTACGCGAGCACGTCCAGGGGGTGTGGTGACATGAGTGTGGGAACCAGTTACTCCATGGCTCTGGAAGGCATGGAAGGACGGTTGGTCACCGTGGAGTGCGACGTGAGCCGCGGATTGCCGGGAATCAGCGTGGTTGGATTGGGCGATGCAGCGGTGCTGCAGGCTAAAGAGCGTATTCGCGCGGCGTTGGGGAATTCTGGCATCAACTGGCCGGGTTCACGAACCGTCATGAGTTTGTCCCCGGCTTCACTGCCGAAGGCGGGCGCGGGGTATGACCTGGCGATGGTTCTGGCAATGCTGGCTGCGAAAGGTTGCACGACAGGGACTAAGCAACGCTTGGGCTCGGCGGTGATTGTGGGGGAACTAGGGCTGGAGGGCGATGTCCGCCCCGTCGATGGCGTGCTGGCCATTGTGTTGAGCGCAATGAAGCAAGGCTTCGGCACCATTGTGATTCCACAAGGGAATGCCGAGGAGGCCGCGCGCGTGAGCAAGGTTATGTCCGCGACTACGGAAGTGGTGTGCGTGGAGCACCTGAAAGATGCCATTGAATGGATGCACGGGGCGCAACTGCCCGCCGCCGCCATGGTGGCCCCTCTGCAGGACACGCAGATGAGGCACTCGCGCGTGGACTTGGCGGACGTGGTGGGCCAACCGGAGGCCAAGCGCGCCGTGGAAATCGCCGCTGCCGGCGGGCATGCACTCATGTTCACCGGGCCGCCGGGCTCCGGAAAATCCATGCTGGCAGGCTGCATTCCGGGCATCCTGCCGCCCATGACAACCATGGAGCAGGTTGAGGCTGCTGCGGTGCACTCTGTGGCGGGTTCGAAAGGAAACCCCGGTGCGATTTGGGCGGGGCAGCGACCATTCGTGGCTCCACACCACACGGTGACGCATGCCGCTTTGATCGGAGGTGGCAATACCCCACGGCCGGGTGCAGTTTCTTTGGCCCACCACGGGGTGTTGTTCATCGACGAAGTCGCCGAAGCCAAGGCCAGTGTCCTCGATGGTCTGCGCGTGCCGATGGAGACTCGATCCGTGGAGCTTGTACGCCAGCGCCACATCGTGCGCTACCCAGCCCACTTCCAATTGATCCTCGCTGCCAACCCCTGCCCGTGTGGCGCGGAATTCGCTGCAGAATGCACGTGCCCAGGCGCGGTCAGGGCACGCTATCAGGCCAAACTTTCGGGTCCATTGCGTGACCGCATCGACATCTTTGCTCGGACCCGCACGACCACCAGCGCCACGCTGACTGCAGAAACCCCGGAGACCACATCTGCGGTGGCTGAGCGCGTGGCTGAGGCCCGGCAGCGGGCCCTTGCTCGTTGGGGGCAGGTAAACGCCGCAGTTCCCGGCAAACTCCTGCGCGCGCAACACCCCGCCACCGATGAGGCCATGCTGGTGTTACAGGATATGCTGCGTACGAAAACTCTCACTCAGCGGGGTGTGGATCGTGCTCTACGGGTGGCCTGGACCCTGGCCGATTGGTCCGGCTGCCCCAAACCCGGCTTAGAACAAGTCTGCGATGCGGTAGACATGTATCGCGATGGAGCGGAAGTGCACGCATGACCAGCCGACAGATGGCGTGGATATATCTGCGCCGAGTTATTGAAGCCAGCCGGACAGAGGTCCTCGAACTGCTGTGGGACGGCGCTGATTCACCCGACCCCGAAAAGCTCGCCCACCGCATACGCACGCGCGATGCCACGTTGCCCGAAACGCTCCTTTCCATCACCGAACAGCGCTGGGATTGCACACCCGAACGGGATGCCGAACTAGCTAAGGCGCGAGGCTACCGCCTGGTTACGCCGGACGACGATGAATGGCCCAGCACCATGGATGCGGCCTTTGCGCGAATGGGTAACGCCGGCGCGGAGATGGAGGCCAACGTCAGAGGCCAGTCGGCTCCACCATTTGCACTGTGGGTCGCAGGGCCCAATCGATTGGATACCAGTGTGCAACGGGCGGTCACTGTCGTAGGGACCAGGGCGGCGTCGAATTATGGAAAAGAAGTGACTAAAAGTATCGCCACGCAGCTGGCGCAAGACAATGTAACCGTGGTGTCCGGCGGGGCAATGGGGATCGATACGTATGCACATACCGCGGCGCTGCATGCCGGTGGCACGACCGTCGCGGTGATGGCATGCGGATTGGACGTGGATTATCCCCGTGCAAATTCGCATCTGTTTCGCCACATTGAGCGCTCCGGCTTGCGCGTGAGTGAATACGCACCGGGAACCGCGCCCGCGCGGCATCGATTTCTCACCCGCAACCGGCTGGTGGCCTCCTTAGGACAGGTGGCGGTGATGGTGGAAGCCGCACTGCGCTCCGGTGCCATTAACACGATGAACTGGGCCGAGGCCATGGTTATACCCAACCTGGTGGTGCCGGGGCAGATCACCCACGTGAACGCGCAAGGCTGTCTGGTCCGCGCACAACAAAACCGCGCGGAGTTGCTGCGCAGGTACGAAGACATCCTGGTACTCCTAGACCCGCTTGGAGACCAACTGGAACTGGGCTTGCCCACCACGGAGAAAATGCTGAGCTGGGAACAAACCGCGGTCTTCGATGCGTGCGGGGAAGGGGGCGGGGAACTCGCGGACATCGTGGGTAACACCGGGATGGCCGCCCAACCGGTGATTCGGGCGCTGCGGGCCTTAGAAACAGCCGGGCTCATCACCCGGGTGGGCGCTAAGTGGAGGCGGGTGGAATAGATCCCTACAATTCCTAGGCATGACCGCCACACCACCCACCCTGTCACAGGCTCTCGATGCCTATGAGGAACACCTGCAATACGTGGTGGGGCGCTCCTCGAATACCATTACCGCCTATCGCAAGGACCTCGCAGCGGCACTCGAGGGATTAGAGGAGATCAGTGAGTTCACGCTCAACCACGCTCGCGATGTGTTGGGCTGGTCGCTAGATGCAGGTCACAGCCGAGCCAGTATGGCCCGCATGGTATCCAGCCTCAAGGGGTTCGGTGCATTCCTCGCCCACAAAGGCTGGGTGGCTGCCAACCCGGTAGCGGCCCTGCGCGCGCCCAAACTGGAACGCACCCTGCCGCGGGTATTGCGCGCCGACCAAGCCACGCGGGTTTTGGATCTGGCCCGGGAGCGCGCCACCAGTGAACCCGATAATCCCATCGCCACACGGGACTGGGCCATGGCCGAAGTGCTTTTCGCCACCGGCATGCGTGTATCCGAACTAACCGGCGCTGACGTGGACGATGTGGACTTCACCAACAACGTTGTGCGCGTGCTGGGTAAAGGTAACAAGCAACGCGTGGTTCCATTCGGGCCCACCGCGCGCAATGCCCTCGAACAGTGGCTGAGCCGCAGGGAAGAAATCAGGCGGGGTGACATCAGTCGCGACAGGAGCGCACTTTTCCTCGGCACGCGCGGCGGACGGATCAACCAACGCCAAGTGCGCACAGTGATAAACAACATGACGGGCTCCACTGATGTGCCCCGCCTGTCCCCCCACGGATTGCGCCACTCCACGGCAACCGCGGTCCTCGAAGGCGGAGCTGACCTGCGTGTGGTCCAAGAGATGCTGGGCCACGCCAGCATGCAAACAACCCAGATCTACACACACGTGGGTACCGAGCGCCTCAAAGCGGTGTTCAATCAGGCACACCCGCGGGCTGGGAACCCTCCGGAATAAGTCGCACCACTGCTGGGCCCAGCAGCTCCATGGGATCCACATAAACCCACTGCGTGCTCCCACCGCCCGGTACTTTCGCTCCCCAGGACAGTCCCGGATCGCGCCGGGCCGTCTGCGGTAGTTTGTTCGTATCCGCCAGCGTTCCAATCACCTGGCCCCGTCGGACCTTGGTTCCTGCGCGCACAACCGCCCGCACTGGCTCATATGTGGTGCGCACCCCACTGTGGTGATCCACGCTGACCACGGGCGTTCCCGCCACCACACCGGCGAACGTAACTATTCCGGTCGCGCTGGCTACCACCTTGTCGCCTGGCAGGGCCTTAATATCGACGCCCCGGTGTCCCGGCCTCCAGTTCTGCTCTGGAATATCGGCGGGTTTGAGCACGAAGGTGGCTGGATCGGCGCTCACCGGGATACCCGCCACAGGCACCCGGTGAATCCGAACCAGCGGCGGGGCAGTTCTGTGTGGCGCGGTTTCTGCGACCCCCGCATGCGCTGCGAGGAAAAGCGAACAAAGAATGGCACTGATACGAGTCCTCATAGGACTCATGGTTCAGCGTGGCGTCGGAATAGAATAGGTACACAAGCGGTGAGACGAAAAAGCTGTGGAAATAGGCGCAATTGTCCACAAGACAAAAAGAAAAAATTTGCGGTGCGCAAAGTTGTATCCTGCGTGGGGCAGGCGGTAAGCTGATGGGCGCAGTATGTCCGGCGACGGGCTGTAGGAGGCTAAACCTCCAACAACCGGTGCCAACGCGAACGGCACTGTTCGGCCGCTGGGCTGCTGACTACGCGTAGATGTTCGCACCCCGACACATCACGGCTCAACCTGCTACGGTCCCGCACCACAACAACGAGTGTGGGTGTCAAGGCTGGCCACAGCTATAACGGGGAAATCTGCCAGGACGAGGCATAAGCCACGGGGTACAATCCGTGTCGAGTGCGTCGTAAGAAAACCGTCAAAACCCAAACTTTCGAAAGCGAGGAAGGGACGGCAGCTACAGCACAAAAGCCGTCCCTGTAACACTATGGCTGTTGTTACAATGCGCGAACTGCTGGACGCTGGTGTGCACTTCGGTCACCAGACCCGTCGTTGGAACCCGAAGATGAAGCGCTTCATCTTCACCGACCGCAACGGCATTTACATCATCGACCTGCAGCAAACCCTAACCTTCATCGACGAGGCTTACGAGTTCGTCAAGGAGACCGTTGCCCACGGTGGCAACATCCTCTACGTCGGTACCAAGAAGCAGGCACAGGAAGCCGTTGCTACCGAGGCTGAGCGCGTCGGTATGCCATACGTCAACCACCGCTGGCTCGGCGGTATGCTGACCAACTTCCAGACCGTTGCTAAGCGTCTGCACCGCCTGAAGGAACTGCAGGCTATGGACGCAGCAGAGGACGGCTACAAGGGCCGTACGAAGAAGGAAATCCTGATGCTGACCCGCGAGCGCAACAAGCTGGAGCGCGTTCTCGGCGGTATCGCAGACATGAACAAGGTTCCTTCCGCTCTGTGGATCGTGGACACCAACAAGGAGCACATCGCGGTTGCCGAGGCTCAGAAGCTGCGCATCCCAGTTGTGGCTGTCTTGGACACCAACTGTGACCCAGATGTTGTTGACTTCCCAATCCCAGGCAACGATGACTCCATCGGTTCCGCTGCTCTGCTCACCCGCGTAATCTCCTCCGCAGTTGAGGAAGGCCGCAAGGCTCGCGCTGAGCGTCAGGAAGCAGCCGCTAAGGAAGCAGCGGGGGATGCCCCAGCTGCGGAAGAAGCTCCCGCAGCTGATGAGGCTCCGGCAGCTGAGGCCGAGGCGCAGACCGACAACGCTTAAAAAGCATGGGCGTTAATTGTCACCTAGGCTGAATAACAGTCGCATAAGATGACAAACGCATTAGAAACTTCCACCCGAAGGAGGATCGCCCAACATGGCGAACTACACCGCTGCAGACGTTAAGAAGCTCCGCGAGATTACCGGCGCAGGCATGATGGACTGCAAGAAGGCTCTCGAGGAAGCCGCTGGCGACTTCGATAAGGCTATCGAGATTCTGCGCATCAAGGGTGCTAAGGACGTGGGCAAGCGCGCTGAGCGCTCCGCTTCTGAGGGCCTGATTGCCGTTTCTGGCAACACCATGATCGAGGTCAACGCTGAGACCGACTTCGTGGCCAAGAACCAAGAGTTCATTGACTTCGCCAACAAGGTCGCCGAGGCTGCGGCTGAGGCCAAGGCTAACTCCCGTGAGGAGCTAGAGGCGGTTCAGGTCGATGGTCAGTCCGCAGCCGACGCTCTTCAGCAGCTCTCCGCCAAGATTGGTGAGAAGCTGGAGCTGAAGCGTGCCGTTACCGTTGAAGGTGACAAGGTTGCTGTTTACCTACACCACCGTTCCGCCGACCTGCCACCGGCAGTTGGCGTACTGGTCACCTACGAAGGTGATAACGCGGACGCCGCACGTGCCGCTGCTATGCAGGTTGCCGCGTTGAAGGCTAAGTACCTGAACTCTGACGAGGTTCCAGCCGAGACCGTGGCCAAGGAGCGCGAGATTGCTGAGGCTACCGCCCGCGAAGAGGGTAAGCCGGAAAAGGCTCTGCCAAACATCATTGAAGGTCGCCTGAAGGGCTACTTCAAGGACGTTTGCTTGCTGGATCAGCCATCCGTCACCGAGTCCAAGAAGACCGTGAAGCAGGTTATGGACGAGGCCGGCGTCACCCTGACCGGCTTCGAGCGCTTCGAGGTTGGCCAGGCGTAACCCGCCGCCACCTTCTGGCTCTTTTAACTCGACGCCCAGCTCGTCCCCATATCGGGGGCTGGCTGGGCGTTTTGTTCTGCGTGGGGTTAGTCGTTACGAAGGTGGAGCAGGCGCGCTGATAAACTCGATCAACGACAAACGACGATAGACGAAGCGCGCTTGCAGCCTCGTAAAATCCCCCATCGAAGGAGAATCGTGAGCACTGACGAGACAACAACCGGGTTCAAACGTGTAATGCTGAAGTTGGGTGGAGAGATGTTCGGTGGGGGCAATGTCGGCATTGACCCGGACGTCGTGCAAAACGTGGCGCGTCAAATCGCGGAGGTATCCAAGAACGGTACGGAGGTGGCCGTCGTTATCGGTGGCGGAAACTTCTTCCGTGGGGCTCAGCTGCAGCAGCGCGGGCTGGATCGGTCTCGCTCCGACTACATGGGTATGTTGGGCACCGTGATGAACTGCCTGGCGCTGCAGGACTTCCTCGAGCAAGAGGGCGTTGATTGCCGTGTGCAGACCGCGATTCAGATGACGCAGGTGGCGGAACCATACCTGCCACTACGTGCGGACCGGCACTTGGAAAAGGGGCGCGTGGTCATTTTCGGCGCGGGCATGGGTATGCCTTACTTCTCCACGGACACCACAGCTGCACAGCGTGCTCTGGAGATCGGCTGCGACGTACTGTTGATGGCGAAGGCCGTGGATGGTGTGTACAGCGACGACCCACGCACCAACCCTGATGCGGAGCTGTTTACCAATATCACCCCTCGTGAGGTCATCGAGAAGGGGCTGCGCGTCGCCGATGCCACCGCGTTCTCCCTCTGCATGGACAACAACATGCCGATCTTGGTTTTCAACCTGCTCGCTGAGGGCAATATTGCACGGGCCGTTTCCGGTGAGCGTATTGGTACTTATGTTGGTTCCGACGCCGCGGAGCGCTAACCCCAGCCTGTCCACTGGACCCTACGACAACCGAAACTGGTAGATTTTTAATTATGATCGACGACATTCTGCTTGAATCCGAAGAGCGTATGGCAAGCTCCGTTGAGCACGCCCGTGAAGAGCTCACGACTATCCGTACCGGTCGTGCCAACCCGGCGATGTTCAACGGCATCATCGCCGAGTACTACGGGGTGCCAACCCCTATTACCCAGATGGCAACGATCAGCGTGCCTGAGCCGCGCATGTTGATCATCAAGCCCTATGAAGCATCCACGATGAATGACATCGAGAACGCCATCCGTAACTCCGACCTCGGCGTGAACCCCACCAATGACGGCCAGGTCCTGCGCGTTACGGTTCCACAGTTGACCGAGGAGCGCCGTCGAGATTTGGTGAAGGTTGCCAAGTCCAAGGGCGAGGATGCCAAGATCGCCATTCGCAACATTCGCCGCAAGGGCATGGAAGGCCTGAGCCGGATTCAGAAAGATGGCGAAGCCGGTGAAGATGAAGTCAAGGCTGCTGAGAAGGAGCTGGAGAAGGTCACCCACAACCACGTGGAACAGGTTGACGGGCTGGTAGAGCACAAGGAACAGGAGCTCATGGAGGTCTAAACCTCCATTGGTTTTTGACCTGCCGTCACCAGGCGCACGTATAGAAGGGGAATGAGAAAGGCCGTGGCCTTACCTAAGCCGAAGAATAACGCTGGGCGTAACCTGACCCAGGCGGTCTCCGTCGGAGTTCTTCTAGGGGGACTGGCCATCGGCGCACTCCTGAACCCGTTCTTGTGGTACCCCCTGGTGGCGATTGCGTTGGGCTTGGCGGTCTACGAGGTCTGGCGGCGGCTGTACGAAACTGGCTACGTGTTGAGCCTCATCGTGCTGAGCATCGGCGCGCAGGTCATGGTGTGGCTATCGTGGCCGTTCGGCACCACCGGTTTGGTCGCCGGTTATGTGACCAGCGTGCTGTTATTGATGATCACACGGCTTTTCCACCACGGCAGGCATTCCCCGCCACACAACTATGTGCGCGATGTGGCCGTGGGCGTGTTCGTTCTTACGTGGATTCCGCTCTTTGGTTCCTTCGCGGCAATGCTCTCGCGGATGGAAACCGAGACCGCCAGTGGCGTGGCCTTCATCTTGACGTTCATGGCTTGCGTGGTGGCGTCGGATGTAGGTGGGGATATATTTGGGGTGTTCTTCGGCAGTCATTCAATGGCGCCGGCGGTGAGTCCAAAGAAGTCGTGGGAGGGGTTTGCCGGGTCGGTGCTGCTATCAACCGTGGTGGGTATTGCCACTGTGACGTTGATGCTGGGGGCGCCGTTTTGGGTGGGCGTACTGCTGGGCGTGGGCCTAGCAGTGTGCGCCACCTTGGGGGACTTGGTCGAGAGTCAGTTCAAACGCGACCTGGGGATTAAAGACATGTCCGGCATGTTGCCGGGGCACGGTGGGCTGATGGATCGCCTAGACGGCATGCTGCCAGCAGCGATGATCACATGGGTGGTCCTCAATATGATCAGTGGCAGCTAGCCGCAACTAGGCGCGCTTAACTTGGCGGCGAAGCTGGATAATGCGCACGCCACCCACGAGGGCCATGATCAGGGCGCCGAGGATGGCGGAGAGCAATATGCCCACGCCGATGGGCAATTGGATAGACCAAGCGAACAATTGCAAGTCGAACTTCTCTTGGTTCTGCAAGATGAAGGTCAGCAGAATGATCAGTAGCAGCACACCGATGATCAGGGCTACCCAGGTACCACCCGCTGTAGAACCCTTGACGCGACGCTGGGGATCGCGACCGGCGGTTTCGCTAGGGGCAACGGGGGAGTCGTAGGAGTTGAAGTCCGGAGACTCGTTCAATGGAGGGGTGTTGTTCGACATATCACCTATTCAACTGCAAAAGTGACCGAAGTGCCACCGGCGTGCAATAATAGCCTGCATCATGGCTGAACCAGTGAAATTGACGTTTACCGCTCCACGCAGGGGAAAGCCGCCGGTACACCTGGCGGATATGAGCCGCGAAGAAGTCAAAAATGCAGTTGAAGAATTGGGATTGCCCAAGTTTCGTGCGGACCAGTTGGCGCGGCAGTACTACGGGCGCCTGTTGGCGAATCCCGAGGATATGACAGACTTGCCGGAGAATAAGCGCAAGCCGGTACGGGACGCGCTCTTCCCGGAGTTGATGACTCCATTGCGTCACCTCAATACCGATGATGGGGAAACGCGCAAAACGTTGTGGCGGCTGTTCGACGGAACGTTGTTGGAATCAGTTTTGATGCGCTACCCGGGCCGCGCGACCTTGTGTATTTCCTCGCAGGCAGGGTGCGGTATGGCCTGCCCATTTTGTGCTACCGGGCAGGGTGGATTGGACCGCAACCTCTCGGTGGGGGAAATGGTGGAACAGGTTCGTTTCGCCGCCGCCGCGATGCGTGATGGGGAAGTGGAAGGCGGGGAAGGGCGACTGTCCAACATCGTGTTCATGGGTATGGGCGAACCGCTGGCCAACTACAAGCGTGTAGTGGATACGGTCCGCAAGATTACTTCTCCTCCGCCATTGGGATTTGGTATCTCTCAGCGTAACGTGACCGTCTCCACAGTCGGATTGGCTCCGGCCATTCGAAAGCTGGCTGACGAAGGAATGACGGTGCGCTTGGCCGTTTCACTGCATACCCCCGATGATGAGCTACGCGACGAGTTAGTGCCGGTGAACAATCGCTGGTCAGTGGATGAGGTGCTGGATGCCGCGCGATACTACGCGGATACTTCCGGTCGGCGTGTGTCAATCGAATATGCCCTTATTCGCGATATGAATGACCAACCGTGGCGGGCCGAGCTACTGGGCAAGAAGTTGCGTGGGGCGCTGGGGTCTAAGGTGCACGTCAATGTGATACCTCTAAACCCAACCCCCGGTTCTAAGTGGGATGCCTCCCCAAAGGAAGTGCAAGACGAGTTCGTTCGCCGAGTGGAAGCCCAGGGCGTGCCGTGTACCGTGCGCGATACGAAGGGCCAAGAAATTGCGGCGGCTTGTGGGCAGCTCGCCGCTGAAGAGAATTAAGAGACTTAGGCTACCCTGAGCTGGTTTCAGCTACGCCTATCCTTGCTGGCGGGAAGGCGTGCGCTACCCATATAGTCGCTATCATGCTTGAAACCATCGCAGGTATTCCTGCGCACGCCCTTCTTGTTCATGCAGCGGTGGCCTTTCTGCCCACCACCGCCAGCACCGTATGTGCTCGGAGTTCCGGGGAGGCCATGCTTCCTCTGCTGGGTTTGTCTGAGGAAAACCCTGGTGAGGTCGGAGTCTAAAGAAATGCATAGCGTTGACGCACCACATGTTGCTGAAGCGCACAACTCGGCCATTAATTCCAAACTGAATTGGTTGCGCGCCGGTGTGCTCGGCGCCAACGATGGCATCGTCTCCACTGCCTGCATCCTGCTCGGCGTGATCGCGGCAGGTAGTAGTACTTCCGCGATTATGATTGCTGGCGTGGCAGCCGCTGTGGCGGGTGCTGTCTCCATGGCGCTAGGCGAGTACGTATCGGTATCCGCACAGCGCGACTCTGAACGCCATTTCATTCATTTGGAGAACTCCGAACTGCGGGACTACCCAGTAGAAGAACACCGCGAATTAGTGGAAATTCTGCAGGGGTATGGCGTATCCCATGACATCGCCGACCGTGCTGTGACCGACATTGAAGCAAAAGACCCACTCAAAGCTCACTTGAAGTTGGAATTGGGTATCGATAGCGAGGACCTTACGAACCCATGGGCTGCGGCGTTGTCGTCGGCCGTTGCGTTTACTTTGGGTGCGTTGCTCCCTATCCTGTCCGTGATTTTGGCGCCTGCCTCGTCCCGAGGGCTCACGGTGACTATCGTGACCTTAGCTACTTTGGTTCTCACGGGCTACGTTTCGGCGCGAATCTCCGATACCAATAGGGGACGTTCCATGCTGAGACTGCTCATTGGCGGTGCCTTAGGCCTGATCGTCACCTATGGAGTGGGTTTGTTATTCGGTACAGGAGTTGCTTAACCAAACAAGAAGTCCCTCGTCTAGAAAGGCGAGGGACTTTGGCTTTCCGGTGAAAAAACCGGGGGCCTAATTAGTTCTGAACCGTTTCGGTGCTTTTGTAGTTGTGGTTCAGTGCTGCGGACTGCTCAGGGGTGAGGTTTGCGTAAACTCCGGTGCGGTTGAGCTGATCGGCAGCCCAGTCAGGCTCGATGTGGCCGACTGGCTTGTTGCGAGCAGTCACGGTCTTCTTCACCTTGCCGCGGGAACCCATGGCCCACTTCGCGGTACCGGCGAAGACTAGAATTGCTAGGCCAATCAGCCAGATGTTCTCCACATTGCCCCGGTGGTTGCCGAAGAGCATGCCCAGCAGGAACAGGCCACCAATGAGACCGGCAAGAATGATGGAGCGCTTGGATAGCTCACTCCAGCCCCAGCCTGCGGATGGAACATCCTTGGTAGAAACGCCGTTGAACACTTCGTGCTTTACAGTGTGGTTGTCGTGCGGGTGTGCGACCGCGTGAGCGCCCGAGTGGTCGTGTGCACCGTCGTGATCGATAGCAACAGCTTCGGAAGTTGCCTTAGCGTGGGATCCCACCGTTTCCTCCTGATGTCAAAGGTAAACCATTCTGCGAGGAGCTCACGCACCGCGAGTTGGCACCTGCAGATATAACTTGAAACCATTTTGGCATATTGTGGCCACAAACACGCCATTGACTGCAGCCCTGCACCCCTAAATGTGACCATTTGGCACGTGGGTGCGCAGAAATGACTGAGCCAAACGGGAATGTCTGATTCATATGGAACAATGTTCGTTGTGAACACTCGTGTTGTAGTACTCGGAAGCACTGGATCCATAGGCACACAGGCTCTGGAGATCATTTCGGAGAACCCAGACCGGTTCCGGTTGATAGGTATCTCGGCGCACGGCAGCAAACCAGAATTACTGCTGGAGCAGGCCAAGAAGTTTAACCTGCCCGCCGATAGGGTCGCAGTGGCAAGTGATGTGGCCGCGGATTTCATCGAGGCCGAAATTGGTGGGCACACCATTCGCGGTACAGATTCTGCCCGGGAATTGGTCGAAGCCGTTGCTGATGAACTCACCGAAGATGATGTGATTCTCAACGCGTTGGTTGGTTCATTGGGTCTGGATGCCACTTTGAAGAGTCTCGAAACTCCTGCGAAGCTGGCCCTTGCCAACAAGGAATCGCTCGTCGCTGGTGGACAGTTGGTGCTGAAAAACGCCAACCCTGGGCAGCTCATTCCCGTGGATTCGGAGCACTCGGCCATTGCCCAATGCCTGCGGGCTGGCAAGGCGGACGAAGTCAATACGCTGGTTCTTACTGCCTCCGGTGGTCCTTTTCGTGGATGGACCCGCGCCCAGCTGGAACCGGTCACACCCCTGCAGGCAGCGGCCCATCCAACGTGGTCCATGGGGCAGATGAACACCTTGAATTCCGCCACCATGGTGAACAAGGGCTTGGAGCTCATTGAAGCCAGCCTGTTGTTCGGCATCCCATCCGATCGCATCGAAGTGACCGTGCACCCGCAGTCCATCGTTCACTCAATGGTCACGTTCGTGGATGGCTCGACGATTGCCCAAGCCTCCCCTCCATCGATGCGTTTGCCGATTTCCCTGGCTTTGGGATGGCCGGACCGCATCGAAGGGGCACACCGCAAGCTCGACTTCACCAAGGCCGGCACGTGGGAGTTCGAACCACTGGACGAAACAGTTTTCCCCGCAGTGGAGCTCGCGCGTCAAGCCGTTGCTACCGGTGGGGCGATGCCTGCTGTTTACAACGCGGCTAACGAGGAAGCTGCTGTGGAATTTCTGGCCGGCACTCTGTCATTCCCGCGCATCGTCGATACGGTTGCTGCGGTCATGGAAGATTGCGAGCACCTCAAATCCGAACCCGTTGATCTCGAGGAAGTTCTCGCCGCCGAACGCGAAGCCCGCAATAAGGCTCACGAGAGGATGGCTCAATGGCTTTCGCACTAGGCATCATCCTCTTCGGGCTGGGAATCGCTATCTCCATTGCCTTGCACGAAGCCGGCCATATGTATGCCGCGCGGTGGACGGGGATGCGCGTGCGCCGCTACTTCATCGGTTTTGGGCCGACCTTGTGGTCCACCACCAAGCACAGCGCGAAGCATGGGCAAACCGAGTACGGTCTCAAAGCCATCCCCCTCGGCGGTTTCTGCGATATCGCCGGCATGACCAAGCTCGACGAGATGACGGCGGAGGAGCGGCCCTACGCCATGTACGACCGCCCCGCCCGTGCGCGCATATTCGTCATGCTGGGCGGCATCATCATGAACATCATTCTGGCGCTGGGCCTGATCTACGCCGTGGCGCTGGCATGGGGACTGCCTGACCGCAGTGTGCAATTCACGCCAACCGTCGCATCTACAGCCTGTGCCGCTCCCCAACAAAATCCGGACGGCACTCTGGCAGCGTGTTCCGGCGCGGGGCCCGCGGCCGAGTCTGGGATCCAACCCGGGGACACTTTCGTGAGTATCAACGGCGAACAGGTCGCCGACTTCCCAGCGTTTTCCAAGCAAGTATCCCAACTGGGCAAAGATGCCAACGCGAATCAGGGCAAGCAACCGGGCGATACCATCACTGTTCCCGCGGAAGTCCAACGCGGAGACTCCGCCGTGCCCGTGGACTTGAAAATCCAGATCGTGGAGCGGATTAACTCCGCAGGGAACACGATGGTGGTTGGAGCGGTGGGCGTCAAAGCGAAGGTGCCGGAGTATCGAGTACAGCATTACAACCCGGCAACGGCCGTGGGTGGCACCCTGAGTTTCACGGGGATGGCAGTGAAGGAAACCGCGAGGGGTCTCGCGGAGCTGCCGCAGCGTTTTCCTGGCGTGGTGGCCAGCATTTTCGGTGGCGACCGCGCCGATGATTCCCCCATGAGCGTGGTGGGAGCCTCCCGTCTTGGTGGCGAATTGGTCAAGTACGACCAGTGGGCCAGCTTCTTCATGGCGTTGGCCAGCCTGAACCTCTTCCTCGCTGCGTTTAACCTCGTACCGCTGCCACCGCTGGACGGTGGACACATAGCTGTGGTGTTGTGGGAAAAGGTGCGGGATTTTTTCCGACGCCGAAAGGGGCTGGCTCCCGGCGGTCCCGCGGACTACACGCGCCTGATGCCGGTGACCTACGCAGCGTCATTGATACTGCTGTTATTCGGTGTGACGGTGATCGTAGCGGACGTCGTCAACCCGATCCGCCTGTTCTAGTTTCTCGCGCGTAGACTGGTCGAGAGATTTATCGTTCCTTCGAAAGGTGCTGAGGACTAACTTCATGACTGGCATTTCCCTGGGGATCCCCGACGGCCCACCACCCACCCTGGCGCCACGGCGCAAGACCCGCCAGCTAATGGTTGGGAATGTGGGCGTGGGTAGTGATTACCCAATTTCGGTACAGTCCATGACCACCACGAAAACACACGACGTTAATGCCACTTTGCAGCAGATCGCGCAGCTGACTGCGTCGGGCTGTGACATCGTGCGCGTCGCGTGTCCTAAGACCGTGGATGCGGAAGCTCTTCCGGCGATTGCGCGCAAGTCGCCGATCCCGGTGATTGCCGACATTCACTTCCAGCCCAAGTACATTTTTGCAGCTATCGATGCGGGTTGCGCGGCCGTGCGTGTGAATCCGGGCAACATCAAGGAATTCGATGGGCGAGTCAAGGAAGTCGCGAAGGCCGCCGGTGATGCGGGAGTTCCAATTCGCATCGGAGTGAACGCCGGTTCCCTGGATAAACGCATCATGGAAAAGTACGGCAAAGCCACGCCTGAGGCATTGGTTGAATCCGCGCTGTGGGAAGCCGGTTTGTTCGAAGACTGCGGATTTGGGGACATCGCTATTTCCGTGAAGCACAACGACCCAGTGATTATGGTGGAGGCCTACCGTCAGTTGGCGGAAAAGTCTGATTATCCGCTGCACCTAGGGGTGACCGAGGCCGGACCGGCATTCCAGGGCACCATTAAGTCCTCTGTGGCTTTCGGTGCGCTGCTGAGCCAAGGGATCGGCGATACCATCCGCGTATCCCTGTCAGCGGACCCCGTGGAAGAGATCAAGGTCGGCGACCAAATTCTGCAGTCGCTGAACCTCCGTCCGCGCAAGCTAGAGATCGTGTCCTGTCCATCGTGTGGTCGTGCGCAAGTGGATGTGTACAAGCTGGCCGAGGAAGTGACCGCCGGCTTGGAGGGGATGGAATTCCCACTGCGCGTGGCCGTCATGGGATGTGTCGTGAATGGCCCAGGTGAGGCCCGCGATGCGGACCTCGGGGTGGCCTCCGGCAATGGAAAGGGTCAGATTTTCGTGAAGGGTGAGGTCATTAAGACCGTGCCCGAGGACCAGATTGTGGAAACCCTCATCGAGGAAGCAATGCGCATTGCCGACGAAGAGGGCATGGAAGCGATCGAAGGCCAAAAGGCCGAGGTTCGCGTTACTAAGTAGTAGCTCCATCCACAATCGTCGCTCCATCCACAATCGTCATCGTGCGATCCAGCGATTGCAGCTGGTCTTGGTCGTGGGAGACGTACAGCGCGGGAATGCTCCGATCGTGGGCGAGGCTCTTGATCAAGGCCGTCACTTCGGTGGCGGCTTTGGTGTCCAGCGCGGCGGTGGGCTCATCGACCAGCAACAGCTCGGGATTATTCATAAATGCCCGGGCTAGATTCACTCGTGCCTGTTGACCACCGGACAGCTCGCCCGTCTTGGCTCGAGCTTTATCCCCGAGGCCCACGGCCTCCAGTAATTCCCGTGCCCTCCTCTTGTCTTCGCTCTTGTTCCCACGGAATAGCTTCCCGAGATGGCGCATCATCAGCAACTGTTCTTCGGCGGTGAGCGCGGGCAGCAAGTTCGGCTGCTGGAAAACGATTCCGAGGCTGTCCCGCCGGATTCGAGCTGCCTGCGCACCACGGGCGGCAGCCAGGTCTATCGAACCTTGCGCCGTATTGAGCACAGCGCGACCTGAGGTGGGCTCTTGCAAACACCCCACCACCGCCAACAGCGTGGACTTCCCGGAACCAGAGGGGCCGGTGATGCCGACCACTTCGCCGCCATCCACGGTGAAGCTCACGTTGCTGAGGATGCGGCGGGTCGTGGTGCCATCTTGCACATCGAGGGTGAGCCCCTCGGTCACTAGGGCTGCGTTTTGTGTAGACATATTGAACCTTCTTTCGTGAGGGGAGGGGGATGGGATTTACCCGGCCGCCAGCGCGGTACGCGGGGAGACTTTCAAAACGGGACGTATGGAAATCGTGGCTCCCAGCAGCCCGGCAGCCGCCAGGATCACTGCGGGCTGCGCCAAGGTTGTAGCGTTCAAGGTGATTGGCATTGCCGACGCCAACGCGGACCCCGCTATGAATGTGATCAAAACTCCTGCGACGATCCCGCCGGCGAGGATGACAAGGGCCTGTCCCAACGAGTCGCCAATCAACACGCGTCGCGAGGCTCCGAGGGCGGAAGAAATGGCCACCCCACGCAGGCGTTGCATAGTCCAGACGGTGAAAAATGCGCCCAGCACAAGTGCTGAGATCACGTACAGCAGTACGACCATCATGTTCAGGGAGGTCTGTTCGCCCTGATAGCTGGCAGAAGCATTCCACCGCTCCTTGCCTTTCAGCATGACGGTGCCACTGGGTGCTGCGAAATCCTCGCTCACCAAAGCCGCGGTGGACGCACTTGGGTCATCTTTGAGGTCGCGAGGGTTCACACTCAAGACTGGTTGATGATCCAAGTAAACCTCATCGGAAACTGTGACCACGGACTTCTCAGGCATCGCAGCCTGGGCATCGTTGTACAGCGCCTCGGGTACCTCGACGGTGCCGGGTTTGATCTGCGCGTCGCTGAGAAGCACGACGGTAGAAGTGCCCACCTTGGCACGGGACATGTACAGCGCTTCGCCACCAGCGGCCTCGACAGCCTGCAGCTGGTTCGGGGTCAATCGCGAAGAAGCTAGGGAGCTGGTGCCGCTATCTTGTAGCAGAAGAGCTTGATTGGACTGGGTGGCGTCGGAATTAAAACGAGCCTGCAACGCCGAGACGGATTCGAAAGACAAACCAGCAGCCAGCGATGAAAGGAAGGTGACCATGATGGTGATCATTCCGACGGTAATGGTGATCAACGCTGTGCGGCCTTTGGCGGACCGGAGTTCTCTTATTCCCTGAAACATACTTCAATGATCGTTTGACGTGCGCGTTTACACATCGGGCGCAAGGCTGGACTTTGCTTCCTACTAAAGTTGGAACAATGATCGGTAGAAGGGTCCTAGGAACGCACGAGGCGGCGCGCAGACGCGTGGATCAACTCGACCGAGTGTGGACGGCACTAGGGCATTCGCTGCACTTGCTGGTTTTCATCCTGCTGGTGGTGACAGTCGTGGTCGACGGGATGTCTTGGCAGGTCGTTGCGTTCGCGTTGGCGTACAGCTCGGGGCGCATGATCCCGCAGCGGTCGGTGTGGATCGCGCTGGTTCTGGCTACGTGGGTGCTGCTGTTCGTTCGGGGCGAGTCGGCTGTCTACTTGGTGTTTGCGTTGTTCTTTGTGGTGCTGGGGGTGTTCCGTCCGCGTTTTTCGGTGCCGTTAGTATTCGTGATGACGGGTCTGGCGGTGTACGGCATCGCACGCAATGTTGGGTGGACCGTCGGTGGGATCATCGGCCCGATCATCGGCGCACTGGTCGCGATCGCCTTGGGGTTAGGATTCCGGATGCTACGTGTGGAGGCTCAAGCGCGCGAAGAAGAATCCCACCGCGCGGGCGAAATGCAGGAACGCGCGCGAATTGCCGGGGACATTCACGACACGATCGCGCAGGGTTTGAGCTCCATCAACATGTTGTTGCATTCGATTGAAGGGCAAATCTCTTTACTCGACGCCACCACGTTGGATCCCGGAACCCGAGAGCAGCTGGGGCGCCAGATTCGCCTGGCCCAGACCACCGCGCAGGAAAACCTGCTGGAGACCCGGCGTATCATCGCGGCTTTGCAACCGAGTCCGATGATGGGGGCGGATCTGCCGGTCGCGTTGGCCCGTGTCGCTAGCTCCACCGCGATGGGGCAGGCCATCACGTTCGACGTGGACGGGGAACCGCGCAATGTCAGCGCGGCCGTGGAGCAGGAATTGGTGCGAATCGGGCAATCGCTGGTCAGCAACATCGCCCGTCATGCCAATGCCACGCGAGGGCGGGTGACACTGACTTTCCAACCAGACCAAGTGGTGCTGGATGTAGTGGATAATGGCGATGGTTTCGATGTGGCGAGTATGCATGAACTGGGGTTGCGTACGCACCGCTCCCAAGATGGGACCGTATTGGTGGATGCGGCACACCCCGGACAGCAACTGGATGCGACGGGGTTGGCGGGTGTGCTGCGCCGCGTGAAAGCAGTGGGGGGAACGATGGCGCTAGAAACCGAACCGGGTGGCGGGTGCGGTGTTGCTGTGCAGATCCCGACAGGTGGGCGCGAGTAGTCTGGAGCACCATGGCCGACCAACAATCCCCTGTGCGCGTAATTCTCGCTGACGACCATCCGGTGATCCGGGCGGGTTTGGAAGCGATGTTAGCGACGGCATCGGACATTGAGGTGGTGGCTACTGTCGATACTGCGCAGGGGGCGATCGACTACGTACGCGCTTCGCTGGCCGGGGAGCAACCTCGCGTGGATGTGGTGCTCATGGATCTGCGCTTTGCCCAGCAGGTTGGCGCTGGGGAGGCCGGGGGAGTTTATGCCACGAGGGAAATCCGGTCCATACCAGGCGCACCACAGGTGTTGGTGGTGACCAACTATTCCACGGACGGGGAAGTCGTTGGGGCGGTGTCCGCAGGTGCCGTGGGTTACTTACTAAAAGACTGCCCGCCTGCGGAGCTGACTGAGGGGATCAGGAAAGCGGCCCGTGGGCAATCCGTGATGAGCTCGCCAGTCATGGGCAAGCTCATGGAGAATATGAACCGTCCCATGGAAACCCTTACAGCCCGTGAAATCGATGTACTGCGGTTAGTGGGGCAGGGGTGGTCCAATCGGCAAATCGCCAAGGAGCTCATCTTGACGGAGGCCACTATCAAATCCCATATGGGCAGGGTTTTCACCAAGCTTGGTGTGAGCAATCGAACTGCCGCAGTTGCTGTGGCGCGGGAGCGCGGAATTCTTTAAAACGCTTGCTAGCATGACCGCATGCGACGTGCCCTCACTTCTGCCATTGCCATTTCTAGCTTGGTGTTTTCGCTGGGTGCTTGTACCCCGCGCCCAGATGTTGCCGATGCCGCCGCGGCGTCGTTCCTCGAAGCGCTAGCGGGGCACCAGGATGCAGCAAAGCAGACCGACAACCCGACAGCAGCGGGAGATGTCATCAAGAAAACATGGGATTCGTTGCAGGCCGAAGGGTTGTCGACGCAACTGCAGGACGTACACACCAATGGCGATGTGGCCACGGCGAAGTACCACATGAAGTGGGATCTCCCGGGGGATCGTGAACTTGATTACGACTCGCAGATGGTGTTGACGAAGTCGGGTGAGGCGTGGAGCGTGCGGTGGCAGCCTTCGCTATTGCACCCCGAACTCGGCACGAATCAGCACCTGGAATTGCGTACCGTGCCTGCGAAAATCGCCAGCGTAGTCGGCTCGGACGGGGCCGTTTTGCTCAAGCCGGGCACGAAGTGGCGCGTGTTCGTGGATACTACTACCACCGACGATGTGGGCGCCGTGATGCGTCGTATTGGTGCAGAACTAGACGGCGTGCGCGGGCAGTTGCCGGATGTTCCCGAGTTTGATGTGGACGAAAAAACCAAGGAAGCCCAAGCAGTGGACGGAGAGTTCTCCGCGCTCATCCTTAATGCAGAGCAGGGCAGCAAACTCAAGGACGTGCTGAACAATATCAAGGGCGTACGAATGAATGAAGAGGCCGCGTTAGTGCGCCCCGACCCAGGCTTCGCGCCGGACATCATGGCACGGGTCTCCGGACTTGTCGAAAAGGACCTGCAGGGCAAGAACGGGTGGAAGGTCGTTGTGGCTACCGCGGAGGGGGCCGAGGTGAGGGACGTGGCTACCCAGGAGGCCAGCGCTGCACCTAGCGTGAACATCAGCCTGTCCCACAAGGTGCAGAAGGCCGCACAAGAAGCCGTGAACACCCGCAAGGATGCGCAGGCCATGATGGTTGTGATGCGTCCATCTACAGGCGAGATCCTAGCCGTGGCCCAAACCCCCAAGGCCGATGAGAAGGGCGACGTGGCCCTGATGGGGCAGTACCCACCGGGGTCCACGTTCAAGATGCTGACGGCCTACGCGGGGATGGATAAGCAAGGCCTCAATCCGGATTCCATCGTGGGCTGCCCAGGCACGCAGGATATTGGCGGGCGCATTGTGACGAACTACAACTCGTTCTCCTTAGGCGATACGCCCTTGGAGAATGCCTTTGCGAAGTCCTGCAACACCACGTTCGCGGATATCTCGACCAAACTCAAGCCCGGCGAATTGCAGGATTACGCCAAAAAATTTGGGCTGGGTGTGGACTTCCAGATCGACGGATTGGATACGATCACGGGTTCAGTGCCGAAGGGCGAGGTCATGCTTGACCGCACGGAGGCGGGTTACGGCCAGGGCCACGATCTCGCCAGCCCATTCGGTATGGCCATGGTCGCTGCCACGGCCGCGGTTGGAAAGCGCCCCACCCCGTATCTCATTGCCGGCAAGGACCACAAGACCGACAGCAAAAATCAGTCCACGGACGACCTGAATCCGAAGACGGTCAAGGAGTTACGCCGACTCATGCGCGCGGTAGTGACCAACGGATCGGGCTCGGCGATATCTGGCGCGGGTGAGGTTTACGCCAAAACCGGTGAGGCCGAAATCAATGAAGGATCCCATGCTTGGTTTGCTGGCTATAGAGGCGATCTGGCCTTTGCCACCCTCGTTGTACTGGGCGGGGGATCTGAGCATGCGGTGGCGGTGACGGATACCTTCTTCAAGAATCTAGATGGAGCAAAGCCGGAGGCTCCTCGGCCTGAGCAATAGGAGGGGCGAGTACCATCGGGATACATGACTAGAGCTCCACTTATTCCCGGTAACCCAACCCCCATCCGCGATGTCCCCGCCCACATCCAGCGGCCAGAATATGCGTGGAAGGACGAGGTTCAGGAAAACGTCGGTGAGCCGTGGATTCAGACTCCCGAGACTATCGAGGCTATGCGCGAGGCGAGCCGAATTGCAGCCGAGGCCCTGCGGGAGGCTGGCCGCGCGGTGGCTCCGGGCGTCACGACAGATGAAGTAGACAGGGTGGCCCACGAGTATATGTGTGACCACGGTGCGTATCCATCCACCCTGGGATATCGGCATTTCCCCAAGTCCTCGTGCGTGAGTTTGAATGAAATCATTTGTCATGGCATTCCGGATACGACCGTGATCGAGGACGGCGATATCGTCAATATTGACGTCACCGCGTACAAAAACGGTGTGCACGGTGATACCAATGCCACGTTCCTCGCCGGCAATGTCTCTGAGGAACACCGCTTGTTGGTGGAACGCACGAAGAACTCCCTGGACCGCGCCATCAAGGCCGTCAAACCGGGCCGCGAGATCAATGTGATCGGCCGTGTGATCGAGTCTTACGCTAGGCGCTTCGGGTATAACGTTGTAGAGGATTTTACCGGCCACGGCGTGGGTACCACTTTCCACAACGGGTTGGCAGTGCTGCACTACGATAACCCGCAGAACACCACGTTGCTGGAGCCGGGCATGACCCTCACCATCGAGCCCATGATCAATTTGGGTAGCTTGGCCTACGACATTTGGGATGACGGGTGGACCGTGCAAACTCGCGACAAGCAGTGGACCGCCCAGTTTGAGCACACGTTGGTTGTCACCGATGATGGGTGTGAAGTTCTCACGATTCCCGGCGACGAGTAGTTAAACCAACTAGCATCTCCTGAGGTATGGAGGACAAAACTACTCTCGGCCCCGGCCCCGTGTCGCGCGGCCAGCATCTGCGCCAGCTCGGCCCGTTCGGAACTCTCGCTACACGCGTTGGGGCGCGCATTACGGGCAAAAAGAATCTCGGTGTGTTCGCCACCATCGGTCGCGCTCCACGGTTGTTCCGATTCTGGTTGCTCTACGGCGCCTCGATGATGCCTTTTGGCTATCTTTCCCGCCAGGAAACCGAAATGATCATTCTGCGCGTTGCTTACTTGCGTGGCAGCGCGTATGAGGCTGATCAACACCGTGCCATCGCCGCGCGGGCCGGGGTTTCTTCTTCTGATATCGACGCCCTCTTCCTCCCCGAGCACGGCATCACCGGGCGCCGGGGCCTGTTGTTGGATGCGACCGAGCAGATTGTTCGCAACCAGGGATTGACCGCCACAATGGCGCAGCGATTGCGTGAGCTTCTCAGCGAGCGCGAGCAGGTCGCGTTCGTGATGCTCGTGTGCAACTACGACGGGCTTGCTACCGCACTGGACATCATGGCGGTCCCGGTCGACGAGAATCGCTAGAACGGTGGCTGGTCGTTCGGGTTTTGTTGCATCTTTCTCCGGTTATATTCATGGACGGCCAGCGTGCGCCGAACTGCGCGGTGTTGGAAGGTCTGCCGGCCCAGCGGGCCGTTCGGAGCGGTCATCACGGTGTGGCCGTCACCGAGGCTCGTCCAGGTCTCTTTACCATCGGGATGAATAGTGACATCCCAGGCGCCCGCGGTCTTTACGTTGTGGTGCTTGGAACATAATGCATGGAGATTCTGGGTGCTCGTCGGGCCTCCTTCCGTAGGGTTGTCGTGGTTATAGCGTTGGACGTGGTCCAATTGGCATTTGTGGGCGGGTACGCTGCAGCCTGGGAAACGGCACGTGCCATCGCGCCCTTCAACGCTGGCGCGCACTAACGGGGTAGGGGCATAGCCGTTGTTGCTGGCCACACCCGGAGCTTGAACGTGGGTGACACGTTTCATCCATTCAGGGGTGGCCAACGTGCTCACCCACCCGCCAGCAGCCCAGATCTGCGAATTCGGCTCATCCACGCTGCGATAGAGGTTCAGGGTGACTTCCGCTTTGGTTTCTGCACGCACGAGCATCATCAGCGCTTCGGCCCGGGAGCAGACGCTGTCTTTACGTACGCTGTTGAGGGCTTGGATTAGCTCGAGCCCTTCGAGTTTCGGGAGCGTGAGGCGAAATTCAGTGACGTCATCGAGGTAGTCATCAATCACCAGTCGGGTGATTGGGCCCGTATCGTCATCGTCGTGGCGTGGGAGCAGGTCGTCGTCATCAGTGAGTGAATCGTTGTCATCCAAATCAATGGGGGTCGCGAGTGGATCGTAATCGTGGACAATTTTCTCCAGCCGGTTTCGGATGGTCGCTCTGGCTAGCATTGCCTGATTGGGCACAGTAGGGGACAGCGCCTGAAAAATTTTTTCCTCCATGATGTCGGGGGCTTCTTCGCTGACCGCCGATAGGCATTCCGTTACGCATCGCCACAGGTCAAGTGAATATGCGCCCGATTTTCCTAATTCGATCAGGCTAGGGAACCGTCGCAACATGTGTCCGAGGTCTACCAACGTGAGTGCACGGTATTCCGTCAAACCCAGCCGCACACACAGGCGGGTGGTGATGTCCGAAACGCACTCATCCATCGCTGGGGCACAGGCTAAAGCCAGATTGATATGCCCCCGATTCACGTCGCAGATCGCCACGCTCAATGGATCATGTGGGTCCGTGACGCGCCAGCTGGGTAGTTTGTTCGGTGTGGTGGATTCGTTGTGCATGGTTTCCCCTTGGTGATTGTGGATGATGCAGAGTCTGATTAGCAGGTGTGCTCTCGATTGAATATTCGGTGACAGGTCGTGGTGCTGACAAGCGTGTTAGTGCTTGTTCTAACGTTCGGGAACAGTATAAAAAGGGTCTCAGACACTACCTCCCGTTTGGTGCTCCAAAATCGAACATAAGCTGGGAATAGTTTTCTGCACCGCCCGGCCAGTAGCGATCCACCCAGGTAAGCTGGATAGCCAAACCCGCAAAGCTTTTGCTGAGGCACCGCCCCGACTCAGGAGCAGACCTAGAGGTACTAGCATGATGACGAATAACGATGAACCCACCCAGCCACCGCGCGCCGAAAAAATTTTTACGCCAGCTGAAATCCAGGGTTACCCACACCGCGCGGGATCAATTTCTCTCGTCGCGACCGTCGCTGCGTTGGTAGTCTTCCTGCTTGCTGCCGGGGTGACAGCCCTGAACTGGGACACCATCCCCGATCGCTTTGCAACCCATTTCAGCGGTTCCGATTTTGAACCCGACAGTTGGGCCGATAAGTCGGTCGGCAGCGTGTTCTTTGCGACATTTTTCGGCCTCGTACTAACTCTCGTCTTCGCGCTGCTGAGCTACGGGATGCTGCGGTCAGAAATCCCCGCGCGCACCGACCCAGCGTGGCGCTCCAAGTTGCGCCAACACATTATCCTACGCACGACTGCTATGTGGCTGGCTGTGATGAATCTGACGTTGGCCCTATTGTTTGCGGGTATCCAACTGTGCACCACAATTCCTGCGTTCATGGGTTGGATGCCCGCCACCATTCTGGGCGGGCTCGTCTTGGTTGTAGGTACGTCCCTCGGCATGGTGGTGGCCCTAGTCATGAAGCAACCTACCGTGGAAGCCACAGTCCAATCACTCGCGCAGTCAAACCCAGACAGAATCCCCCAGGAAGCCCCAGAAAGCACACGTGACAGTAAGTACTACAAGTGGGACATGTTTTATTACAACCCGGATGATCCCGCGATCATCGTGGAGAAGCGTTACGGGGTAGGCGTGGATTTCAACTATGCGCACTGGCAGGGCAAAGCCTTCATGGTCTTCGTTGCGTTGGTGTTGGCTGGTTCCATCGCTCTGCCTTTTTTACTTTGACTTTTTACTTTGACTTTTTACTTTGACGCCCAACGGAACCCCGCATTGAGAGCCCGCATGGCGCCCCGGTAGGCCCACGGCGCGTTGACTTGAGCCCAGCGCGCCACCGGAATGTCACCGCTGGTGTTGATCAGGTACTTACCCTTGTCCACACCCTTCAGAATTTTTTGGGCGGCCTCTGTAGGGGAAACTGCATGGCTCTGGAACAAAGCTGTCGCCTTCTCGATGCGTGGTTTGCTACGGTCCACCCCGTGAATATCGATCGTCCGGACGAGGGGAGTATCTACGGCCCCAGGTACCACCGCGTGTACGTCAACCCCGTAGGGGGCCATATCGAAACGCAGGACTTCGCACATACCCAGCACACCACCTTTGGACGCGGAATAGGCCGCGTGCCACGGAAGCCCGATGATCCCGGCAGCAGAGGAGACAAAGACGAATTTCCGCTGATAGTGGCGCTGGAATGGGCGGCGCCGCACAGGCTCAGCCGTCATGAGTAGTGGCGCGAAGGCCTCCACCATGTGCACGGATCCCATGAGATTGATATCGATCACGCGCTGCCACTTCTCATGGGGCATGAACCGCACATCACCCCAGATGGCAACCCCGGCGACGTGGTGCACGTGATCCGGCGTTCCGTGTGTGGCACAAATGTCCGTGGCCCAAGTTTTCACGGCGTGGACATCAGTCACATCCACCACGCGACTATCGGCTACCGTCCCACCGGCGGAGCGTATGGCCTTCGCGGTGTGGGCCAAGCCCGCTTCATCGCGGTCACTAATTGCGAGCGAGTATCCGCGCTGCGCGAGGAGCAAAGCCACCTCCCGTCCGATTCCCGAGGCGGCTCCCGTGACGACTGCGAACATGGCCTAAGCTCCTTGACCTTTTTGGTTAGCTAGGGGGATGTTTGGTTAGCTAGGGGATGCCCGCTGTTATCTAGGCATCGAACTCCAACCCCAGCAGGGCATTCTCTACCAATTCTGTCAAAGCCGGGTGGGGCCAGAACTGGTTTTCAGCAAAATCGCGCGCATGGATGCCGAAGGACATGGCGCTGACGAAGGATTGGATGAGAGTACTGGCTTCCGGTCCCATGATGTGGGCGCCGAGAATCTCACCCGTGGACCGATCGGCGATGACTTTGCAGAACCCAGTAGTATCCTCCATCGCCCAGCCGTAGGCGATATCCGCGTAACGCTGAACCTTGATGGTTAGTGGCCGGCCTGTGAGTCTGGCTTCTTCCTCTGTCATTCCCACGATACCGATCTGCGGATGTGTAAAGATCCCGCCCGGGATGAAGCGATGATTGACCTTTTGCAGGTCATCGGGAAAGGCAATGTTGTGTTTGACTACCCGAGATTCGTGGTTGGCTACATGCTTGAGCTCAATCTCGTTGGCGGCATCGCCCAGTGCCCACACACCCTCGGCCGTCGTGCGGCCATATTCATCGACGACGATGGTTCCACGTGCTGTAACCTCGACGCCCCCCGCTTCCACATTCAACGTATCGGAGTTGTTTTCCCGTCCCAGAGCGACCAAGATTTCATCTGCTTCTACCTGGGTGCCGTCATCCAACGTGATTTTGATTCGGCCGTCGTGGGTTTCCTCGGCGGCCTCTACGGTGCGTCCCAAATGATTAGTCCATTGCGTTTTAGCCTGCTCGGTAAAGGCCTCGGAAATGTCGTGATCGGCCATGCGAAGCAAACGCTCAAAGCGATTCACAACGGTCACCTTGGTGCCGAAGGCTGAAAACACTGCCGCAAACTCCACCGCGACGATGCCACCGCCGAGGATGATCAGTGACTCGGGGAGTTTTTCCAACCGCATGATGTCCTCGTTGGTGCGGTAACGTATACCGGATTCCTTGATGACTGGGTGGATCCATGGGCGCCGACCAGTAGCGAGAATGACATCCTTGCCCCGGATAATGGGCGCCTCAGGCCCATCGCCAATGCGCAGGGTTCGCGGTGCTACGAAGGAGGCAGCTTCTCCGTGAAAAAGGGTGATATTGGGAGTTTTATCACCAGCACGGTATTCGGCTCCGGCCTTCGATATGGGATCGATGCGCTCGCCGAATACGCGACGTTGAATGTCCTTCCAATCCACGTTCTGCAATTCGCCGGTAAGGCTTAACGCGCCTGCATGGCTGAATTCGCGGGCGACATCCGCGGTGTGGACAAACATTTTCGTGGGAATGCAACCCACATTGGAGCAGGTGCCACCAAAGACACCCTTCTCGACAATGGCCACGGTCTTGTTTCTGGTGGTGCGACCGGGAATCATGTTGCCGGATCCGGTGCCGACAATGACCATGTCGAAATCTTGGATGCTATCTTCAGAGAATTGCTGGAACAAGATGGAATTCCTTTCTTAAGAAGCCTTAGAGGCTGAAGCCTTAAAAAGTTGTTGTAAGGGGGTCGCGTGCGCTTTAAGTTAGAGCAGAAGGTGTGGTGGTTTTATTCCGAAGCCAATTGGTGGTGGCAAGGAAAGCGCGATTACGGACCGGCTGACGGGAAAGAAATACATCGTGGGTAGCCCCGGGAATCACTTCGATGTGCGCGTAAGGGGAAACCTTGGGTGCGACTTCCCACATTTGGTGGGGCATGAGGATCGGATCGTTCACGTAGGTCTCATCCGATAGTTCGCGGCCAAAGTAGTGCCCATCGCTAGTGAGGATGAGTGTGGGCAGACCCGTGGAATGCTGTCCGGAGCGCAGCTTGCGGATCTCCTGGGCCACGCTGACGAGCCACGGCACGTATTTCTTCCGGGGCAGAATCGGTTTCAATTCCAGGTTGTAATTCCATTCTCCAGCATATTCGGAGTGGAGGGAATAACCGTAGCTGGGATTAATCCCACCCGGCAAGGGCATGTGGGGAGCGATTTTCGCGAGGACAGGGAATATGCGGTTGATGATGAAGCGGGTAGGCCCATCGAATTGCAAACCGTACCAAGGGGAGTTACACACAATCGCGGCCAGGTGGCGATGAAGCACTGCGGAGCCTGAATTGGGATGGCGCGTGGCGGCGTCGAACAAACGAGTTGCCCACATGGTGACATCCAAGCCACCGGTGGAATGTCCGACGGGTACGACCTGGCGATGTGCGGCGGCGAGGAGGGCGGTGGTGATGGTGATGTCTTCGTCGTACAACGCCTGGCTGGTGACGTGGTGCCAGGTCTGCCCATCGCGCCAAGCACGACCGCACTTGCGTAGGTCGAGACCGTAGACGGCGTAACCCTGCGAGTGGAAATACCGAGCCACGTGATCTTGGAAGAAATAATCGGTCATTCCGTGGACGAATAACAGGGCGGGGCGGGAGAAGAAGTCATCCCCGGAGTCAGTGGGTCGATACCGCACCACAGCGCACCGAACAGGCGCCTCGCCATCCGGATCTGCACCCATTTCCACGTAGTGCACGCCGAAGCCTTCTCCCAGTTCATCAGGGGCGAAAACAAGGTCTGCTGCGGAACGCGAAAGGGGGGTGGCCAACACTTCGTCGGCGGTCAAAACTGAAACAGAGTCGTTGTTCACGGTTTCTACTCTAACTGTGCTGATGGACATTCATCGCGGGGCATTGTGCGGATCCCCGGTGAGCAGGCGTATGGTTGGAAAGAGTTTTAGGACTCTTCCCCGTAAGGATTGAACGAAACGTGGTTTCCAACAACACACAGACCGATACGGTCGACGTCCTTCTTGTAGGCGCCGGCGTTATTTCCAGCACACTGTCCGTTATGCTCAAGGAGCTGCAGCCCAGCTGGAGCCAGCTCATTGTGGAGCGTTTGGACGTACCAGGCGCGGAATCCTCCGACCCGTGGAACAATGCGGGTACGGGCCACTCCGCCCTGTGTGAATTGAACTACACGCCCGAAGTCAACGGCAAGGTCGATATTTCCAAGGCCGTGGGCGTGAACGAAAAATTCCAGGTATCCCGCCAGTTCTGGAGCTACCTGGTGGAAAACGGCATCCTGGGTGACCCCAGTGAATTCATCAACCGTGTTCCCCACGTCTCCTTCGCGCACGGTTTGCAGCAGGTGGATTACCTCAAGGCCCGTTACGAGGCACTGAAGGATCACCCGCTGTTCCCGAACATGCAGTTCTCCGACAGCGAGGAGAAGTTCCGTGAGTCCCTGCCTCTGATGGCAAAGGGCCGTGACTTCAACGATCCCGTGGCGATTTCTTGGTTCAACGACGGAACCGACATCAACTATGGCGCGCTGACCCGCCAGTACCTGGATGCGGTCACCTCCAAGGGCGTCGAGGTTCGCTACGGCACCGAAGTGAAGAACATTACCCGTGACGGTGCAAAGTGGAAGGTCTCCACCAAGAACCTGCACACCGGTGATACCAGCGTGATCACGGCGAATTTCGTGTTCGTGGGAGCAGGCGGTATGGCCCTGCCACTGTTGCAGAAGTCCGGGATTCCAGAGATCAAGGGCTATGGCGGTTTCCCCGTTTCCGGCCAGTGGCTGCGCTGCACTAATGAGGAGCTCGTTGAGCAGCATCAGGCCAAGGTGTACGGCAAGGCATCTGTGGGGGCACCTCCAATGTCCGTGCCACACTTGGATACCCGCGTCATCGACGGCAAGAAGGGCCTCCTGTTCGGCCCTTACGCCGGCTGGACCCCGAAGTTCCTGAAGAAGGGCTCCTTCTTGGACTTGTTCAAATCCATCCGTCCGGGCAACCTGCCGTCCTACTTGGGCGTGGGTGTCCAGGAATTGGGCTTGACAAAGTACCTCGTGGAAGAGGTGCTCAAGGATCACAAGGCCAAGATGGAAGCTCTGCGCGAGTACATGCCAACTGCTAAGGATGAGGATTGGGAGATCGTCGTGGCCGGCCAGCGCGTGCAGGTCATCAAGCCAATCGGTGCCCCCAAGTTCGGGTCCCTAGAGTTCGGCACGGCACTGGTGAACTCCTCCGATGGCTCCATCGCGGGCCTCATGGGTGCCTCTCCGGGTGCGTCCATCGCCCCAGCGGCCATGATCGAGGTGCTCGAGCGCTGCTTCGGGCAGTACATGGGCGAGTGGGCTCCTAAGTTGAAGGAAATGATTCCCTCCTACGGCGGCCGTCTTTCCCAAGATCCCGAACTGTTCCGTGAGCAATGGGACCGTTCGCAGAAGGCCCTCAAGCTGCAGGGCTAGACCGAGCTGTCTAGATTGCGGTACTCTCTTTACCCATGACCGCACAGCTAACTTCTCAGTCGGAGGCCCCAGCGGGTCGCGTGGTTCTCGTAGGGGGAGGCCCTGGAGCTTGGGACCTCATCACCGTGCGCGGCATGCATGCGTTGCAAGCTGCGGACGTTATCCTCACGGATCATTTGGGGCCTACGGATGAACTGGACAAGCTGTGCGAGGTGGCGTCGAAAGAAATAGTCGATGTGGCGAAGCTGCCGTATGGCAAGCAGGTCGCACAAGAAAAGACGAACGAATTGCTGGTGCAGCACGCGCGCGAGGGAAAGCGCGTGGTTCGTCTGAAAGGTGGGGACCCTTTCGTATTCGGACGGGGTTTCGAAGAAGTACAAGCATGTGTAGCCGCAGGTGTGCCCTGTGAAGTAATCCCCGGTGTGACCAGCGCCGTTGGTGTACCGGAATTGGCGGGCATCCCCGTCACACAGCGGGGGGTAGTTCACGCTTTCACCGTTGTCTCCGGGCATCTTCCGCCCGGGCACCCCAAGTCGCTGGTGAATTGGCGGGCGCTGGCGGCCAGTGGCGCCACGATCAGCGTAATCATGGGGGTAAAGAATGCCCGGGCGATCGCTACGGCCCTCATGGACGGTGGGCTCGCGGGAGACACTCCGGCCGCGGTGATACAAGAGGGCAGCACCCAGCGCGAGCGAGTGTTCCGCTGCCGTTTGGAGACACTGGCAGAAACCTTCGATGCGGAAAGCATCGCCTCGCCCGCGGTGTATGTGATCGGTGAAGTGGCGGGGCTTTAGACCACCAACGTGAGCTCAGTGGACTTCCCACTGGGCATTTCCACGCGCATACCCGCCTCCCCTAGGCAATCGGCGATGGCGGGGAGGGCGAGGGGCGTCGAGTCAAAAGAATCGGCGTGCGACGCCAGCTGCCGAGCAACCAACCCCTTGTAGTGTTTATTGAAGTGGCTCACCACCTTGCGCGTGCCGTCGGGCCGCTCGCTTTCCACCCTGACCGTGATGGCGCCCGGCAATTTACCCAGCTGCTGGTATGTGCCGCTGCGCAGGTCGATCACCGGGCCGCTGTGGTTTTCTTGGTACGACGCCAGCTCATCCGTGATTTGGCTTCCCCACCGGCTCTTGAGGGTGCGGTGGGCTGGGGGTAGCTTTACCGCGCCCGATAGGCGATAGTGTGGGATGTGGTCGTTGGCCATGAGCACGCCGAACAGAGCAGACCCGATGGACAGGTGTTGCCAGGCTTCGCGGGACAGACTGGCGGGATCCAGTGCATCGTAGAGCACGCCGGTGTACCGCAGGATGGCCGGTTGAGTAGGGGAGGAGAACAGCTGCCGATTGTGGCTGGCTTCGTCGCGCAGTTTTGCGGAGAGACCGAGCACGTCCATGGCTTGTTCGTCATCCATGCGAGCCAGATCATGGGCGATGTCACTGCGAGTGGCCGTAAGGCTGGGGAAGCTGAGGGAAGCAAGATCCAGGGCGGCACCATCGCCACCGAAAGACTTGGTTTCCGAAGGGGGAAGCACGATCAACATGACTTCCAAGATTAATACCCTGGCGCTGCATGTTTTGTCTGGGCCACAAGGTAGAGTTTTCAACCATGATCACCCGCATGTCTACCCTATTCCTGCGCACGCTGCGTGACGACCCAGCGGATGCAGAAGTACCCAGCCACAAGCTGCTTGTCCGTGCCGGTTACATTCGCCGGGCCGCCCCTGGTGTGTACTCGTGGCTGCCACTGGGACTGCGCGCACTGCGCAAGGTGGAAAATGTCGTCCGGAACGAGATGGATGCGATCGGCGCCCAGGAACTGAGCTTCCCCGCGCTGCTGCCGCGCGAGCCCTATGAAAAGACGGGCCGCTGGACAGAGTACGGGGATGCCCTGCTGCGTTTGCAGGATCGCAAGGGCGCTGATTACCTGCTGGGCCCTACCCACGAGGAAATGTTCACCTCCGTGGTGAAGGGCGAATACAACTCGTACAAAGATTTTCCCGTCACGCTGTATCAAATCCAAAACAAGTACCGCGACGAGGAACGTCCACGTGCGGGTATCCTGCGCGGGCGGGAGTTCATCATGAAGGATTCCTACTCCTTCGATATGGACAATGCCGGGTTGGAGGCCAGCTACCAGAAGCACCGCGGTGCCTACCAAAAGATTTTCGACACCTTGGGTGTGCAGTACGCGATTTGTGCCGCGACGTCCGGTGCAATGGGTGGTTCGGCCTCCGAAGAATTCTTGGCCGTGGCCGACAATGGCGAGGATACTTTTGTGCGCTCGACCGAGTCGGATTTTGCGGCCAATGTGGAAGCCGTGGTCACGAGGGCTCCCGCACCGCGTGCCATTGAGGGGCTCGCGGAGGCCGAAGAGCACGAGACCCCCGGTGCTACTACGATTGACGCACTGGTGACATGGGCGAACGAAGCCGGCGTAACCGTTGAAGGCAGGTCGGTAGAAGCCGCCGATACCTTGAAGTGCATCCTGGTCAAGATCACCGAGCACGGGGTGGATAAGGAAGGCAAACCACTGGGCAGCCACCTGGCGGGCGTGCTCATCCCCGGTGACCGCGAGGTTGATATGAAGCGCCTCGAGGCCTCACTGGAGCCAGCCGAGGTGGCCTTGGCCGAGGAAGAGGACTTCAAGACACACGGGTTCTTGGTCAAGGGCTTTATTGGCCCGAAAGCGCTGGCTGCCAACGGTGTTAAGCTCCTTGCCGACCCTCGTGTGGTCGAAGGTACGCAGTGGATCACCGGTGCCGACAAAGCCGATTACCACTTCACCAACATGGTGGCTGGGCGCGACTTCACCCCCGACGGGTTCATTGAAGCTGCCGAGGTGAAGGAGGGCGATCCTTCGCCGGACGGCAAGGGCACCCTCACGCTGGCTCGCGGTATCGAGATCGGCCACATTTTCCAGCTGGGTCGCAAATACACCGAAGCCTTCGATGTGCAGATCCTGGATGAAAACGGCAAGCGCGCGGTGCCGACCATGGGTTCTTACGGCATCGGCGTATCCCGCCTGGTAGCCGTGCTAGCCGAGCAGATGCACGATGAATATGGCTTGCGTTGGCCTGTGGCGGTGGCTCCGTATGAAGTCCACGTGGTCATCGCGAACAAGGATGCCGCGGCGGCTGAGGCTGCCGAAAAACTGACGGAGCAGTTATCCGTGCAGGGATTGGATGTCCTCATTGACGACCGTCCGAAGGTCTCCCCGGGCGTGAAGTTCAAGGATTCCGAGCTGCTGGGTATGCCGCTAGTTGTGGTCGTGGGCCGCGGATTCGCCGATGGCAAGGTAGAACTGCGCAACCGCCTGAGTGGCGAGAAGGTAGAAGTCGACTATGACCAAGCTATCGTCGCTGTTCAGCAGCAGCTGGGTAACTAACGAGCCAGGGGATCGGTACCCTGCGCTCGCTTGATGGCCCCTTCCAATCGGGCCATCAGGCCGCACCACCTGGCTGCGAACTCGCGTGATTCCGCGCTCTCGGTTTGCGTGACGAGGTAGTTGAGCTGACTCGTGATTGGTTGTGTGCTCTCCAGCTGGCTGCGTAAAGCTGAGTCGGAATCCTTCGGCGCTCCCTGGGGAGAGGCGTAGCTGGCCTGTGGAACTGGAGTCTGCGCGTCCGCTGCCTCCACTACTCCCAGGGCGGCCTCACGGAAATCACGCAGCCGGTCGGCAACCGCGCGCAGCGTTTCCCTATTGGTGCCCCCGTCGGCAGCAAGCGCCAATCCGCTCACGTAAATGGCGCCGTAGGTCATATCGATCGCGTCTGTGAGCGCTTTCATGCCCGAGCCCGCTGCGAACCCCTCGGCAACTGTGCGGGCATCAAGGCGCTGCGCTCCCTCTAGTTCTGCGCTGTCTTCCACCACAGCCAACATGGCATACACGTTAGTGACTAGGCCCGCGACGGTAGTGGAGCCGGTGGTGATCAGCTGCAGGGCAGCTTTGCGCAACTCTGCATCCGAGGACAACCGTGCTGCGTCCGATCGTGCTTGGTGGGGTTCCAGAGGCGGGCAGTTTTCCGGGGCGCGACCTTTGTTATCGCGCCCGCACTGCCGCGAGAGCTCCTTGGCCACGGCCTCGGCATGCCGTTCATAAACTTTCGCTGGCGCGCGAAAACCCTTTTCTTGTCTATTCGACGCCACCTCGGCCGCATCCTTGAGCGCCCAGTAGAAGTTCACTAGTCGTTCATCGGGCTGGGGGGAGGAAGCGAACACTTCCGTCAGGGAGGATCCGTCCGATGAACACGCTGGCAAGGTGAGCGTTCCGGCGGTCATGAGTCCAGCTAGCAGGAACCTGCGGCGGTTCAGCGTTCGGAAAACAGCGGGTTGTGTGGGAACTGTAGAGGAGGGCGGAACATGCTTCGACATCACAGGTCATAGTAATCTACGGTCCATGGCATTCCCGAGTAATACCCAGCTAACGACCTTACTTGAACCCCTCGTTCGCCAATATGGGCTCGTCATCGAGGATATTCAGGTGGCAAAGGCCGGTGCGAAGTCCAGCGTGAAGATTTTTGTGGATAGCGCCAGCGTGGTTCCGGCGACCTTGGCTAGCGCCCCGGCGGTCACCCCCGGCGAATTCACGGGGCCGGATTTGGACGCTGTCGAAGAACTCAGCCGGGATATATCGGAACAGTTTGATCAGGCGGAAGACCGGGGTGATGTAAATTTTGGGCCCGGTTATACGCTCGAAGTGGGATCTGCGGGGGCGTCGGCACCAATAACACAACCCCGGCATTGGGTGAAGAACATTGGGCGCCAAGTGACGCTGCCAGAAGGTGGGAAGGCGCGCGTGCTGCAGGCCGCAGATGATGGTGTGATCCTAGCCATACGCAAGGGTAAGGACCTGCGGGTTTCTCGGTACACATTGGATGAGGTCTCCGGCGCCCGCGTAGAAATCGAGTTTTCAAAGGTCCCCGAAGCGGAACAGCACTTGGTTGGGTTGCAGGCGAGCGCCTATGATGCAATGATCGAGCGTCGTTAAAAATCTGTAGAAGACTCAACGAGGAGCACACAAGTGAATATTGATATGGCTGCGCTGCGCGCGTTGGAAGCTCAAGAGGGTGTGGATTTCCGTGATCTCATCCACGGGATCAAGCGCGGATTGCTGGAATCCTATAAAGAGGCCACGCACTACCAGGGGTGGGTAGAAGTCGAGATCGACGAAGCCAGCGGCGCGGTCACTGTCTACCAAGTTGAGCGCAATGAAGAAGGGGATATCACCGGCCGGTTCGACGACACGCCCAGCGACTTTGGGCGCGCTGGCGCCATGGCGGTGCGCGATGCCATCCGTTCTCGCATTAAGGAAGCTCGCGTTCAACGCGACTACGATCAGTACGCTGACCTGCGCTACCGCGTGGTCTCGGGCGTGGTGACGCGCAACGCCATGGCTAATGACCGCGGTGTTGTCGTGGTACACCTAGGTACCGAGGCCAACGGCAAAGACGGCGAGATTTTGCCGGCCGAGCAACTGCCGGGGGAGAAGCTGGAACACGGCATGCGTGTGAAAGCGTACGTCACGGACGTGATCAAGAACGCCCGTTTTGTGCAGATCATCATGTCCCGCACCCACCCGGAATTGGTTCGCGGATTGTTCGCTCTCGAGGTGCCCGAGGTGGCCGATGGCTCCGTTGAGATCGTGTCCGTGGCGCGTGAGGCGGGCCACCGCACGAAGATCGCCGTGCGCTCCACCATCAAGGGCTTGAACGCCAAGGGCGCCTGCATCGGCCCGCGTGGGCAGCGGGTGGCTGCTATCCAGCGCGAACTGGGTGGAGAAAAGATTGACATCATTGATTACTCCGAGAACCCTGCCGTGTACGTGGGCAATGCGTTGTCGCCGTCGAAGGTGGTGCGCGTGGACGTCACCGATCCGGACGAGCAGATCGCCCGCGCGATTGTGCCGGATTATCAACTGAGTTTGGCCATCGGTAAAGAGGGCCAGAACGCGCGCTTGGCGGCTCGCTTGACGGGATGGAAGATCGATATCCGCTCCGAGACGGAGGCAGGGGAGTAAACCCACGGTCATTCCCACCGTCATTCCCACGGTCGAGGGGTGGCGGTTACCGTCCAACGGGAGTTTCGCGTTAGACTTAACAATGGTCTTGGCCACAACCGTGGCCATTGGCTGGTTAAGTGCGCCCTCTGCACAGGTGCATATCGCGAATGTTGCTGCGGTTTTCAGTACGACTGCACGCATGCCCGATGAAGTTGAGACGTGAAGGCGGAAGGCGAGCTATGAACGCGAGCAAGGCCCACGTCCCGCAGCGGACATGCATCGCCACGCGGGAAATACTTCCCGTACCTCAGTTGTTGAGGGTAGTGGCGCACGTACAGAGCTCCGGGACAGTGGCGATTGTGCCTGACCCGCGCCGCCGGTTGGGTGGCAGGGGAGCATGGATCCAACCAACGTTGGATGCCGTGAATACGGCGCACACGAGGCGGGCATTCGCTCGCGCTCTGAAGGTGTCGGCCGCGCAAGCGATCGACGTGGACCCAGTCCGTACCTACATTGAGGGTTTGCCTCGCAATGAAGCCAACCCTTAAGAGAACAGAGAAAGTACCCAAATACTGATGAGCACACGATGAAGCAGCGTCCAATGAAGTTGCATCAGCGATGAGTACCACACAGTACGGGAGCCGTACGTAGCCAGAGATCGATAACGATTGACTCCGGCCTGCGGCTCCACAAACACGAAGGAGAGTAGTGGCCGGAAAGCTACGTGTACACGAACTAGCGAAACAACTTGGGGTGACCAGCAAGGAATTGCTCGCCACGCTCAAAGAACAGGGCGAGTTCGTTAAAACGGCATCATCCACCGTCGAGGCACCTGTGGTGCGTAAAATGCGCAAACACTACGGTGTGGACGGTTCTGGATCCAAGACTGAGGGCGACGCCACCCCGTCTACCAAGACAAGCGCACCTGCTAGCACCCCTGCGGGGACCGCGCCGAAGCCAGCCGCAAAGCCTGGGCCTAAACCCGGCGCTGGAGCTGCTAAGCCCGGACCCAAGCCAGGAGTAAGCCCAGCCGTGGCGAAAGCGGCCACAACTCCAAGCAGCAGTGTTAAGCCTGGCGCAGTCGCGCCGAAGCCAACCAGCGCAAAGCCTGGTGGACCCAAGCCAACCAGTGCCAAGCCGACGAGTGCGAAGCCAGGCACCCCGAAGCCCGGTACCCCGAAGCCGGGTACACCAAAACCAGGTGGGCCAAAACCGGGGCCGAAGCCCGGTGGTCGCGCACCTCGCGTTGCCAACAACCCATTTTCCTCCGGATCGGATCGACCCGCACCACGCCCACGTGGTGGGCAAGCAGGTCCGAACGACATGCCGCGCCCCGGTGGTTCCCGTGGCGGGCAGGGCGGTCCACGTCCAGGTCAACGTTCCGGCGGTAAGCCGGGGGCCGGACGTCCGGGAGCGAAGCCAGGTGCAGGCGCGCCACGCAGTGGCGGTGCTGCAGGTTCCGAGCGTCAGGGCGGGGGCCGTCGTCCATCGCCAGCCATGATGCCGAGCCATCCGAGCCCGGGCCAGATGCCAGCCAAGTCCGGCGGGTTTGGTGGGCGCGGAGGCCGTGGTGGCTCCGGTGGCCCAGGTGGACCGGGAGGTCCAGGTGGTCCAGGAGGCCCACGCGGTGGTCGTGGCGGTCGCCGTGGCGGCACCGCTGGTGCTTTCGGTCGTCCAGGTGGCGCACCTCGTAAGGGGCGCAAGTCGAAGCGACAGAAGCGCAATGAGTACGAGGCAATGCAGGCGCCAAGCGTGGTCGGTGGCGTTAAGCTGCCAAACGGCAAGGGCCAAAAGATTCGCCTTGCCCGTGGTGCTTCTCTGGCTGATTTCGCTGAGAAAATCAATGCCGACGCTGCCGCGCTGGTCCAGGCATTGTTCAACCTCGGCGAGATGGTGACTGCTACCCAGTCCGTATCCGATGAAACCCTGCAGCTGCTAGGTGAGGAGATGGACTACAAGGTCGAGGTTGTTTCTCCAGAGGATGAGGATCGCGAGCTGCTCGAAAGCTTCGATCTGCAGTTCGGTGAGGATGAAGGTGACGATGAGGATCTGGCCCAGCGTCCTCCTGTGGTTACCGTCATGGGTCACGTTGACCACGGTAAGACTCGATTGCTGGATACCATCCGCCAGGCCAACGTCGGTGGTGGCGAGGCCGGTGGCATTACTCAGCACATCGGCGCCTACCAGGTCTCCGTGGACATGGAGGGCTCCGAGCGACTAGTGACGTTCCTGGATACTCCGGGTCACGAGGCTTTCACGGCTATGCGTGCTCGCGGTGCCAAGTCGACGGATATCGCGATTCTCGTTGTTGCGGCCGATGACGGCGTGATGCCCCAGACCGTGGAAGCGATTAACCACGCCAAGGCTGCCGACGTGCCGGTTGTGGTTGCTGTCAACAAGATCGATAAGGAAGGCGCTCAGCCTGACAAGATCCGTGGCCAGCTCACCGAGTACGACCTCATTCCAGAGGAGTACGGTGGCGACACGATGTTCGTGGACATCTCCGCAAAGCAGAACACTAACATCGATGCTCTGCTCGAGGCCGTATTGCTCACCGCCGACGCTTCGTTGGATCTGCGTGCTAATCCGGAGATGGACGCGCAGGGTGTTGCAATTGAGGCACACCTGGACCGCGGTCGTGGACCAGTGGCAACGATTCTCGTACAGCGCGGTACCCTCCGCGTGGGTGATTCGATCGTCGTTGGCGATGCGCACGGTCGTGTGCGTCGCATGATCGATGAGCACGGTAATGACGTCCAGGAGGCGGGTCCGTCCCGCCCAGTCCAGGTGCTGGGTCTGACCAGTGTCTGTGGTGCTGGCGACAACCTGCTCGTGGTCGACGAAGACCGCACAGCTCGTCAGATCGCTGACCGTCGCAACGCACGGCGTCGAAATGCTATGCAAGCGAAGAACCGCAAGCGGGTGAGCCTGGAGGATCTGGATGAGGTGCTGAAGGAGACCAGCACGCTCAACTTGATCTTGAAGGGTGATAACGCCGGTACGGTTGAGGCGCTTGAGGATGCACTGCTGAAGATTGAGATCGACGATGAGGTTGAACTCAACATTATCGACCGCGGTGTGGGCGCAGTGACCGAGACGAACGTCAACCTGGCTGCCGCATCTGATGCCGTCATCATCGGCTTTAACGTGCGCGCCGAAGGTAAGGCAACCGAGGTGGCTAACACCGAGGGTGTGGACATTCGTTACTACTCGATCATCTACAAGGCGATCGAGGAGATCGAGGCGGCGCTGAAGGGCATGCTCAAGCCGATCTACGAAGAGCGTGAAATTGGTACCGCCGAGATCCGCGCAATCTTCAAGGCTTCCGCCGTCGGTCTCATCGCAGGTTGCATGGTGGAGACCGGCAAGGTGCGCCGCAATGCCAAGGCTCGCCTAGTGCGGGATGGCTCGGTTGTAGCCGAAGAAACCACCATCGAGTCCCTGCGTCGCGAGAAGGACGATGTTACCGAGGTCGCACACGGTTACGAGTGCGGTATGGTCTTGTCCTACCCGAATATTGAGGTGGGTGACCGCATTGAGGTCTACGAAATGGTTGAGGTTCCCCGCGACTAATCGCTGACCCATTCCGCTAAGCTGGGCAGTCGGTACTTTGATTACCGACGCCCAGCTTTGCCCGTTTACAACCCGCATCTGGGACTGAAGTTGTTATTGAAAGAGATTTGAGGAGTCCGATTCATGGTTGATCACGCCCGCGCAGCTCGTATGGCAAAGCGAATCCAGCAGATTGTGGCTACCGCTATCGAGCGGGAAATTAAGGACCCGCGCTTAGAGTTTGTCACGGTGACAGATGCTCGGATGACCGGTGATTTGCACGATGCCACCGTGTTTTACACCGTGCGTGGCCAGCGGCTAGAGGATGAACCGGATTGGGATTCCGCCGAGCGGGCACTGACTAAGGCCCGGGGGCAGCTGCGCAAGATCGTCGGTGAACAATTGGGCGTGCGGTTTACCCCCACGCTGTCCTTTGAGGTGGATACGGTGCCGGAGGCCAGTGCACACTTGGAGGAGGTGTTGGCGAAGGCCCGCGCGCGAGATGAGGCCATTCGTAAAGCAGCCGAGGGCGCACAGCCCGCCGGTGAGGCCAACCCTTATCGCGACCCGGCCGAGGCCACTGCCGACGACATCGATTCGCAGTGGTAGAGACCCAAAGAAGCGCGGGGGATCCGCAGATCGACGCATCCCCTGGCGCGATTATTGGGCTGGCATGGCCCGCGCTCGTGGTGCTGGCAGCTACACCGCTGTATCTTCTTTTCGACACCGCAGTGGTGGGGCGGCTGGGCGCTACGGACTTAGCTGCGTTGGCAGCCGGAGCGACTGTGTTGGGTACCATCACCACACAGCTGACATTCCTGTCTTACGGCACTACCGCGCGAGCTGCCCGGCATTTCGGGGCCGGGGAGACGCGCGCGGCGATTTATGAAGGATTGCAGGCCACGTGGGTGGCCATTGTGGTGGGGGCTATCTTGGCCACCACGGTGTTTGTGAGCGCTCCGTCGATCATGTCATGGTTGAGTTCGGATCCAACGGTGGCTGCCCACGCGACCGGTTGGATGCGCGTGACGTGCTTGTCCGTGATTCCGGCCCTTGTCGTGATGGCCGGCAACGGGTGGTTGCGTGGTATTTCCAATACCCGCTTGCCGTTGTATTTCACTTTGGCCGGAGTACTACCCATGGCCGTGACCGTGCCCTTTGCCGTGGGCCGGTGGGGCTTGGTGGGTTCAGCCTACGCGAACGTGCTGGGTGAGACGATTGTGGCGCTCTGTTTCATCGGTGCTCTCATCGTGCACTGGCGTGCAGAAGGGGATGACCGACCAGTGGGGCCACGGTGGGACGTGATTGTGAAGCAATTGGTGATGGGACGCGACTTGGTGGCCCGGTCACTGTCGTTCCAGATCGCCTTTATTTCGGCAGCCGCGGTGGCCGGTCATATGGGTGCCAACCAACTGGCTGGCCATCAGGTAATGCTGCAGCTATGGAACTTCCTCACCTTGGTGTTGGATTCCGTCGCGATTGCCGCGCAGGCGCTGGTGGGTAAGGCGCTGGGCGCGAAAGCCTTCGAAAGCGCCCGTGCAGTGGGTGTGACCGTGTTGCGCTTTTCCATTGCCTCCGCTGTGTTGTTGGCCATTGGACTAACTCTTGGCGCGGGCTTCATTCCTCGTATCTTCACGTCGGACCCGGGAGTGTTGGAACAGATGCGGTGGCCGTGGTGGATTTTGGTAGCCCTGGTCGTCTTAGGAGGTGTGGTCTTCGCCTTTGATGGTGTGTTGCTGGGCGCGGGCGATGCGGCATTCCTGCGTACCTGGTCAATCGCCTCTGTTCTGTTGGGATACCTCCCGCTAGTGTGGTTGAGTTACGCCTTCGGCTGGGGGTTGACTGGCGTGTGGTTAGGCCTGCTGGCGATGATTTCTATTCGGATGGTCGCGGTGACTGTGCGCTTCCGCGGGAATGCGTGGATGGTGGCGTGAGTTTGCCTGCGTACTGGGCAAGTGTGGGGAAGCCAACAGCAAGTGAGCGCCCTCAAAAAAATTTTGGCCTTGTCACAGTAATTGACGGCGTGTCACAGTAATTAACATTAATACCGGCAGTCACAGTAGTTTTGGTGTTAAAGTGATCGGGGATGTTGCCGTGCGCCGCTGTTGGTCAGGTTTACGCACGAGAAAGGAATCGTCATGCGAACCCTCTGGGCCGTTAGCGATCTTCACGTGCGTGCCCCCGGCAACTGGGAGTTGTTTGATAAACATGTACGGACCCAGAATCCAGCGGATTGGTTGATCGTAGCGGGAGATGTAGCTGAGGATCTGGATACGGTCATTGAGGTTTTGCAGGAATGCACTCGGCGCTTCGATACCGTCATTTTCACCCCAGGTAACCACGAAATGTATTCGCGGGAGGCAGATGAACTTAAAGGCCGAGACAAGTACGACGTTCTCATTGCACTCTGCCGCGAATTGGGGGTGGTAACGCCCGAGGACACGTACCAGTCCTTCGCGGGACGAACTATCGTACCTGTGTTCACGCTGTACGATCACACGTGGCGGGATCCCGAGTTAACGCGGGATGAAGCCTTGGCTGGGGCGCAAGAACGTGGCATAGTGCTCACGGATTCCGTGGCCATTGAACCATATGAGGACGTGGGGTTATGGTGCCGCGACCGCTTGGCCTATACACTTAAACGGCTGGCCGTTGTCGACGAGCCCACGATACTGGTCAACCACTGGCCCCTAGTGCGCCAAGCCATTGATCAACTAAAGTACCCAGACATTGGATTATGGTCTGGAACCCGACATACACAAACGTGGCCCGAAAGGTACAAAGCCGAGACCGTAATCTACGGTCACTTGCACATCCCCACACAAATATCTGTGGAAGGTGTAACGCATACAGAGGTTTCACTCGGTTATCCCAGAGAGTGGCAAGCGACTTTGCCGTTGCGATTAAGTAAGAAAGCCTGGCCCTATCCAGTGCTCGTTGACGAGGAGGTGAAGTGATGAAGGTCGATTACGCCAACGGTGTTAGTGCCGTGGACTTTAAAGGTGTAGACGTCGCCCCCATTATTCCAGACCTGATGCTTCCCTCCGGTACCCGCTGTGTAGAGTTGCATTCTTCGTCGCACGATTTGTCGCGATTCCACACCCTTTCCTCCGAAGAGCAACAGCTGGTGGAGAATGCAGTGGACCGCCGGAAGGCGGACTTTGGTGATTCGCGGTGGTGTGCGCACGAGGCTATGCGCCCCATCGTGGAAGACCAGCCCATCATGCGGGGGGTGCGCGGTATGCCCCTGTTCCCTGAGGGAGTCTCTGGGTCGCTAACCCACACCGAAGGTTTTCGTGCAGCGATTGTCGGCCGCAGCCAGCGGTGGCGTTCGCTGGGGATCGATGCCGAGCCCGCCCGTGATCTCCCTGAGGGCGTGCTGCACGCCATCGCATCACAGCGGGAGCGGCGCCGGCTGCGCGGACTGGCAGTTCACCATGGTGTGGATTATGCCGATACCGTGCTGTTTTCCGCTAAAGAGGCCACATACAAAGCGTGGTTCCCACTGACACATCGGTTCTTAGACTTCGACCAGGCCGATATCGACTTGCGAGCGGATGGCACTTTCACCTCCTACCTGCTGGTTCGTCCGGTTCCGGTGCCGTTCATCCAGGGGCGCTGGCTGGTGCGTGACGGTGTCGTGGTGACAATCGCGGCGGTTGCTCGTTAACCCCACTCCCTAATCCAAACCCTGCGGTCGCGCCACGAACACGCTAGCCGCCCGTTTGCCCTTTTCCTTGACTAGGGCAATGGCGCGCCCCTCCGGGGTGACCGCCGCGCGGATACCGGAATTCCCCACGGGCTCGAGCCATTTGCCGAGTGCCAGCTCCTCGCCCTCCTGGGTGGAGATTTCCCTGGTGGGGAAGCACGTCGTCATGGCGACATCTAGATCCAGCGCCAGTAGTTCCTCTGGTTGCTGCCCCGACTCGGCAGCGTTCGCGAGCCGCTCCAACGTCGTCGCTTGTGCAATGGTAAACGGACCCACGGATGTCCGCCGCAACGCCGTGAGGTGACCGCCCACCTTGAGCGCCTCGCCGAGGTCGCGGGCAATCGAGCGGATATACGTACCGGAGGAGCAGTGGACCGCGATATCCACGTCGATGTGGTCCACGGCGGCGTCACCAAAAGAAACAACGTGCCCCGCCGCGTCCAGCGGGCGAATAGCACCCACGTGCAAAGAAAAGATAGTCACGGGGCGCTCCGGTAGGACAACGTCGTGACCCTCGCGAACTAGCTCGTGGGCGCGGCGACCATTGATTTTGATGGAGGAGACGGAACTTGGTCGCTGCATGATCTCCCCAGTTAGCCGGGCCAGCTCGCGGCGAATGCCCTCTTCGGTCACGGCAACAGGTGCAGTACTGTTGAGCACGTCGCCTTCCATGTCATCGGTGACGGTCGCAGCCCCCAAACGCACCGTGGCCTCGTAACGTTTGTCGTGAGCGACCACGTGCGCCAAAAACTTGGTGCCTCGCTCCACGCCGACCACCAACACTCCCGTGGCCATCGGGTCCAACGTGCCGGCATGGCCCACGCGCTTGGTGCGCATCACTCGGCGTAGTTTGGACACCACATCGTGACTGGTCATTCCTGCCGGCTTGTCGATGACAACCAGCCCGGACCGTGTGAGCACGCTGGCGGTTGGGGCGGGCAAACGTGAGGCGGAACGAGACTGCGATGCATTCATGGCACAAGTCTATGGGCTAGCATTTCACTCGTGAGTATTTGGTACGGATTGGACAGAATTCCAGCCTCCGTGGTGAGCGAAGGCAGCGCGGTGACTATCGGCGTATTTGACGGAGTACACCGCGGGCACCAGCAACTGGTGAAGCGGGTCATCGAGAAGGCGCGCGAACTGGACGTGCCCAGCGTGATGTTCACTTTTGACCCGCACCCCACAGTTGTTTTCAGCCCCGAGCGCGTGCCTGCGCAGTTGGGAACCCTCGAACAGCGCGTGGAGCTGGCCCACAACATGGGTATCGATCACGTCGTGGTGGTGGGGTTCACCGCAGAGATTGCCTCGTGGAGCCCCGCAGAATACGTTGACCATGCCTTAGTTGAGCTGTTGCACGCCAAAGCAGTGGTGGTGGGCGACAACTTCACCTTTGGCCACAAGGCTGCGGGTACAGCGCCGATGCTGAAGCGGTTGGGCGCCGAACGCGGCATTGACGTGGAGGTCCTGTCCCTTCTTTCTGATTCCGACGCCCCCCTGGAATCCGTAGACGGTACCCCTGGGGACTGGGTGGTGTGTTCGACGTATATCCGTGAGCAGCTGGCCGCGGGCGAGGTTACAGCTGCAGCCCGTGCATTGGGGCGCAATTTCAGCGTTCGTGGCGAGGTCACACACGGTGCGGGGAGGGGAGGACGCGCCTTGGGGTTTCCCACCGCCAACTTGTATTTCCACGATAAGTACGCGCTGCCGGCCGATGGTGTGTACGCCGGATATGTGACGATCCTGCCGGATCAGGTAGACAGGGAGGCGCAAGCGCAGCAGCCAGGTGAACCGCCGATCGTTGTGAAAGCCGGGCAGAAGGTTGGGACAATGCCGGTGGGGCAAAAGCTGCCCGCCGCTATTTCCGTGGGCACAAACCCTACGTTTGGGCACGAACCGCGCAGTGTGGAGAGCTTCATCCTAGATGGCGAGGCGGATCTATACGGTCTCAATGTGGACGTGGAGTTTGTCGAACGCATTCGAGGTCAAGAGACTTATTCGGATCTCGACGAATTGATCAACGCGATTAATCGGGACGTGGAGTCAACGAGGGCTGCCCTGCGTTAATTGGTTGCGCTAACTACGGCGAATTGGTGGCTGGCGCCATTGGTGGTAACCTTGGGCGGTCTGTGACTGTGGTCTGCGGTAGTCACACAAGGTCCGAGCGGTCGGGCCATATTTTCGCGCAGACTGAAATAACGATTTAAAGGAGATAATCCATGGCTCTCACTAAAGAGCAGAAGGCGGAGACCCTCAAGGAGTTCGGCCTTCACGAGACCGACACCGGTTCCACCGAAGCCCAGGTCGCACTGCTGACCGTTCGTATCCGTCAGCTGACTGAGCACCTGAAGTTCCACAAGCACGATCACCACTCCCGTCGTGGTCTGCTGTTGATGGTTGGTCGTCGTAAGGGTCTGCTGAAGTACCTGGCAGAAAACGACGTCACCCGTTACCGCTCCCTGATCGAACGACTGGGCCTGCGCCGCTAAGACCGCAACCCAACGCACCCGCTGCGCCTTTCCCGAAGACAAGGGAAGTGGTCGCAGCGGGTTTTTGCTGTGTGAATTAAGGGTTATTGCAACACGAAAGCCGTGAAGGGGCGGCCCTTGTGTTCAAAGGTACCGAGGACGTCGAAGCCGAGATTGTGGTGCAAGCGTGTGCTCTTCCGGTTGGCATCGTCAACGAAGGACACAATTGCCGATGTGCCCAGTCTTCGGCTTTCTTCTTGGACCGCGTGGATGAGGCGGCCACTGAGGCGTTTACCGGCTGCGGAGGGGGTGACGGCCAAAGGGCCGAAGACCATCGTCCGTTCTGCATCGAGGTCTGACTGCTGGATGGTTGTATACAGCCCACCCGAGGGATGATCCGCCGGCGCGGGGCCGGCGGGGGGAAAACATGCACACACCCACAATTTCGTTTGCCTGCACGGCGACCATGCCGCCACGCTGGGGGCTTTCCAACCAGGTGTGGAGATTGTCATCACTCATATTGCCTTGGACGAATCCCTTTTCAGCGCGCTTTTCGGCTGACAAATCTTCGTTCTTCGCAGCGCGCAGCAGGGCGCCGATCTGAGGAGCGTCCGCAGGTGTGGCACGGCGAATACTCACTGGGGTGTTTGGTGTGGGTGTGTCCACTTCGTTCATCAGTTCTCCCGTTAAGTCAGAATCTGGTAGCGTTGTTGCTGGTAATTAGAACATTTGTAAACGATTGCAAGCTCACCTATGCGCGCGGCACCGACGATCAGCGTTGCAAGCGGTAGAGCATCAAAGGCAAACGCAGCAGAAAGGCGATTGCATTCACAATGAGTCCACGTAGCACTCAACAACCAAAGTCCGGTCGTAATTCCACCCGTTCCGGGTCCCGCGGAAAATCCACGAACTCCCGTTCCCGCAGCACCAAGCCGGCACGGCCACAAATTCAGGCCGAGCTTATTGATCCAGAGGCGGGAGTGTGGGAAGCTACCGCCACCATCGACAACGGAGATTTCGGTAAACGCACCGTTCGGTTTGAAAGCGGACTTCTGGCGCGGCAGGCCGATGGCGCAGTCACGGCCTACCTCGATGACGACACGATGTTGTTGTCCACGACCACCGCGTCCCGCAACCCCCGAGAGGGCATTGACTTCTTCCCGCTGACGGTGGATGTGGAAGAGCGTATGTATGCCGCAGGTCGCATTCCCGGAAGCTTCTTCCGTCGCGAAGGACGCCCAGGCACCGAGGCCATTTTGGCGGCGCGCCTCATCGACCGGCCGTTGCGCCCCACTTTCGTCAAGGGGTTGCGAAACGAAGTCCAAGTCATCATTACCGTTTTGTCGATTGATCCGGCAGAGATGTACGACGTGCTCGCGATCAACGCAGCTTCGGCATCTACGCAGTTGTCTGGGCTGCCGGTCTCGAGTGCCGTGGGTGGCGTGCGTATGGCACTGGTCGTAGATGAGGATCACCCCCAGGGCCAGTGGGTTGCATTCCCGACGCGCGAGCAGATCGAGGCATCCGTGTTCGAGCTGGTTGTCGCGGGCCGAGTGACTGAGCCGGTGAAGGGTGGACGTGGGCGTCGACCCAAAACTGACGAGACCAACGTGGCAGTAATGATGGTGGAAGCAGGCGCGACCGCCAACGCCGTGGAGCGAATCGCCGACGGTGCGCCCGCCCCAACTGAGGCGGTCGTTGCCGAGGGCATCGAAGCGGCAAAGCCGTTCATTGCCACCCTGTGTGATGCACAGGACGCGCTGTCCCGCGCTATTGGCAGCGAGGCGCGTGAGTTCGAACTGTTCCCTCCATACGATCAGGACGTGTACACCTCGGTCGAAGCGGAGACCGCCGAGGCTCTGGGTGAAATCATGTCAATCGCCGACAAGCAGGAACGCGATGAGGCATTGGCTGAGAACATGCAGGCAACGGTGGACGAGCTGGCGGAGGAATTCCCCGAGCGCGAAAGCGAAATCCGCGCGGCCCACAACGAAGTCACCAAGCAGCTGGTGCGCCAGCGGATTCTGGAAGAAGGCTTCCGCATCGACGGCCGCGATTCCACCACGATTCGTGACCTGGGCATCGTTGTGCAGCTGGTACCACGTGCACACGGTTCCGCGTTGTTCGAGCGCGGTGAGACCCAGATCCTGGGCGTGACCACCCTCGACACATTGAAGATGGAACAGCAGATTGATTCGCTGGGCCCAGAGAGCTCCAAGCGCTACATCCACCACTACAACTTCCCACCGTTCTCTACTGGTGAAACCGGCCGGGTGGGTAGCCCGAAGCGTCGTGAGATAGGCCACGGTGCCTTGGCAGAGCGCGCGCTGGTTCCTGTGATCCCATCTCGCGATGAGTTCCCGTACGCGATCCGCCAAGTCTCCGAGGCCATGGGATCCAACGGATCGACCTCCATGGGTTCTGTGTGTGCTTCCACCTTGAGCCTCTACAACGCCGGCGTGCCTCTGAGGGCACCGGTGGCTGGTATCGCCATGGGCTTGGTGACCGGCAAGGTTGGCAGCAAGGACAAGTACGTGACCTTGACTGATATCTTGGGCGCCGAAGATGCCTTCGGAGACATGGATTTCAAGGTCGCCGGTACCGAATCCTTCGTGACTGCCCTGCAACTGGATACCAAGTTGGACGGCATTCCTTCCGACGTACTGGCTGAGGCCTTGGGGCAAGCACGCACTGCTCGCTTGGAGATTCTGCAGCTCATGGAAGATGCAATCGATTCCCCCGATGATATGAGCGAGTTCGCTCCCCGCATCACGACCATCTCCATTCCATCATCGAAGATCGGTGAGGTCATCGGCCCGAAGGGCAAGACCATCAATCAGATCACCGAGGAAACGGGTGCAGATATCTCCATCGAGGAAGATGGCACCGTGTTTATTTCTGCCACCGGTGGCCAGGCTGCCGCAGCGGCCGAGGAAAAGATCAATGCGATAGCGAACCCACAGCTGCCGAAGATCGGAGACCGCTTCTTGGGCACGGTTGTGAAGACGACCGCATTCGGTGCATTCGTCTCCCTAGTCCCAGGCCGTGACGGTTTGATTCACATCTCGAACTTGGGTGGAGATCGCCGCATCGAGCGTGTCGAGGACGAAGTGTCTGTTGGCGATAAGATCGAAGTGGAAATTGCTGACGTGGATAACCGCGGAAAGATTTCCCTCGTGCCGGTGGATGAGAACTAGATAGACGTTCACCCCCTGTGTGCCCTACCGGCCCACTGGGGGTTTTCCCATTGAAAATGCTAGGAGTGAAAACGATGACGAAGATTGGTGTTCTAGGAGCCAAAGGTCGTGTAGGTAGTGCCATTGTGGCTGCCGTCGAGGCCGATTCGAAGCACGAGCTGGCCGCCGCTTTAGATCACGACGATGAGCTGCAGCAGTTGGTGGATGCCGGGGTAGAGGTTGTGGTGGACTTCACCGTGCCCGATGCCGTGATGGAGAACGTTGAATTTTGCGTACGCCACGGCATCCATGTTGTCGTTGGCACCACTGGCTGGACCGAGGACCGTTACAACCAGGTTCGCGAGTGGTTGCAGAACTCCCCAGAAACCGGTGTGCTGGTCGCTCCCAACTTCGCCATCTCAGCTGTGTTGACCATGAAGTTCGCGGAGATCGCCGCGCCATTTTTCGAGTCCGCGGAAGTCATCGAACTGCACCACCCCAATAAGAAAGATGCTCCCTCCGGGACCGCTGTTCACACTGCGGAGGGCATCGCAAAGGCTCGACGGGCTGCGGGAATGGGAACTCAACCCGACGCCACCGAGCAGAGCCTCGACGGCGCCCGCGGGGCGGACGTGCAAGGCGTGCCGGTGCATGCAGTACGCATGACCGGAATGGTTGCACACGAGCAGGTTATCTTCGGCACCCAGGGGCAGTCGCTCACAATCAAGCAGGATTCTTATGACCGGGATTCCTTTGTTCCCGGAGTGATGGTGGGTGTGGAAAAGATCGCCACCTTCCCAGGGTTGACCGTCGGGTTGGAGAAGTTCCTGGGGTTGGAGAACTAGTCCATGGCCACGATTGCTGAGCTGCACGTGCAGCTCGTTGGGCACACCGCGTTTTCCTCCCCGCAAGACGTGCCGTGGAAAACGGACGGCGCACCAGCCAGCCAGCTGGTGGAATTTGCCGGTCGCGCGTGTTACGAAACGTGGGATAAACCAAATCCGCACACGGCGACCAACGCGGCCTACGTGCGCCATATTCTGGATGTGGGGCACCTGACAGTGTTGGAACACGCCAGCGCGACCATGTACCTGCGCGGGGTCTCTCGTTCCTGTGCTGCGGAAATCATGCGACACCGGCACTTTTCGTTTTCCCAACTTTCACAGCGATACGTGCCCACCCACGAAGCCCGCGTGGTTGTGCCCGAGCACATCAAGAAAGACAGTCACCTCACCGACCTGTTTCTACGCTCGGCGGATCTCGCCCACCAGGTGTACGAGGAACTACTGGAAGGCATGGACGGGGAGCAGGTCGGCGTCGATAAAGAAACAACAAAAACCCGATCCAGCGGTGCCAATGCCGTGTTGCGCGCCAAGCAGGCCAGGCAGGCGGCCCGGGCGGTATTGCCCAATTGTGCGGAAACACGCTTCGTTATGACAGGTAATCTGCGCAGCTGGCGACACTTTATCGCCATGCGGGCGGCCGAGCATGCCGATCCGGAGATTCGCCGCATCGCGGTCACGTGCCTACGGCAACTGAAAGAGATCGCGCCAGAGGTTTTTGACGATTTCTCCATTACAACGCTGCGTGACGGTGGGAACATGGCGACAAGTCCGTACGTCAGCGAAACCTAGAAGTACATCGGCACAGAGCGTGCGTCGGTCGACCAAGGGCAATAACAAATCACGGAAGTGATAGGGTTCACAACTTGCGTGACCTCAATGCTTCGAGAACACAAGAGAGAAGGTAGTCTGGGAAGTCATGAGTACAGGTATTGCAGCGAACAAGGGTGCTGACGTCTTCGGCACGATTTCAGTTGCGATGGTTACCCCGTTTAATGCAGACGGCTCCATCGACGTGAACAGGGGTGTGGAAGTTGCCACACACTTGGCCTCTAAGGGCTGCGACTCTCTCGTCCTTGCCGGCACGACTGGCGAATCGCCAACCGTGCGTGGTGAGGAGAAGTTGGACCTGCTCAGAGCAGTACGTTCCGAACTTGGCGATGCGGTGAAGCTGATCGCCGGAACCGGCTCGTACGATACCGCCGCCACCATCGAGTTTTCGAAGGCTTCGGCCGCTGCGGGGGCAGACAGCCTATTGGTTGTTACGCCGTACTACTCGCGCCCGAGCCAGGAGGGTGTGTATCAACACTTCACCGCGGTTGCCGACGCGGTGGATGTGCCCATTTGCCTTTACGATATTCCTTCCCGTTCCGTTATCCCCATCGAGTCAGAGACGATCGCGCGTCTGGCTAAGCATCAGAACATCCAAGCCGTGAAAGATGCCAAGGGCGATTTGTACGCGGCGATGGAGCTGATGCAGAACACTGACTTGGCCTGGTACTCCGGCGATGATCCGTTGAACCTGCCGTGGTTGGCCAGTGGCGCTACCGGTTTCATTTCGGTTATCGGCCATGTCGCGGCCGACAAGCTCAAGGAGCTAAGGGATAGCTACGACGCCGGCGACCTCGCACGCGCTCGGCAGATTGCCGTTTCTTTGGCGCCCTTGCAGCGCGCTCAGAACCGGCTCGGGGGAGTGGCGTTTTCGAAGGCAGCACTCAAACTTCGTGGATTGGACGTGGGAAGCCCGCGTCTACCCATTGTGGAACCTAATCAAGAAGAGCTGGAGCAGCTCGAAAAAGACCTGCAGGAAGCAGGCGTTTAAAGGAAGATATGACTGAACAGCGTTCGCAGAGCCGCAAGGTAACACGTAAGGCGGCTCCCCCAAGCGCGGAAACAGCCGCCACTTCAGAGGCTGGCAACACCAGCGCAGCTGAACAGGCGCATGCCAAGAATGCCTCAAACAAGGACCAAAATATGAATAATAATTCCCACACGGATGTGGCGACCACCTTTAATGACGGTGGGCAAGCACCCGCGTCCGATGCCCAGTTGGGCAACGACGGAAATGACCAGGGAGGAAACTCCCGCGGTGGTAACCGTTCCCGCCGGCCACGTCGTCGCGGTGGAAACGGCGGCAGCTCGAATAACAGCGGCAACAACAGCGGCAACAACAGCGGCAACAACAGCGGCAACGGTGGTAACTCCAACAAGGGTGGGGACAACAACCGGGGCGGTCGCGGTGCAAACAACCGTGGCTCTCGAGGGAGCCGAGGCGGGAACAACCGTCGTGGGGATGACCGTCGTAAAGGGTCGCTCAAGGCCATGCAGGGAGCGGACCTCACCAAGCGCCTGCCTAGCCCTCCAAAGGCACCGAAGAACGGTCTTCGCATCGTCGCGCTGGGCGGTATTTCGGAGATTGGTCGCAATATGACCGTGTTCGAATACAACAACCGCCTGCTTCTCATCGACTGTGGTGTCCTGTTCCCATCTTCCGGCGAGCCCGGTGTGGATTTGATTCTGCCGGACTTCACCTACCTAGAAGACAAGTGGGATCGCGTAGAGGCTCTGGTTGTCACCCACGGCCACGAGGATCACATCGGTGCTATCCCATGGCTGCTGAAGCAGCGCGCAGATATCCCTATCATCGCTTCGCGCTTCACCTGCGCACTGATCTCCGCGAAGTGCCAGGAGCACCGGCAGCGCCCCAAGCTCATCGAGGTTAACGAGGATTCCCACGAGTCTCGTGGTCCGTTTGACCTACGCTTCTTCGCCGTCAACCACTCCATTCCGGAGTGCTTGGGCATTGCCCTCAAGACCGGCGCTGGCTTGGTCGTTCACACCGGTGACATCAAGTTGGACCAGACCCCATTGGACGGCCGCCCAACCGATCTTCCCGCGCTATCTCGTTTCGGCGATGAAGGCATTGATCTGTTCCTGTGCGACTCCACCAATGCCACCACCCCGGGGGTATCCGGGTCTGAGGCTGACATTGCGCCGACGCTGAAGCGCCTAGTACGCGATGCCAAGCAGCGTGTGATCATCGCTTCGTTCGCATCCAACGTATCCCGTGTGCAGTCCGCCGTGGATGCCGCGGTGGCTGCCGGCCGTAAGGTGGCGTTCAACGGGCGCTCCATGATTCGCAATATGGAGATCGCCGAGCGGATGGGTTACTTGACCGCCCCACGTGGAACCTTCGTCACTATGGACGAGGCTTCCAAGATGGCGCCCCATAAGGTCGTGCTGGTGACCACCGGTACCCAGGGCGAACCCATGGCAGCGCTATCGCGTATGGCCCGCCGTGAGCACCGCCAGATTACGGTCCGCGATGGTGACTTGATCATCCTGTCGTCCTCCTTGGTTCCGGGGAACGAGGAAGCCGTCTTCGGCGTCATCAACATGCTGAGCCAGATAGGCGCGACCGTCGTTACCGGCCGCGATGCGAAGGTGCACACCTCCGGTCACGGTTATGCCGGTGAGCTGTTGTTCCTCTACAACGCAGCCCGCCCACGCAACGCGATGCCCGTGCACGGCGAGTGGCGCCACCTGCGCGCTAACCGCGACCTAGCGATCTCTACTGGTGTGAATGCCAACAACATCCCGATCGCCCAAAACGGTGTGTTCGTGGACTTGGTTAACGGACACGCGAAGGTGACGGGCCAGATGAATGTGGGCAACCTCTATGTCGACGGCGTACGTATGGGCGACATCGACAGCGAGGTTCTTGAAGACCGAACTGCAATGGCCGAGGGCGGCATGGTTTCCATTACCGTCGTCATCGACAACCGCACTGGCCGCCCACTGGAGGCACCGAGCGTGCAGACCAAGGGATTCTCCGACGATGCGCGTGACATGGTTGGTGAAATTCGCGAGGCCGTCGATAACGCTATGATGGACATGGCTGGCGCCGGTGAAAACGATCCTTACCGTATGGCGCAGTCCATCCGTCGGAAAGTAAGCAAGCTGATCTCCGACAAGTGGAAGCGCAGCCCACTGATCGTTCCAACGGTGGTCCCGATGACAAGCGAGATTGTCGAGGAGCTGGAAGAAGGAGAATCCCTGCCTTCCCTGTAAAGCTCTGAGGCTTAATCCGTCGCTGCACCTCCCGTCCGTGGGAGCGTGGGGCGGCGGATTTTTTGCGCGGTCGTGTCTGCATCGTGGCTACACTTGTAAAGCATGACACAGAATCACCACAATCCCTATGGCAACCCCGACGATGTCAATGAACCCAGCCTCGCTCCCGGTGGATCCGCTAGTATTTCACAATCGGAGCGCAGGCAACTGGCAGACCTGCTGCTGGCGAAGGGGCCCGACGCCCCAACGCTGTGCGAAGGTTGGACTACCCGCGACTTAGCGGTGCACTTGGTGGTGCGTGAGCACCGGCCGGATGCCGCTGCGGGTATGTTTGTTCCTTTCCTAGGCAACCACCTAGAGAAGGTCTCGGCTGAAACCGCGAAATTGCCTTACGAGGAATTGGTAGAAAAATTCCGTCAGGGGCCGCCACACTGGAATCCCATGCGCTTGGGCGATAAGTACCTCAATGCTGCGGAGAACTTCATTCATCATGAGGACGTTCGGCGCGGGGGAGGGGATACTACTCCGCGTGAGCTTCCCGCTGCGGTAGAGCGAGAACTGTGGAAGATTGCAACCCAGGTCTCCCGCCTTATGGTGCGCCCAAAGAATGTCCATGTCATTTTGCATCCCGTGTTATCTTCTACGGACATCGCTCCTGCGGCTACACCGGAGGTGTTTCGGATTGGCAACACGTCGGCTGCTGAAGTAAAGATCGAAGGGAAACCATCAGAGATCCTGTTGTGGGTTTTCGGCCGAGGCAAGGATACACACTTGACCGTGACGGAATCCGAGGCGGGCGCAAGGGACCGCGTGGATTTGCAGTCGCTTTAGGATAGGTTTCTGAGGGCGCTTTCTAGGCTTTTGTGCATGTTCGGTGTTTCGTGTGTGACTGATGTGACTTAAAGGGCTAAAGTGAATCCCATGTCTGTCACTAGTCGCCCCCGCAACGGATCCCGCTCTGCCCGTTCACGCTCCACGGCCCCTGCACTGAGTGAGGTCGAACGTAGCTCAGGCGACGAGTACGATTACGCCGATTTCGAACGTACCGGGAGTGCTTTCGGCGCAGTAGGTCACGGACTGGGTTCAGCCCTGTCCACGGTTGCCCGTGGAGTTGGTGGAGTGGGGAGAAGAATCGCTGGTTCTAACGATTCGGACAGCGATGAGCACGACCTGATGTGGGAGGAAGATACACAACACATGGCATCCGCACGGCGTTCGCAGCGTACGCAAGGAAACTCACGCGCTTACAGTCGGAAGCGCCCCAAACCCACCGGCTACGATGACGCTGAGGCGCCAACTACCAAGTTGGACCTCACGCGGGAAAGCGATGCGGAACTGCGAGAGGACGGTTACGTCGAGGGTTATTACGATCCCCATTCGGCTCGCCGCGTGGGCGGTGGACACGATGGCGCCGCACTGGGTGTGTTGGCCTTGGCAGTGATTCTCGCCGGAACCATGTGGTTCGGTGTCGGCGGCGCAGTGGGCAACGGCGTGGCGTCACTCATGAAGTGGGTTGTGGGAGCCGGAGCTTTCGTCGTACCCATCGCTTTGGGCTATGCAGCGTGGGTGCTGGCGGTTGGTGCCCGGACTACACAGCGCTCGCCGCTGCGTTTGGTCTCCGGTGTGATGCTAATTGTGGTGGGTGCATTGGCTTGCATCCACATTTTTGCAGGATTGCCCGCAGACAGTGAAGGACGGGCCTCGGCGGGAGGCATGGTGGGGCGGGTGATCGGCAGCCCCATGGCCGTGGGATTTAGCGAATACCTAGCAGTGCCGCTGCTGTTGCTGGCAATTGTCTATGGTGCCCTGCAACTGACGGGGATGACGTTCTCCCAGGTAGGATCCGAGGTCGCCCACTACTTCGGCCTCGGGATGGATCGCCTACGGTCCTTACATAATGCCGATGACGACGACGCGGTCTATGACGATCGAGACGAAGACGATCTCTATGGCAGTGTCGATCGTGAACTCGATGCCGCAGTATCCGGTGGACGAGCACCCAGGGCAGCGCGCAAAACTTCTCGCGAGCGCCACCCTGCACCCAACTATAACTACCGGGATGAGGACCACACGGGGCCGGAAGAGGCTCCCGCGCGCGAAGAGACTGCAATTCTTGGGCACGAGCCCGTGGACAAGCCCCGCCGTCGTTCCCAGCGCAAGAAGGTGGGTGCCGCTCAGTTGGATGACGTGGCCGAACTGCTGGACGATGACGAGCCCGTCACAGTAGAACCCGAAGTCGAGCCCGCGAGGAAGTCAGCGGCACGTCAGTCACAGCAGAGGAGCCTAGATTCAACGCAGTCTTCTCGTGCCGAGGGTGGCCGGCAGGATGCTGTGGCGGCTTCCCGTGAGTCCATTCGTCAGGCCATCGTGGCGCGGTCTGGTATTGACGCCGCAGCTATCCCCGCCACCGTCCCCAAGTCAGAGTTGGAGACGGTTGAGGCAGGGGGCGTCGACCAACAAAAGCCCGCAGTGGAGAAGGCGGCCGCAGAAAGCGACTACCAGTTGCCCAGTGCGGACCTGTTGATTGAAGGCGACGCACCGAAAACCAGGAGCGAAACCAACGATCGCATGATCGAGGCCATCACCGATGTGTTTGATGAGTTCAACGTAGATGCACAGGTGACGGGATTCTCCCGTGGCCCCACAGTCACCCGCTACGAGATTGAGCTGGGACCGGGCGTGAAAGTTTCCAAGATCACTAACCTGCAGTCCAATCTGGCCTACGCTGCAGCGACAGACAACGTCCGCCTGCTCACACCTATTCCAGGTAAGTCAGCCGTGGGTATCGAGGTGCCCAACAGCGATCGAGAGATGGTCCGCTTGGGCGATGTGTTGACCGCGCCGAAGGTTTCGGCAGATCTGGATCCGATGCTCGTGGGATTGGGCAAGGATATTGAGGGTGAGTTTGTGGCCCACTCCATCCAGAAGATGCCACACTTGTTGGTGGCTGGTTCTACAGGCTCCGGTAAGTCGGCCTTCATCAACTCGCTGCTGGTTTCTCTACTCACGCGTGCAACGCCCGAGGACGTGCGGATGATCTTGGTTGATCCAAAGATGGTGGAGCTCACTCCATACGAGGGAATCCCGCACCTCATCACGCCGATCATTACCCAGCCAAAGAAGGCTGCGGCTGCATTGACGTGGCTGGTGGAGGAGATGGAGCAGCGGTACATGGACATGAAGTCCTCCCGCGTGCGTCACATCAAGGACTTCAACAAAAAGGTGAAGTCCGGCGAGATCACCACGCCGCTGGGTAGCGAACGCGAGTACCGGCCCTACCCATACATCGTGTGTGTAGTTGACGAATTGGCGGATCTGATGATGACCGCGCCACGCGAAATCGAGGATTCGATTGTCCGCATCACACAGAAGGCCCGCGCTGCCGGTATTCACCTGGTGCTGGCTACGCAGCGCCCATCGGTGGACGTGGTGACCGGTCTGATTAAGACCAACGTGCCGTCGCGTTTGGCTTTCGCCACGTCGTCGTCAACCGACTCCCGAGTGATTTTGGATCAGGGTGGCGCGGAAAAGCTCATCGGAATGGGCGATGGTTTGTTCATTCCGCAGGGCGCCGGTAAGCCACAGCGTATCCAAGGCGCATTTGTGACGGACGAGGAAATCCAGGCCGTTGTGGATTCGGCAAAGAACCAGGCCGAGCCCGATTACACCGAAGGCGTGACCGAGGATAAGGCGGCTGAAGCTAAGAAGGACATCGATCCCGATATCGGCAATGACCTGGAGGATCTGCTGCAGGCAGTCGAGTTGGTTGTGACAAGCCAGTTCGGTTCCACCTCCATGTTGCAACGCAAGCTGCGCATTGGGTTTGCCAAGGCAGGTCGCTTGATGGACCTGATGGAAACCCGCGGCGTGGTTGGCCCGTCCGAGGGGTCCAAGGCCCGCGAGGTATTGGTCAAGCCCGAAGAACTAGAAACGATTCTGTGGATGATTAAGGGTGCGAACCCCGCGGATGCGCCAGACGAGCTGCGCGAGGAACCATCGGATGCGGAAAGTATCCCCAGCACGGGTGATAACGCTGTTAGTGGTCCAGGCGCAGGACCCAGCGCGGATAGCACCGCGGAGATTCCACGAGTGGTGCAGGCGGATCCGACAAAGGGCGCGTTTTAAGCACACGTGGGATTATGTGTAAGCTTGCACACCATGGAGGGGAGTACCCCAATCCGCCTGTGAACAACGGCACAGATCGTCAACACGGCAGGTCGTGAGATACGAGATTCTATATCCCGGTCGAAGACTGACCTCCCGGTCGTGCCGGTCGGGTTAGCCACATTGCGTGGACCCGACGGGGGAGACCTCCGGCTCATTCACCACGCTCTCATACTGAAAGCCGGAGGTTTTATCTAATCATGGAAGTTAATGCATTGACGTGGGGGATTACCATTGCGGTGGTCGCTGCGTTCTTCGTCTTCGATTTCTTTGCCCACGTGCGCACGCCACACGAGCCCACCGTGAAGGAATCCGCACTGTGGTCGTTGTTCTACATTGGCCTGGCTTGCCTCTTCGGTGGCTTTTTATGGCTGACATGGGGGGAGCCCGGTAATCCCCATCAACACGGTGTGGAGTTCTTCGCTGGCTATGTCACCGAAAAGGCGCTCAGTGTGGACAATCTGTTCATTTTTGCGCTTATCATGGCTTCTTTCCAGATCCCCCGTAAGTACCAGCAAAAGGTGCTGTTGTGGGGTATCGCCATGGCTCTGGTGTTCCGCGGCATCTTCATTGCCCTGGGCGCAGCGGTGATTTCCGCTTGGTCGGACGTGTTCTACCTTTTCGGTATCTTCCTGTTGTGGACCGCCGTCAAGCTGATCATTGATGAAGTTTCCGACAAGGAAGAAACTGACCCGGAAAACATGTGGATTGTTCGCACCATCCGCAAGGTAATCCCCGTTTCGCCCGATTACAACGGCGATAAATTGGCCTTCAAGGACAAGGGTAAGTGGATCATCACGCCACTGTTCGTGGGGCTGCTAGCCATCGGTTTCATCGACCTCCTGTTTGCGCTGGATTCGATTCCCGCCATTTACGGCATTACTAGCGAGCCGTACATCGTCTTCACGACCAACGCACTGGCGCTGATGGGATTGCGTCAGCTGTATTTCCTGCTAGATGGTTTGCTCGACAAGCTGGTGTACCTGTCCTACGGCTTAGGTGTGATCTTGGCCTTCATTGGTGTGAAGCTAGTGCTGCACGCTCTGCACGAAAACAATCTGCCATTTATCAACGGTGGACAAAACGTGCACGCCCCTGAGGTGTCGGTGGAAATGTCGCTCATCGTTATTGTGAGTGTTCTAGTTATCACTACTGTCCTCAGCCTCACCGTGGGCAAGAGGCACAAGGCAGCCAACGAAGAAAGCCACGAAGCTACTGATACCTCGGTGAGCTCCTAGTAGTATGAAAAATGTGGCTACGACATCGATGAATCGCACCAATCAGTCGTCGTTTGGACGGGTTGTGCACCGGCTCAGCTTGCCCAATGTCCTCACGACGGTGCGCATTGTGCTGATCCCGCTCTTCCTGTGGCTAATCCTCAGCTCGGATCATTGGGCCCAGGCCGGCCACGCGGATAAGGTCACACGCTGGTGGGCTCTCATCGTGTTCGTGTTGCTGATGTTCACCGATCAGCTCGACGGGTTTTTGGCTCGCAAATACGAGGTCATCACTGATTTCGGGAAGCTGGCCGATCCGATCGCTGACAAGGCGCTGATGATTTCTGCGCTGGTTAGCCTGAATATCCTCGGGGAACTGTGGTGGTGGGTCACCGCTGTCATCGTGTTCCGCGAGCTTGGCATCACGGTGTGGCGCGTGGTTCTGGCCCGTCGTGGTCGCGTTGTGCCCGCATCAAAGGGGGGCAAACTCAAGACCGTCCTGCAAACTCTGGCTGTGGCTCTGTACATCCTGCCTGCGGCCGGTGCGCTGACGTGGGTCGCACACATCGTGATGGGGCTAGCTGTCGTGGTCACTGTTGTCACCGGTGTGCAGTACTTGCTGGATTCTCGAGAACAAGCCCGGGCTGGCTCCGGTGAGGCTTCGGCCAACTAGTACGCCGTTCCGATGACCGCCCAGCAAAACCCTTGTGGTTACACACCGATCACTATTGACCGCCCACCCCAACAACCGCAGCAGGTGGTCGCCCAGCTGCGCGCGTCCGGCCGTACGATTGCCACCGCGGAATCCCTTACCGCGGGGCTGGTGTCTGCCACCATTGCCACCGTTCCAGGGGCCTCTACTATCCTGCGCGGGGGGTTGATCGTTTATGCCACCGATCTTAAGGCCAGGTTGGCGGGGGTGGACCAGCGCTACCTTCGACGCCACGGGCCAATCGATCCCGGTGTGGCCGCCGCATTGGCGAGGGGCGCGGCAACGGCATGCGATGCCGATCTCGGCATCGGGCTAACCGGGGTAGCGGGGCCCGACCCCCAAGAAGGCCATCCAGTGGGTGAGGTGTACGTGGGCGTCGGGACAAAAGAAGGAAATGGCACCGCGGTGGCGAAACTGCCCGCCAGCTGGTGGGATCCACAGGCCGACGACGTGAGAGCCAGCATCCGACAGGCTGCGGTGAGTTTGGCACTGACGTTATTGTCGATCGTAGATTCTGAACTTTCATAAAGCTGTCTGTGACCGCGTTATGGTGGAGGGAACAAATTCCCGCTGTCGTTCGTTAGAGCAAGTGATGACTCAAAACACTATTGTTATGGAATCCCGCCACAACGTGGCGGAGGCGCTGAAAACCGCGACGCGCCCGGTGGCTCCCGATCAGGAACCACTGTTGCGTGAAGCGTTGGGGGCAACGTTGCGCGAATACCGTTCCCAATCCGGTTTTAGTTTGCGTGAGTTAGCCAGCTTGGCCAGTGTGAGTCCCGGGTATCTCTCGGAGATCGAACGTGGCCGGAAGGAAGTCTCTAGCGAGCTTTTGGCAAGTGTGTGCCATGGAATGGGTATCAGCGTAGCTAGCGTGATTGTGGAAGCTGCTTCAATGATGGCCCTTGATGCCGCGGCTGCCGAACTGGCCGCGAGCATGTCGCACAAACGCCCCAATGCCGGTGCCGTCGCGCGCGAGCGTTGATACACTGAAGCGGATCATTTACGTCAGATAATTTTAGAGGAGTTTCGCGGTGGCGAACCCATTTGTTAAGGCTTGGAAGTACTTGATGGCGCTGTTCGACAGCAAAATTGAGGAAAACGCTGATCCTAAGATCCAGATTGAGCAGGCTATCGCCGAAGCGCAACGCCAGCACCAATCACTATCCCAGCAGGCAGCTGCAGTTATTGGCAACCAGCGTCAGCTGGAGATGAAGCTCAACCGCCAACTCGCCGAGGTTGAAAAGCTGCACGCCAATACCAAGCAGGCCTTGGGCTTGGCTGATAAGGCACGCGCTGATGGCGACCAGCAGAAGGCAATGGAGTACGAAAATGCGGCTGAGGCTTTTGCTGCCCAGTTGGTTACGGCCGAACAGTCGGTAGAGGATCTCAAGGGACTGCATGACCAGTCCCTGCAGCAAGCTGCTCAGGCCAAGCAGGCCGTGGAGCGCAATGCAATGCAGTTGCAGCAGAAGGCTGCAGAGCGCACCAAACTGTTGAGCCAGCTGGAGCAGGCCAAGATGCAAGAAAAGGTTGCGGAGTCCCTGCAGTCTATGAACCAGGTCGCCGCCGGATCCACCCCGAACTTGGATCAGGTGCGTGAAAAGATTGAGCGCCGCTACGCCAATGCGCTGGGTCAATCTGAGCTAGCCCAGAACTCTGTCCAAGGCCGCATGATGGAAGTTCAGCAGGCGGGGATCCAGATGGCGGGGCATTCCCGCTTGGAGCAGCTGCGTGCGGAGATGAATCACGATAAAGGCATTGCCGGGGGAGACAGTACACAGCAGCGATCTATCGAGCAGGCCCAGCCACAGGCTTCGAACTACACTGATGATGCAGTAGCGGAGCGGATGCGCCAGCTGCGCAACGATTCCTAATTGATTCCGCAGCGCGCACCGGCGATGACTTAATCCCCGGCGCCACGGCTGATCAGGGCTTCGCCAAAGGCTCGTGCGCGCAGCAGGCTGCGAACAAGCAGGGGCACACCAAAAGCGGTGGGGGAAAACCCTAGGCCCCGCGCACGTCGCGCTTCCAAAATCTCGGCTACGGTCACAGCCGTCAGCGGGATTAGCCTCATCGTCAAAGACATGGCGATGAGGATTTTTTCTGTCGGAAATCCGCGTCTGGCTAGGGGTTGGAGCAGTCGCTCCAACGCATCCATCAGCTGTTCCACGGTGGTGGTAAGCGTGAGGAGGATAGCGATGGCAATAGCCGTGAACAAGGTGGCGGTTGCGCATAGCGCGATCTCCCAGCTCTCGCGCCACCATGTCACCGCTCCGATGAACGCTACGACTGGCACAGGCGCCAGCATTTGGCGCCCAACTATCGCTGCGGGGATATGGGCCAGCACATACAAGACCACGACCAGCAACAATCCCCCGAGTGCGACTGGCCACCACCGTCCCAAGACCGCCGTCAGGATCACAGTGACAATAACCACCGACAGTTTCAGCCCCGTAGGTGCGGTGTGCACTACCGACCGCCCCGGGACATAGACACCCATCGGCACCACGTGGGGATTAAACACCGCCGTAGGCCTCCTCATATTGTTGGACGACGCCCCGCGCCCCGCCGCTTCCACTTCGACTGGAATCTCCGGCAATTCTTCCGTTGTCGATCCACAGCACGCGATCGAAATCGCGGATCAGATCGAGATCGTGAGTTACTACGATCACTTGTTGCGACAGAGCTGCGAGCTCGCTGGCAACCCGGCGGCGGTTGTGTAAGTCCAACAAGGTAGTGGGTTCATCAGCGATGATGATGTCTGGGCTCAGAATCAACACGCTGGCAAGGGCCAGCAGCTGCTTTTCTCCGCCCGATAAGGTGTGGGGGGAGTTGTTTGCGAGGTGGGCAATACCCATCGCATCCAACTGCGCCAGCGCACGCTGATGGCGCTGGGCGCGGGGCAGCTTGTGGCGTCGGAGGGAAAAGGCAACATCTTCTACCACGGTGGGCATAAGGATTTGGTTGTCTGCGTCCGAGAAAATGAAGCCCACGCGCTGGCGGATCTGTTTGGCTTGGCGGGCGACATCCAGCTCGCCCACGCGGACGTGGCCAGATGTGGGGGAGTTCAGGCCGTTGATGAGGCGAACCAAGGAGGATTTGCCGGAGCCGTTGGCGCCGATAATGGCCACCCGGTGCTCGGTGAGAGTGGTAGAGATATCGGATAGGATCCGACGGGTTGTGACACCGGTGGGAGAGGACTGGGTGACATCGAGGTTGATGTTGTCGAACGTTATCGGGTCATGGGAGATTTCAGCGGGTGCCATGGCTGTCTAATCGTTGGCGGCGGTATGACGGATTGGCAATTTTGCAGTGGGAATTAGATCAGGAACCGCGCGAATAGCTCCGGCCGCGATGATCGCGGCAACGACTGCTTTGGCTAGGTCGCCCGGGATGAACGGTGCGTTGGTGGCAAGGGCTGCGGTGAAATCCAGTGGTGTACGCGCCATGAGCCCGATAGTGCCACACAGGTATTGAATGGCAATGCCTGCCAGGCCCAGGATGATCAGCGTGACCAGCAGCGCGATGGGAGAGCGGCCTGAGCGACGGTGGGAGCGGATAATGCGATCAGCTGCATAACCGATCAGGAATGCCGTGACTAGGTATCCGACCAAGTATCCAACAGTGGGCCCAGGCAAAGCGGCCAATGTAGGGCGCCATCCGGCGAGGTTCGGCACACCTACCAGGCCAACTCCGAGAAAGAGAGCGACAGCTAGGCCACCACGGGTGCCTCCTAGGATGAATGCGGCCAAGAGGATACCCATGTTTTGCAAAACGATAGGAACGCCCGCGGTTCCCACTGGGATGGATACGGCGCCGAGCACGATGATGAGCGCGGCGAAGACGGCGATGAGGGCAAGGTCCATCGCGCCGAAGCGGGTGGAATGGGATGAATTGATTTCCTTCACAACAGTATTTTAGAGCACGGATTGAACGCTGTTCAAATTCGTGGAGGTGTTAGGTTGGACGACATGAGAATGGCGGAATTCGATCGATTGATGGAAGGCGAGTTCGGTGCGGACCGAGCATCGTGGGTGCTGGATACCCATTACCTATCGCGATTCGGTGGGTACCCAAAAGAGGTTATCGAACGCGGGGCCGATTTGCGGGACGTGTGGCTAGCGCTGTGTGATGACTTTGACGTGCCTGAAGATCGACGCTTAAGGGGAAGATTTGTAGTGCCGTGTCGATAGTAGAATTTCGAACACCCGTTCGTGTACGCTGTGGTGGTGTGAAAGTAGCAGCGTAGGATTCCGAGTGAACTTTTTCGGGGAGTTGCCGTGTCTAAACGGTTAGCCCCCCGCAAGGCCGGAGCCTGCGATGACATGTGGCGCTGGCTGCAGATAGCTGAACAGATTAAGCGAGGAGATTGAAGATGGCGACGAAGAAGAAGGCCGCGGCTGCGATGAGCAACGATCGTGCCAAGGCGCTGGACTTGGCCATGGCACAGATCGAGAAGGACTTCGGTAAGGGCGCCGTGATGCGCCTTGGTGATGACAATCGCCCTCCGATCCAAGCTATTTCTACTGGCAACATTGCCATTAACGTAGCGCTCGGTATTGGTGGCTTCCCGCGCGGTCGCGTGGTTGAAGTGTACGGTCCGGAATCCTCGGGTAAAACCACTGTGGCACTCCATGCCATTGCTGAGGCCCAGCGGGCGGGCGGCATCGCGGCGTTTATCGATGCGGAGCACGCGCTGGATCCCGATTACGCCCGTAAATTGGGTGTAGATACGGATGCACTGCTGGTATCCCAGCCGGATACGGGGGAACAGGCACTGGAGATCACGGATATGCTGATTCGCTCCGGTGCTATCGACATCATTGTGGTGGACTCGGTAGCTGCGTTGACACCGAAGGCGGAAATCGATGGTGACATGGGTGATTCCCACGTGGGTCTGCAGGCACGTTTGATGAGTCAGGCGTTGCGTAAGTTGACTGGTGCGCTGTATCAGACCGGCACGACCGCCATCTTTATTAATCAGCTGCGCGAAAAGATCGGCGTGATGTTCGGATCTCCCGAGACCACCACAGGTGGTAAAGCGTTGAAGTTCTACGCTTCCGTCCGATGCGATATTCGCCGTATCCAGGCGCTGAAGGACGGTCAGGATGTAGTTGGTAACCGCACACGACTCAAGGTTGTAAAGAACAAGGTTTCGCCGCCGTTCAAGGTTGCAGAGTTCGACATTCTGTACGGTGAGGGCATTTCGCGCGAGGGCTCCATCATCGATTTGGGTGTGGAAGCCGGAATCATCAAAAAATCCGGCGCGTGGTACACCTACGATGGTGATCAACTGGGACAGGGTAAAGAAAAAGCGCGTGAATTCCTAAAGGCCAATCCAGAGATGGCCAGTGAATTGGAAGACCGCATCATGCGTGAGCTCAAGGTAGGCCCGTACGCCAACGTCAAGCCGGAGCAAGAAGAGGAGATCGCACCGGAAGACCGACCCATTGACTTGGCGCCGAATTTCGATGACGACAACGACGACGAATAGGCCGTGCCCGCTAGGACAGGGGCCCACAGCCATGAATGAAACAAGGCATAATCCCGACGACAGAATCGCGCGGTTGCGGGATGCAATGGAAAAGATTGCCCGCGGGGAAGCCCACCGTGAATCCCAGATAGTCGATCGGGAGTTTGAGCAAGCGCTTGCCCCCGTGGCGGCAAAAGCAACCCGGTTGATCAATCATCGCGCGAGGTCGGAGCATGAGCTGCGGACGCGCCTACTAGAAGAGGATTTTGCTGCCGAGTTGGTCGAGGAAGCCATTTCCAGGTGCCAGAATAACGGCATGCTAGACGATGAGCAGTTCGCTTCGGAGTGGGTGCGGCAGCGTTCGCAGCACTGCAAGAAGTCAACATCCGTACTGCGCCAGGAGTTGCAGCGCAAGGGTGTGCAGGCCGGTCTTATCGAACAGGCCTTGGAAACAATCGATGAGGATCAGCAAAAAGAGATTATGCGACAGCTCATCGATAAGCGCGCCCGGAGTGTCAAGCGCCGTCCGACGGATTGGAAACAATATCGCAGTGAGCTACGTCGTTTAGTGGGCGTAGCAGCCCGGCGTGGTTTCCCCGAAGTCGAAGCGAAGGAATATGCCGAGATCGCGCTGAATAGGCGAATTGAGGAGCTGTAGTCGCCACCAGCGCGTTCCCCCCCCTCGGCACGCGTCCCCCAGTCGCGCACCTACTGGCGATTAGTAATCTTGCTTCAAATCGCGATAGTCAGGGTTGTGCCAGTCCACGTTGGTTTCGTCTTTGGTGACCACGCCCACGTCCTTTTGGTGTGGAACCTTCGCCACAATATTGCGGCGAGCACGACCGGCCCGTAGCTGGGTTTCCATACGTTCGGCCAGGCGGGAGAGCAGATAGTTGACCAGGATCATGACGATCGCGACCACAACCATCGCCGCCAGGTAGTTCTTGTACCACGATGCGGCCTGCAGGCTGGAACGCACAACCTCTACGTATCCAATTAGGTAACCCAGTGCGGAATCCTTCAAGGCGATGACCATCTGCGACACCAACGCTGGCAGCATCGAAGCGACAGCCTGGGGGAGAAGGATCTTGAACATAGTTTGGCGTCGAGACAATCCAAGGGCAATCGCGGCTTCTTCCTGACCGGCCGGCAGTGACCGAATACCAGAGCGCAGGATTTCGGCGATCACCGAACCGTTGTACATGGTCAGGCCGAAAATCACCGCGGCAAATGCCAAGTGTTTCGTTGGCACCAGACCATAGATAGCGAATACCTGGTAGGCAAAGATCATGAGCAGCAGCACGGGGATGGAGCGGAAGAACTCCACGATGACCGTGCATACCCAGCGAACTGGTGCGATCTCTGACAGACGGCCCAAACCGAGGATCGTGCCCACGATGATAGCCAGGATGATGGAAGCCACCGCGGCCTTCAGGGTGCCCCACAACCCGGGCAGGACGTAGGTTGTCCACATGTCGCCGGTAAGGAACGGCTGCCAATTCTCGGCTGCAAACTGGCCGTTGTTGTTCAACCGGATTCCGACCCACAGCGACACGGCCGCGGTGATGGCAATCGTGGCTGCAGTCAGCAGCCGGTTGATTTGTTGACCCCGGGGACCCGGGGCGTCGTACAAAACAGTTGCACGCGTAGACATTTATCGCTTCACCGCCAATCGCTTACCCGCTGCGCCGAAGATCAAGCCCATTGGCAGCGTGAGGATGATGAAGCCGAGGGCGATAACACCGAAGATCACAAACACCTGGTTAGCGTGATTCTCCACGGTGGACTTCATCAGTAGGGATGCCTCTGCCACACCGATCACGGACGCGATCGTGGTGTTTTTCGTCAATGCAATCAGGGTGTTGCCCAAGGGCACAATCGCACCGCGCAGTGCCTGCGGGAAGATGATGTGGCGGAAATTCTGCATGAAGCTCAGGCCCAACGAGCGGGCAGCCTCTGCCTGGCCAAACGGCACTGTGTTGATGCCAGAGCGTAGCGACTCGGCCACGAAAGATGAGGTGTACAGCACAAACGCCAACACAGCGAGGCGGAAGTTGTTGGTCGTCGTAAAAGTAGCACCTTGTCCTGCCAGGGCAATGTCCAGATTCACATACAGACCCAGCGAGGCGAACAGGACAATCAACGTCAAGGGTGTATTACGGACGGTGTTGATATAAAACGTCGCGAGGCTACGCAGAATCCCGACGGGGGAAACACGCATCGCCGTCAAAATTGTGCCTAGGATCATGGATCCCAGGGCCGACCAGAACGTGAGTTTCACGGTCGTCCAAAACGCCGGAATAAGCTCCGGCCCCATTTCAGACCATAGTTCGGCATTCATCGGTGTTACCCTCCTTCCTATTTCTTATCGATGAAGGAGAGGTCGCCGATCTTGGGCTTGTCTCCAGGTTGGATGGCATCACCGAGGTTGTCCTTGATGATGCGTTCGTATTCGCCAGAATCATGCATGTCGTTAAGGGCATCGTTGACAGCCTTTACCGCGTCCGGTTGCCCCTTGGCCATACCGATTCCGTAATTCTCGTTGGTCCAGTAAGAGCCGTCTTCCTTTTTCAACTCGACCACGCGCATCCTGCCGGGGTACTGCTCCGCGAACCCAGCCAAGATCGTGGCGTCGGTAGAAAGAGCATCCACCTTGCCACGCGCTAGCGCTTCCACGCAGGCGGAATAGGTGTCGAATTCTTGTAGTTGAACCTCTGGCAGCGCATTCTTGATCTTCTGCGCTGGAGTGGATCCCGTCACCGAGCACACCTTGGTGCGCGCGCCCATGTCACTAAGGCCCTGGATCGGGTCGTCCTTACGTACCAGAATTGCCTGGTGAGTAAGCAGGTACGGACCACCGAAATCCACGGACTTATACCGGCCCTTGTTGATCGAATAGGTGGCGGCGATCATGTCCACCTCACCGTTTTTGATCAGCGTTTCGCGCTGGGCCGATGGGGTCTCTCGCCAGGTGATCTGTGGCTGCGCCCAGCCGTTTTTCTCCGCGATGTGCTTGATGACATACCGCGAGACATCGGTATCCACGCCTTCGTAATCCTTGGACGGTGTGCGCACGCCCAGTCCCGGCTGGTCGAACTTTGTTCCCAGGATTACGTGACCGGACTTGATGGATTCCAACAGCGTGCGGGCTTCATTGGATCCGCAGGCCGCGAGAGCTGCTGCGCTACATAGAGCAACGATCGCCGCGAGGATCCGTTTGGGTAGCAATTGAGTTCGCATATTCGCCCGCTTCCTCTAGTGGCCCAGGATTTTGCCGAGGAAGTCCTTGGCACGATCGGACGTTGGATTGGTGAAGAAGCTCTCGGGGTCTGTGTCCTCCACGATGCTGCCATCGGCCATGAATAACACGCGATCAGCGGCTTTGCGTGCGAATCCCATCTCGTGGGTCACGCATACCATGGTCATGCCATCGGCAGCTAGGCCAGCCATGACGTCCAGCACCTCGTTGATCATTTCAGGGTCGAGCGCGGATGTCGGCTCGTCGAACAGCATGACGCGGGGCTCCATGGCGAGAGCGCGGGCAATGGCCACGCGCTGCTGTTGACCACCCGATAGTTGGGCGGGGTATTTCTCGGCCTGCGCGGCAATGCCTACTCGATCGAGCAGCTGCATCGCCAGCTTCTTGGCCTCTTCTTTGCCTAGGCCGCGAACCTTCATCGGGGCCAGTGTGACGTTATCCAGAATCGTCATGTGGCTAAACAGGTTGAAGGACTGGAAAACCATGCCCACTTCGGCGCGTAGCTTTGCAAGCTTCTTGCCCTCTTCGGGAAGTAGGTCACCGTAGATGCGAATCTCGCCGGAGTCAATTGTTTCCAGCCGGTTGATGGTGCGGCACAACGTGGATTTGCCTGAACCCGAGGGGCCCAGAAGCACGACAACTTGCCCGGAAGGTATCTCCAAGTTGATGTCGCGCAGAGCGTGGTAGTCGCCGAAATGCTTGTTTACATTCCGCAACGTGATTGCGGAAGTAGATGTGTTTTCTGCCATAGGCGATAGGTTAGTGCACGAGGGCTCACTTTTAAGAAACTTTGCGCCACCAATTACAGGTATTTGACGGTAGTTTCTGCTATTGGTGGTCTCTGCGATAGGATGGCTGGCTGTAACAACCCCCGCGTGCCCCCGCTGCTCATAGTTCGTTGACGTGGTGTTTTCTCACTTTTGCAGGCAGTGTAGACCGGCTCGGCACGCTCTTTTTTATTCCGACGCCCACGAGGTGAATAGCGACGATGAACCCCCAGGCCCGCACGTATGAGGTGCGCACGTTCGGCTGCCAGATGAATGTTCACGATTCCGAGCGGCTCTCCGGCCTCCTAGAAGACAATGGATATATACCTGTTGGTGACGGTCAGACTCCGGATGTCGTGGTTTTCAACACCTGTGCTGTGCGTGAAAATGCCGATAATCGACTGTATGGAACCCTTGGCCAGATGAAGGCGGTCAAGGAAAACCACCCGGGCATGCAAATCGCGGTAGGTGGATGCATGGCGCAGAAGGATAAGCAGACGGTTGTACAGAAGGCTCCGTGGGTTGACGTAGTCTTTGGCACGCACAATCTGGGTAGCCTGCCTACGCTGCTGGCCCGTTCCGCCCATAACGATCGCGCGGAAGTGGAAATTGTGGACAGCCTGGAAGAGTTTCCTTCGGTTCTTCCGGCCAAGCGCGAATCGGCCTACGCGGGCTGGGTATCCGTGTCTGTGGGCTGCAACAACACTTGTACGTTCTGCATCGTGCCCTCGTTGCGTGGCAAGGAGCAAGACCGCCGACCGGGGGAGATCCTGGCAGAGGTCAAGGCGCTCGTGGACCAGGGGGTGAGCGAAGTGACGTTGCTGGGGCAAAACGTCAACGCCTACGGTGTGAACTTCTCCGATCCCCACCTAGAGCGTGACCGCGGCGCGTTCGCGAAGTTGCTGCGTGCATGTGGCGAGATCGAGGGCTTGGAACGGTTGCGCTTTACCAGTCCGCACCCGGCAGAATTCACCGACGACGTGATTGAGGCTATGGCGGAAACCCCTGTTGTGTGCCCGCAGCTGCACATGCCGCTGCAATCGGGCAGCGACAAGGTTCTTAAGGATATGCGCCGGTCCTACCGTTCCAAGAAGTTCTTGGAGATCTTGGAGAAGGTGCGCCAGCGGATTCCGAATGCGTCCATTACGACGGACATCATTGTGGGCTTTCCCGGTGAAACGGAAGAAGACTTCCAGGCCACCCTGGATGTGGTAGAGAAATCCCGGTTTACCAGCGCGTATACCTTCCAGTACTCTCCTCGTCCGGGCACTCCTGCGGCTGAAATGGACAACCAGATCCCTAAGCATATCGTCCAGGAGCGTTACGAGCGCTTGCTGGATCTGCAGGAACGCATCAGTCGCGAGGAGAACGAAAAGCTTATCGGCACTACTCAAGAGCTGCTCGTTCAGGCAGATGGCCGCAAGAACGACGAAACTCGGCGCATGAGTGGGCGGTCCCGGGACGGCCGACTCATCCACTTTGACCCCACGGTGGAGGGCATTCGCGCTGGCGATATTGTGGAGGTTGAGGTCACCGGTGCTGCGGCCTATTTCCTTTTCGCCGACGCCGGCGTGCTCAGCCACCGCAGGACCAAGGCGGGGGACATGACTGCGGCAGGACAAACTCCAACCACGGCGCCCGTCGGCGTCGGGCTTGGAATGCCAGGATTCAGCCGGCACACGGCAAGTGTAGAACAGCAACCGGTAGAGACGGGATGTGCAACAGGAGGATGCGGCTGTGAGTAATCGAGACGCGCAAGAGATAAATCCGCAGAAAGCTAGTGCGCAACGAACTGCGACAGCTAACCCGAAGCGGGCGGATGCCCTAGCACAGTACCGCGGTGATCTGGAATCTGCCGAAAAGAACGCAGCGCGCGATGTAAATTATCAGCCGTTCCTGCCTTTCCTGGCGATTGGAATCTTCGGCGTGCTGCTGGCGATCTTTTTGCCACACGCGGGGCAGGTCAAGGGCTACGATGTGTTGTTTAATTCCCCGGTAGCCCAACAGTTCAATACTAAGTTGCCCGAGCGCGCTTTCAGCTGGCTGGCGCTAACGGGTGGCGTTTTGCTGACCGCGGGAACAATTGTGTCGCGGTCGTGGCTGGTCGCGTGGGTGAACTGGTTCTTCGTCGGTGTGGCGTGGTGGTACTCTGCTTTCGCGATCTGGATTCGCCAATCGCGTCCGGTGACGGATCCCGGTGAGGGACCTGCTTACGGCCTGATTATCGCCGCCGTATGCCTGACGATCCTGTTTGTCACGTTGTCGATCCTCTTGTTCCGCAAAACTCCGCTGCAAAAGGCCCTTGCTAAGGCTCGGCGCGAGGAGGCCCACCGGGACGAGGAATCGCGTCTCAAGCAGCAGCGTTTGCGCACGGGGCTGCAGGAGCGCGAGCAGGTCAATGATTTCGTGGATGACCGTCGCGCGGTTGTCGCGGAGCGCCGCCGGCAGCGCCGCGCCGTGCAGGATGCACCCGCGGACCAGCCTGAAGAGGACTAACTCTCGATAGCTGCTGCAGCGGTATCTGCCCACTGCTGCCACTGCGCCGCCTGCTCCCGGAGCGTGGCGGCTTTTTTGCTATTGCCCTTAGCTTCGGCGGCTTCAGCTTCTTGGCTGTACTGGTCGGCCTTGGCCTGAAACTGTGCAATTCTGGATTGCGCTTCTGGGTCGGTGCGGCGCCATTCAGCATCGGCGGCCTCGGACACACGCCGCTCTACAGCTGCGATTTTGTCTTCAAATTCACGCACTTGTCCACGGGGGACATACCCGATGTCTTCCCACTTTTCCTGCAGCTCGTGAAGAGCCTCGCGGGACTTCTCCACACCGTGCGTGGAGGGGTCGACCTTGGCATCATAGTCATCTAAGAGCTTCTGCTTGGCTTGGGCGTTCGCCAAAAATTCCTCGTCGCGCTTCGCATCGTTGGCTTTGCGGGCATCGAAGAACTTATCCTGAGCTGCGCGGAAGCGTTGCCATAGCTTGTCATCAACGTCGCGGTGTGCTCGTCCGGCGGCTTTCCATTCCTTCATAAGCTCGCGGTAAGCGCGGGAGGTCTCTGCCCAATCGGTGGAATCCTGCAGTGCTTCGGCGCGCTCAACTAGGTTTTCCTTGACGTTTTTCACGGCCACGCGGTTGCGATCTAGCTCGGCGAAGTGTGCTCCCCGCCGCTTGCGGAAATTATCGCGGGCTGCCGCGTAGCGTTTCCACAATTGATCGTCGGTCTTGCGATCCACGCCCTTGATGGATTTCCATTCGTCGACGATGGTGCGCAGGCGATCTCCCGTTGCCTTCCAGTCCGTGGAATCCGCAGCCAGTTTTTCTGCCTCGGTTGCGAGTGCTTCCTTGCGCTCGGTGGCCTCTGACCGACGGCGCTCCTTCAAGGACTCGACCTGCTGCTCGACCCCCACTGACTGCGTGGCAATAGTAGCCAAGCGGGTCTGCAGGCTTTCGATGTCTCCGATGATGGCGGCGGTATCGAGGTCCTCGCGGATTTTCGCGGCATCTGAACGGATGCGACGCGCTTCTTCCGGGTGGGTGGTCAGGCGCATTTCAAGCAACGCAATCTCCGTAGAGACGTCGTCGTAACGGGCGCCGAAGTGCGCTAGGCCCTCCTCGGGGGTTCCTGCCTTAAAGTCTCCGATGTGCCTTTCACCGCGAGAAGTCACGACATATGCAGTGCCGTCGTCCTCCACGCGACCCCACTTGGCAGGATCGTTGTGCGGAATGTGCACACTGCCCGTCAGTGCTTGCGCGCCTTTCGCTGCAGTGCGGTTTTTGGCCAGAGCAGCAGGGCTAGGCTTTGGCTGAGGCCTTGGATGTGGCTTTGGCTGGGACTGTGGGTCCTGCTGGTTAGCATTCGCCTGATCATGCGGTGGGTTGGTCATCGTGGTACTCCTTGCTCCCGCGCCTGGAGGGCTAGAAACTGAGTGAATGCTCTCCAGAGCGGGACTTTCATTCTTGCCGCGCGTCACGGCTGCCGTGGAATAGCTATAGAACAGCTATGGAATAGCTAACGGGTGCGATTCCTTCTTCTGCTGAGTATGGCAGATTCTTGCAATCTTGGGTGGAATTACTCCCCACTTATTCCTCGCCACTGTGTGAGGCCTCCTGGGGTGTGGGCCGCTAGACTGGCAAGTCATGAATGGAATTAGCGCCACTAATGGGATTAGCCCAGTGGCGGTGGTGGGGCCGACGGGCGCGGGGAAATCAGCAATGTCTCTCGCGCTTGCGCACGAACTCGGTGGTGAAATTATCAACATCGATTCCATGCAGCTTTATCAAGGCATGGATATTGGCACCGCTAAGCTCACTGTGGCCGAACGCGAGGGCATCCCGCACCACCAGCTGGATATTTGGCCGGTGACCAAACCGGCTTCCGTAGCCGAATACCGCGCGGGCGCGATTGCCGATGCCGAAGCAATAATGGCCCGCGGTAAAACACCCATATTTGTGGGTGGCTCCATGATGTACGTGCAGGCCTTGGTCGATGAATGGGACTTTCCTCCCACCGACCCTGCGGTCCGTGGGAAATGGGAAAGCACACTGGCAGAGATTGGGGTGGAAGCACTACACGCGCATTTAGCAACGGTTGATCCCCAGGCGGCCTCGATTATTGAAGCCCGGGATCCACGTCGCACAGTTCGTGCTCTGGAGGTCATTGAGCTCACAGGCAAACCGTTTGCCGCTTCTCAGCCACCCAAAGACCGCCCGGCGCGGTGGAACATGGACATCTTGGGTTTGCAGGCGGATGCGCAATGGCTGAATCCACGACTGGAACAGCGCGTGGACATCATGTTTGAGCGTGGCCTGGTAGCGGAAGTCGAGCGGTTGAAAGCTGCAGGACTGCGCCGCGATTCCACGGCTGGGCAGGCGATTGGTTACGCCCAGGTGTTGGACTACTTAGACGAGCACATGACGGAAGCACAGGCGCGGGAGGCCACGGTGATTGGCACTCGCCGTTATGCCCGCAGGCAGCGCAGTTGGTTCCGCCGTGATCCTCGCGTGCAATGGATACCGGCCAATCAGCCCGATGCAATCGGACGTGCGCTACAACTGGTCCGCTCACGGTAGGCTGGGACACCATGACTGACACACAATCTGCCCACGAGCCCGGTGTGAGCTTCCCGGAGGGGACAGCCACGCGCTTCATCAAGGCGCATGGCACAGAGAACGATTTCGTCTTCCTCGTCGACCCATCCGTCGCGGTTGATTTGACCGACGAACGGGTGCGCCGAATTGCCGATCGCCGTGCGGGGATCGGCGGGGATGGTGTGATTCGTGTGGCGACTGCTGCTTCTCTTATCGACGCCCGCGTCGTCGACGAATCCATTCTCGCCCCGGCCCCTGATGACCCATCGTCTGCTATCCAGGGGGATGAGTGGTTTATGGATTACCGCAATGCGGATGGTTCAATCGCGGAAATGTGCGGCAATGGTGTGCGCGCGTTCGCTCACGTGCTGGTCGCAGAACACCTGGTGGGCGGGGATAAACCAGAATTCCCACTGCAGGTGGGAGTAGGAACGCGTGCGGGTCGTAAGCTCGTCACCATTCACAGTGCTGATGAGGTGCACGCATACGTCAGTGTGAACATGGGCCAACCGGAGGTTACGGGGATGTCCACTGCCACGGTGGGAGGGTTCAAGCTGGCCGGGCTGGGCGTGGACATGGGGAATCCCCACCTGGCTGCGGTTATTCCCAACCTCACGGCGACCGACTTGGCAACCTTGCCCGTGGGTCAGCCCGTGGAGTGGGATAATGCGTTCTTCCCCAACGGGGTGAATGTGGAGATTCTCACGCCCTTAGAGAACGGTGCTATTCACATGCGCGTACATGAGCGAGGTGTGGGGGAAACCCGCAGCTGTGGCACGGGAACGGTAGCAGCCGCGGTGGCCGCGTTGGCCGACGCCGAACAGGAATTCGGCACGGTCACCGTGAACATCCCCGGCGGCCAAGTGATGGTAGACATTACTGAAGACGCCGCGATCCTCACTGGACCCGCGGAGATCGTCGCCCGAGGCGAGATGGTTGTGTAGCCACTAAGGTGTTGGTGCTGTGGTGGCTGTTGAAACTGTGGTGGGCGCTGCAGTCTCACTGGACGCCGGCAAGGTGAGAGTCCTCAGCTCTTGCTGGGGCCATGCCGTACTAGTGGGCCCCGCCGCAGCCACAGGTGCCGGACCCGCAACCTCCACTGGTGGCGCAGCTGGCGGCTTCGACGGCGGTGGCGGTGAAGGCGACGTCTCCGGACAGAATGAGCGGACGGGGCTGGCCGTTAATGCTCGTCGCCAACGCGACAAGATCCCCGGCGCTTTCCGGCAGTACCACCGAAAACTCGAACGGCGAGTGTACGGTGCACACCCAGAACGACTGTCCAGTCAGGTCCGACGTGCGTTTCACAACCTCCGTAGTCTCCACCGCGATGTGTGCTTTGGAGTGTGGCGCTGCAGCTCCCGAATTCATCTCGGAAAGCCCGATCGATTCCACAGTTCCCACAGAGGTGCCACCGGCGGCGGCGAAGAACGTGGCGTCGGTAAAAAGTGAAACATCGACGGCCAAAGCGGTCACTTCCACTGGTTGGTACTGCATGCTAGTGACATCGGCCAGCATGGGGCCCTGTGCAATGGTCGCGGTGAGGGAGGAAACGACCGGCGCATCTTGGTTGCTTGTTTGCAGCGCTGGGCTATCGTCGACGATGTCCAGCACGCCAACAACCTCGTTGATCATGGAAATGTGCGCGCTGGTGCCCACGCCGCCGGAAAAGCTAGCGAAAGAACCATATGGAGGGGCGGTAAGAATCACCAGGCGGGCTCCGCTGGGATCATCGTATTGGAGGACCTGTCCACCCTCGACCTCACCCGATACGGCTAAACGCCCAGAAGCATAAGCGGCCTCTAGCGCGTCCTGCCACTGTGGGAATTGAAGACCAACACTCGTCAGCTCAGCAATCATGAATCCCACTGTAGACCCCACAGTGTGAATGACCCGCATCGGATTGGTTTCGTGCAGGTAAACGTGCAAAAATAGTACCTAATGACTGAAGAAAGCAAGCTTTACCCCGGCGCTGAGCGCGCTACCGAGGGGGAAAACCTTTTTATCGACGCCACCACGCCAACCATTGGTGAGCTGGATTTGGAAGCACGTTCCTCCCTGCGCAGGCTCACACGCGGAACCAGCACTTACACCGATGAGCAAGCCGACGGTTATGACGTTGAGTACCGCAAACTCCGTCTTGAAAAGGTGGTGCTGGTAGGTGTGTGGACCGAAGGGACCGTGGAGCAAATTGAGGCGCGGCTCGAGGAACTGGCCGCGCTGGCAGAAACCGCCGGATCAGAAATCGCAGATATTACCTATCAAAAGCGAGATAAGCCCGATGCTGGAACGTACATCGGGAGAGGCAAGGTGGACGAACTACGGCAGGTTGTCGTGGAAACCGGTTCGGATACCGTGATTTGCGACGGCGAATTGAGCCCGGGACAAATGATCGCTCTGGAGAAGGCTCTGGATGTAAAGGTAATCGACCGCACCATGCTCATCTTGGATATCTTCGCCCAGCATGCGAAATCCAAGGAAGGTAAAGCTCAGGTTGCTTTGGCTCAGATGGAATACCTCATTACGCGCGTGCGCGGGTGGGGCGGTGCGCTGTCTCGTCAGGCCGGTGGTCGTGCCGGAGCCAATGGCGGTGTGGGTCTGCGTGGCCCGGGTGAAACGAAGATCGAGGCGGATCGTCGCAGGTTGCGTGCCGATATGGCACGGTTGCGAAAAGAGATTGCGGGAATGAAAAAGTCGCGCGATATTAAGCGCGAACGCCGTGATTCTGCTGCGATTGCGCAGGTCGCAATCGCAGGGTATACCAACGCCGGTAAGTCGTCGTTGATTAATGCCTTGACCGGCGCCGGTGTACTAGTCGAAGATGCGTTGTTTGCAACATTGGATCCCACCACGCGTCGTGCCGAATTGGCCGATGGCCGTGCAGTCATCTTCACCGATACCGTTGGATTCGTGCGCCATCTGCCCACGCAATTGGTAGAGGCTTTCCGTTCCACCTTGGAAGAGGTCATGGCCGCGGATGTGGTGCTGCACGTGGTGGACGGTTCGGATCCATTCCCACTGGAGCAGATCGCCGCTGTAAACAAAGTCATCGGCGAAATCGTGGAAGAAAGCGGCGAGCAGGCTCCACCTGAAATTTTGGTGGTCAACAAAATCGACAAAGCTGATCCCTTGGTTCTCGCGGAATTACGTCACCGTTTGAGCGATGTGGTATTTGTCTCCGCGCACACTGGTGAAGGTGTGGACGAGCTCGAAACGCGATTGGAGCTGTTCCTCAATTCGCTCGATTGCCAGGTAGTGCTGCATGTGCCGTTCGACCGCGGGGACGTGGTGGCCCGGGTGCATGAACTAGGCACCGTTTTGTCTGAGAGCTATGACGAAAACGGAACGCGACTAGAGGTCCGTCTCCCCGCCCAGGTTGCCGCGGAATTGGATCAATTCACTATCCGGCAATAACAGCCTTTAGAGTTTGAGGCTGTGAGTAACCATTTAAAATCCCCGGAACACGGCTCCTGGTTTGGGTGGGCCCTACACGGTGACGGCAAGACTATCGGTTTTGGCGAGGTAGTCGCGCCCGAAGAGCGCCTATCGTGGGGTCGCACCATCGGAATCGGAATGCAGCACGTCATTGCAATGTTTGGTGCCACGTTGTTGGTGCCGACCCTCACCGGTTTTCCTGTGAACACCACTTTGCTGTTTTCTGGTGTGGGAACCATCCTGTTTCTGCTGGCCACCCGAAATCGACTGCCGTCGTACTTGGGTAGCTCTTTTGCATTTATCGCTCCATTGACCGCGACGCAAGCGCAGGGAATCGGCGCCCAGCTGGGCGGTGTCATTGCTGCGGGCGCGGTCCTCATCGCTGTAGGCATCGTGGTTACTGCTTTGGGCCGAGGCGTTATCGACGCCGTGATGCCGCCTGCCGTGACTGGCGCAATTGTTGCGCTCATCGGATTGAACTTGGCGCCAACTGCCACCGCCAACGTGGAGAAGCAGCCTCTTATTGCTGGGGTCACATTGTTGGCGATCGTATTGATCACCGTGGCGGGGCGGGGAATGCTGGGGCGCCTCGCGATTTTGCTGGGGGTGACTATTGGCTGGGTGTTCGCATGGACCACCGGTGGCATTAGTAGCGAGTCCCGGGAAGCGATCGCCGCCGCCCGATGGGTTGGACTGCCACAGTTTCACCAGCCCGAATTTCACCTGGCAGCAGTGGCAGTGACCTTGCCAGTAGTGGTGGTGCTCATTGCGGAAAACGTCGGGCATGTGAAGGCCGTAGCAACCATGACTCAGCGCAACCTGGATGACCTGGCGGGGCCCGCGTTGATGGCTGATGGTGCCGCCACTGTCCTCGCGGGTGGGTGTGGTGGAAGTGGCACTACGACGTATGCGGAGAACATCGGGGTGATGGCCGCTACCCGTGTTTATTCTTCTGCTGCCTATTGGGTGGCGGCGACCTTCGCAATCATCTTGGCCTTCATTCCTAAATTCGGCGCCGTGATCCTGACGATTCCAGCCGGAGTTCTTGGCGGGGCAACGATCGTGCTCTACGGCATGATCGGTCTGCTGGGAGTGCGTATTTGGCAGGATAACAAGGTGAAGCTGACTGACCCCGTGAACCTGACGGCAGCGGCTGTAGCGCTCGTTGCAGGCATCGGCAACCTTACCCTCAATGTGGGCTCTATCGCGCTGGAGGGAATTGCATGGGGTTCGGTGGGGATCATCGTGGCCTACCCAGCGATGCGTTGGCTCTACGACCATGTGGGTGAGGGGCAACAAAGTAGACAGCTTGACTAGGTGCCAGGCTGGGCAAAGACCACGTCGATTCCCGAATTTTTGAGCGCCTGTACGTAAGTATCGGGCGCCCCGGGATCAGTCACGAGCATTGATAAATCGTCAATGGAGGCAAAACTGACCAGGTAGTCCAAGCCGAACTTTGAGGAATCGCATAGGGCGACGACACGGTCGGCATTGGTGACCATGCAGCGCTTGATTGCTCCCTCCGCGGCGTCGGGAGTAGAAAGCCCATGTGCCATGGTGAGTGCGTTTGTACCGATGAAAGCGACATCCGCGTGAAGCACACCCAGTTGTCGGGTGGCGATGGGACCAACGACGGCACGGGATTGAGGGCGCACGTCACCGCCGATAAGCAAAATGTCAATGGAGGGCGTGTTTGCCAATCGGTAGGCAATGTGGAGGGAGTTGGTGATCACCCGCAGTGGGGGAAAGTGCGTGGTAGCCCCGCTGTTGGGGGTGGGCGATGAGTGATCCCGGCGGGACTCTGCCTGGCCGGGAGAGATTCCGTCACCGTCTGCGTCGATCAGATGGGGGGCGTTGCCCCTGACAGACTGTTCGGCTAGGTAGTCGGCCAGCACGCCCGTGGTTGTGCCGGCATCGAGAAAAATAGTCGAACCGGGTTTAGGCAGATGCTGTGCGGCTTCTCGGCCGATGGCCAGTTTGGCCTGAATACTAGCTTTCGAGCGGGTTTCCACACTGGTGTATTCAGTGTGGTACTTAGGCACGGGTACGGCCCCGCCGTGTACGCGATAAAGCAGCCCGCTGTCATTGAGGGCGGCGAGGTCGCGACGAATAGTTTCGGCCGTTACGCGAAAACGATCGGCAAGTTCGTTGACTGTGACTCGACCTTGCACCGCGGCGAGGGAGACAATCTGTCGTCTGCGTTCGGTGGATTGCACTCCTGTCGCTCCTTGCTGGGAATATGCCGACTACTTTTGGCCTGTCGAACAAATTCTAGCGAGGTAGTTGAACCCCGGGCGTGAGTGCCGGGGAACGGGGGTGGCGAGTGTTAGATTTTGCGGAGCACGGCGACAACTTTGCCAAGTATTTGGGAGTGCTCGGCTGGGATTGGCTCGAACAGATCGTTGTGGGGGAGCAGCCACAGTCCCTCAGAATCTTTGTGGAATTCCTTCACGGTCGCTTCGCCATCAATCATCGCTGCAACGAAGTCACCAAAGTCAGCGGTGGACTGGGAACGTACAGCGACCCAGTCACCGTTGAGAATGCCCGCATCCCGCATGGAAGCGCCGACAACCTGGAGCAGGAAGAGTTCTCCGCCTCCCACCAACTCACCCGGAAGTGGAAAGTGAGCTTCCACGTTTTGCTCTGCGAGGATGGGGTTACCAGCAGCAATCTGCCCGACAACGGGGACGTAGGTTGCCGCCGGCAGGTTTTCATCACCTTCAGAGAGTTGTTGGCGGCCGGGTTTACGCCCTGGGGTCTTCTTGCCACGCTTTTCATATTCACGAACGTCTACGGCGCGCGGTTTCTTATCCTCACGTCGCAGGTAACCGGCTTCCTCAAGCAGGTTGAGATGGTAGGAGACCGACGAGGTTGACTGCAGGCCGACTGCATCGGCGATTTCACGAATACTTGGGGGATATCCGCGCAAGCTCTTTGAGTTTTGAATCACCTCTAGAATGCGGCGCTGGCGCTCCGTTGGTTGCTTCCGCCCCTGAGCCTTTTCGGCCTTACGATCGGCATCGGATTTTTTGGGTCGACCGCGACGCGGTGGCGTGCTCGCGTTGGGCAATGGGGTGGGGGGCGTAATGGGTGAACTATCGGTGGACGTTGGGTTCGCAGATCGGGGTTTCTGGCTGCCGGCGGGTGACATGGGGGCTCCTAACTTTGATGACTCATCGATTCTTACACTACCGCAGTTGCGGACAGTTTTGGCATAGGTGTTCGAAAAATGTTCGAAAAAACACTCGACAACAATCGAACAACCGTGCTAGCGTGTAAAACGTCGTCATAATAGAACAGTAGAGCGAAAACTTGGTTGTTCGAGGCTGGGTTGTCGCCCCTGGTTCGTAATGTGGCGATCGCAAGCTTTCAGTCGGGTTGTCCGGCGGGCTATGGGCCACCGGATCACCCTTCGGAGCGCTTCCGCTTATTTAGCTAGTGAGAACACTAAGAAAGAGGTTATGACATGTCCACTCCAGTTATTTCTTCCCGTCGTCCCCTAGCAGACATAAACAATCAGCAACGGGGGTATGCGATCGTGGCAGGTCGCCGCGTACCGCGCACCGCAGAAGTGCGGCGACCTCACACCGTTAAACCCCAGTGGGAGCAAGAGGATTCTCGTGGAGGTTCGAACACGCGTTTCGCCGGTCCAGTATTGGAACGGGCACCCCGTAGCGTGGCGAGCGGTCATACCTTAGCCACCTCCCATTGTCGAACGCATTCGAAGCGATTGGGTTTGCTCGAACGTATTCGTCGCCGCACCTTGGCTATAGTGTCGTCTCCGGGCGGAGTTATCATTTCCACCTCGGCTATCTTCCTTTCCATTACCTTGGCGCCGGTGGTAGCCGAAGAGCCCGTGCAGTTGTCGGGAACAGCTCCAGCGCAAATCGCACAGATGAAGTAGGTCGAGGGCAAGTCATAGAGAGTAGGAAAACCGCAGGGGCGGGGGCTCTCAGCAGCCACAGGTTCCGCGTTATACCAGCCCACTGTTCTGGGATTTGGGTGTGGGACTAGCATTAAGGCCGTGTTGTGTCCGTCCTGTAGTTCTCAATCCTCGAAAGTGGTCGACTCCCGCACCGTCGATCACGGCGTGGCGATCCGCCGGCGCCGTGAGTGCAACAAGTGTGCCACCCGCTTCACCACACTAGAACGCAGCATCTTGTTAGTCACCAAGCGCAACGGGGTGACCGAGGAATTTAGCCGCGACAAACTCATCAAAGGCGTTCGGCGGGCGTGTCAAGGTCGGGAAGTGTCCGACGATGCCCTTAAGGTGCTGGCACAACAGGTGGAACAATCCATACGTGCCCAGCACGGATCCCAAGTCCAAGCTAACGATATCGGTTTGGCGATTCTGGACCCGCTACGAACCCTGGACGAGGTTGCTTATCTGCGCTTCGCCTCCGTCTACAAGTCGTTTTCCAGTGCAGATGACTTCGAACGGGAAATTGAATCCCTCCGCGCGCACCGTGCCGACGGCTGCCAGTAAGGCCAAGGCTTGGCCCGTCTAAGCTCTCGGGCCAGCGCGGCACAGCTCTAGCGTATCTTGGCTAGGGCTTTTCTGATGCGTTGTGCCGAAACACTCTTCGTAGTCCCCAACTGCTGGGCAAACAGGCTGACACGTAATTCCTCGATCAACCACCGTACTTCTTTGAGCTGCGGGGAAGCCGCGCGGGCTGAGGGCAGGCGCTTTACTGTTTCAGCGTAGTCCGCCAAGACCGCGCGGACCTCGTCGTCCAAGTCCATCTCGCGATCAGGATCTGAATTCATCATCTCCAGTCGCGCCCTCATTGCGGCGACGTAGCGTGGGACATGTTTCATCTGACTGATTCCGGCGCGTGCGATAGCTCCCGGGCCGGCATAGAAATCCAGTTGCTTCTTCATATCGTCAATTGCTTCGCCGCTCCAACCGTCCAACTCGGTACGCATATCGGCAACAGCTAAAAGGGCAGGGGCCACGGCCACTACATATTGCCGGACTAAAGAGGGGCCCTGTTTACTGGCGACGGCTAGTACTTCCGCGCACTTATCCGGATCACGGATAACGGACCCCGCCTTCGTGAGAATTTCTTTGCAGGCCAGTGCAACTAACGAATCCAGCAGAGGCTCCAATCCGCCGGGAGACGATTCCAGTGCTACACGCTGGCGCAACGGCAATCCCTTAATCATGGTGGCAGGTGCCACCTTGCATTTTTCAACCATCATGTGCAGAACCGTAGAAAACTGCTGGGCGGCTGCTCCATTTGCACTGGGTAGAGCCGTAAGCACGACGGTACCGTCGCTTTCCAGCTTCAGTGCCGGATAAGTGTGTACCGTGTGCCCGTCGATAACGGTTTCAATAGTCTCCGGAATGGTTCCAATACCATCGATTGTCCAGGTATCTTCGCGGGCAAGTACCCCTCCGGTGCCAGTTCCTCCAGAACCAGTTCCCTCAGAGTGACCGGTCCTCTGACCGCTGGGGCGGGTGGTTCCCACATTCTTGGTGCCACGGTCGGCGCCAGAATTGCTTTTTCCGCCACCAGTTTTTGAGGGCTTTTTTCCCGAGTGCACGCTATGCGCCGATGCATCGACCGGGGAGGGCGCGCTTCCACTGCGCTGGCCGGTCGCCCTTGCGGTGGCTTGGGCAATAGCCTGGTTAATCTGCCCGGTCAGGCGCTGTTGCAGCGCCTCCAAGTGACGACCCTTGGCGACGACCTTCCCGCGCCGATCAACTGCAGCGAACTGCATCCTTAGGTGATTCGGCACACGCGACCAATCGAAATCATCCGCGTTGATACCACTCCCGCCTAAGCTACGTAGGGCATCGGCAAGGGCAATATCGATGGGCCCGTCAAAAGGAACCATCCGCTCCAATGCCCGTTCAGCAAAATTGGTTGCCGGAACCACGGACTTGCGCAGCGCCTTCGGTAAGGTCTTGATTAGCGCGACGCACAATTCCTGGCGCAATCCAGCTACCAACCACTGCGTTTCCTCCTGGCTGACGTTCACCAACAGGGGTAGCGGAACCACCATTGTTATTCCGTCGTCTGGATCGCCAGGCTGGAATACATAGCGGAGTTCGAACTCCAGTGAACCCTGCCGCCACGTATCGGGGAAAGCATCGGCGGCAGCGGCCGCTTCCTCTGAATCAATCAGATTGTCATAGGTGAAATCCAACAACTCAGGATTGGTATGCCGCGCCTTCTTCCACCAAGAATCGAAATGTCTCGCGGAAATGATGTTGTCTGGAAGCTTGGCGTCGTAAAAATCAAAAAGCGTTTGATCGTCGACGATAATGTCGCGGCGGCGAGCCTTGTCCTCTAGCATGCCTGCTTCGTCCAACAGCTTCTGATTACGCTTGAAGAAATGGTGGCGTGTGGACCAATCACCCTCCACTAGTGCGTGGCGAATAAACAATTCGCGTGCCAGCGGACGGTCGATGCGACCCAAATTGATGCGTCTATCGGCAACGAGGGGGAGGCCCAATAGTAACACCTTTTCGTGGGCCATTGCGGCCCCCCGTGAACTGGACCAATAGGGTTCGCTGTGGTTGTACCTCACCATATGTGGAGCGATGTCTTCAATCCATTCTGGTGTAACGGGTCCCACCGTGCGGGCAAATAATTGCGATGTTTCTACCAGTTCCGCAGCCATGACCCATTGCGGCGGTTTCTTCGCTACGTGAGAAGAAGGATGTACTACGAAATGCGAATTACGCGCACCCGTAAACTGTCGACTGGTTCCTTCTCGCATTCCAATATGTGTGATCAACCCGGCAAGCACACTGCGATGAACGGATTCCTCATTGAGCGTCGCGGGATCGATTGCTAGGTCTCTTATGTGACGAAGATTTGGAACCTTCCAGGAAAGGTCCTGGATAACCGTGAGTAATTGCCTCACTAAATCCATCCATTCACGCACACGCATGTAGTGTATGAATTCATTTTGGCATAGCCTCCGGAATTGATTTCCAGATAGCTCTCGGCGTTGTTCCTGCAGGTAAGACCACAGTTTTAGAATGCTGATAAAATCTGAATCCGCAGCAAACCGAGCATGGCTTTCATCAGCTTTGGCTTGCTGTTCCAATGGGCGCTCGCGGACATCTTGAATACTCAAGGCTGCAACGATTACCGCCACAGGCTCAAGCACATCGTGTCGATGCGCTGCCTCTAGCATGCGTGCTAGTCGTGGGTCAGTAGGGATTCGCGCGAGGTCCCAGCCTATGTTCGTTAATTTTAGATTGCCGCCTTGCTCTAGCGCGCCCAGTTCTTGCAGTAGGCTCACACCATCCCGGATCGATTTTCTATCGGGGGATTGTAAAAACGGAAATTCTTGAATATCGCCAAGTCCTAGCGCGGCCATGGCTAGAATGACACTAGCCAGGTGGGTGCGCAAAATTTCGGGGTCAGTGAATTCGGAACGGGCTTGAAAATCCTCCTCAGAATAAAGGCGTATTGCTATACCGTCAGCTGTACGGCCGCAACGACCAGAGCGCTGTTTGGCGCTGGCTTGGCTAATTTCTTCAACCGGCAAGCGCTGCACTTTCGTTCGATGCGAATATCGTGAAATACGTGCGTATCCGGTGTCGACGACATAATGAATTCCGGGTACGGTGAGGGAGGTTTCCGCTATATTTGTGGCTAATACAATGCGACGGCGGCCGCCGGGATTAAAAACGCGGTGTTGTTCGGCATTGGATAGGCGCCCGAATAGCGGAAGGATATCTACGCGACGTGGACCCTTGGAGTTGAATTCCGTTTCCAGAGCGTCAGCTGCATCGCGAATCTCGCGCTCGCCCGAAAAGAAGCACAGGATGTCCCCTGGACCTTCCTTGACAAGCTCTCTACATGCTGCCACTAGACCTTCCAGCGGATCGGTTTCCTGCGTGATAATGGCACCCGACTGTTCGTCTAGGTGCTCTGTGCGTAAAGGTCGGTAGCGGATTTCCACTGGGTAGGTACGGCCACTGACTTCGATGATCGGGGCTGGGGATCCATCGGGCGAGCTGAAATGCTCTGCGAAACTCTCAGGGTCGATGGTGGCCGACGTGATGATGAGTTTGAGATCGGGGCGCTGGGGCAATAGTTGCTTGAGAAAACCCAGCAGGAAATCGATGTTGAGGCTGCGCTCATGGGCCTCATCCACAATGATCGTATCGTATTGGCGCAACATGGCATCGTGCTGGATCTCATTGAGGAGCACACCATCGGTCATTAGCTTCACGCTGGTCGCAGGCGCGGTCCGATCATCAAAGCGGATTTTGTAGCCCACGGGCGATTCTGGGTCTCCTACATCGTGGCCCAGTTCTTCTGCGATGCGCTCTGCCACAGTTCGGGCTGCGATACGACGAGGTTGGGTATGGCCGATCAACTTGCGTCGGCCACGGCCGAGCTCCAAGCACATTTTCGGGATCTGTGTGGTCTTACCGGAACCAGTTTCACCCGCAATGATGACTACCTGGTTGTCGCGAATTGCCTCAACGATATCGTCGTGCCGTTCACTAACTGGTAGAGCGGCAGGATAAGTGAGGGCGGGGGTGGGGCGTAGGGGTTTGTTCCGCCGGCTCCGCGAATGACCCTTTTTGCGAGAGCGAGGGCCGGTTGTAGTGGTGTTTTGGTCCTGAGGGTTGGCGGGATTCACCTGCTTAACACTATCAATTGGGGTGAAGTCAATAAAACTTAGGCAATTTAACCACGTGGCTGGTTTTGACTTTCTAATATGTGTTCCAATCCATAAGTATTTTTGGGAAGCTATGTCTTCTCTACGAGTCCCCAAGGAGCTTGCTGTGAGCCACCGTTGTTCTTCCGATTCAGCGCCCTCAGTTTTCCCTGTGTTCGAATCCGAGTTGAGTCGCCGTAAGTTTTTCGGAGGGCTAGCAGCGGTTTCCGGAACGGTCCTGTGGGCTGGCTCTTCAGAAGGTCAACAGGGTGTTGCCAATGCCGAACCGCGGGCAACCAACCCGTCCGCTCCCGGCCTGCACGTGGGCCGGGCTATGGCTGATATCACCGGCGAACCTTGGGGTGCGGGTTTTAACGGCTATGCCGTATTGGAACAAACGGCAGTGGGTATTCAGCGCCGTCAGTACGCTCGAGCGTTCATTTTTGCCGACGAAGCCAATCCGGACAACCGGGTCGTACATGTCACTGCGGACATCGGTTTGATGTTCCAATCGATCCAGTTGGAAGTGCTGCGCCGTCTGCGTGGTCGTTTCGGAAGCTTGTACGGGGAGCACAATGTGCTCATTACCGCTACGCACACCCACGTTGCGCCGGGTGGTACGTCACAGCACCTCATGGTGGATCTCACCACCGCGGGATTCCGGCCAGTCACGTTTGAAGCTACCGTCAAGGGTGTAGTGGATGCCATCGAGCGAGCCCACGAAGATGTCTCACCAGCGGATGTCACCATCGCCGAGTCCACCGTCGAAGATGCAGGCCGCAACCGTTCACGTCCGGCGTGGGAAAAGAATCCAGCTGAAGACAAACTGGTGAACCCGACCGGGGTGGATACTCGCAGCGTCACCGTGCACGTTTCCAAAAACAATCGCCCGGTGGGCTTGATCAACTGGTATTCCATTCACCCCACTAGCTTCTCTAGTGAGTATCAGCACATCGCCTCGGACAATAAGGGATATGCCGCATGGGCCACGGAAGAGGCTGTGGGCGTTGACCATCGCTATCCAGACAAAGCCGAATTCGTGGCTGCTTTTGCCAACGCAACACCCGGTGACATCACACCAAACCACGGACTGGTGCCAAAATCGGGACCTGGCAAGGACGAACGTGAATCCGCGAAGATTCTCGGTGAGCGAATGATGGAAGGTGTCGCCAAGGGTGGAATGGGTTCGGCGATGGGCAAGGGCGGCATCGATGTCCGGTATCGCTGGGTCGATTGCACCACGTTGACTGTGGATGGGAAATGGACTCCCGATGGCGAGCCAGGTGAATTAGGTCCAGCGATTCTGGGTGCGGCATTCGCGGCTTCTTCCCAGGAAGATGGCGGGGGTGAACCTGCGTTGGGTCTGAATGAGGGCGAGCGGGGCGGAACCCCATGGGTGAAAGCCCTGAATGAAGTCACCGTCCCACCGGGGGTTGCCAAGATTCACGGGAACAAGGAGATTTTGCTTCCACTGGGCTACGTGCCCGGAATGATTCAGCAGACCCACCCGTTCTATATCCACCGGATCGGCGGGTTGGTTCTGGTCGCATTGGGCTTTGAACCCACCATCACATCCGGCCTGCGCCTACGCCGGACGGTGGCGGATGCTCTGGGCGTCGATACATCTGCAGTGGTCGTGCAGGGGTACACCAACTCCTATGGTCACTACCTCACCACACCAGAGGAATATCAAACCCAGAACTACGAAGGTGGCGCGACAATCTTCGGCGTGAACCAGTTGCCCGCATTCCAGCAAGTTTTCCACGATCTGGCGGTCGCGATGAAGAATGGAAAAGACGTGGAGGCAGGTCGACCAGCCGGTGACCTCACTGGATTGATCCCTAAGTCCTTGAAGGGGAATCCGTGGTTGGATACCCCGCCTGCAGGCAAGAAATTTGGCGAGGTGTTGAAAAAACCTGATGTGGTTAAGGCGGGTGAAATCCTTTCAGTGGAGTTCGTTGGCGCGAATCCAAACAATAATCTACGCCACGGCGAAGGCTATCTCACCATTGAAGATCCATCTGGAAAGGTAATTGCCAACGATTCTTCTGAATCCACGTTGCTCACGTTCGCCAACAACTTCTCCACCACAACCGCGACCGTAGAATGGAACACCGCGGAGGTGAAACCAGGGGAGTACACTATTCGCTACCGAGGAGATTCGCGGGCGTTCCTCGGCAAGGTCACGCCATTTGAGGGGGTGGCTCAGGTAACTGTTTCCTAGTACTGGTGAGAGTGCCGGGGCAGGCTATTGCGCTGGTTCCCGCAGTTTTCTGTGTCCACAGCAGGTTGCGATTCGTACAATGGTAGCCTCGGTGGCCCCGAAAAATCCGAAAATGGTGAACAGAATTAGCCCAGGCATAACGAATGCTTTTGAATGCCCCTGCTGCAAATCTATCGTTTCCCCAGATTAAGCAAATGTGGGGATTTGTATTGTAAGCTAAAGCATGTGTCTACCAGAGAATATCGCCCTACAATCACGCAGCTCCGTACTTTCGTCAGCATTGCAGAGTACGGGCATTTCGGAACGGCCGCATCCAACCTAGGGATTTCCCAGCCGTCGTTGTCGCAGGCACTGGCAGCTTTGGAGACCGGTCTGGATGTTCAGCTCATCGAACGATCTACTCGTAAGGTTATCGTCACCTCCACCGGTGAAGAGCTGCTGCCTTTGGCCAAGGCGACGTTGGCTAGTCTCGACGACTTTGTGACCAGAGCGCACGGCGCACAAGGTGGCTTGGAGGGAGGGATCTCTATCGGCATGATCCCTACCTTGGCGCCCTATATCCTTCCCGAGTTCTTAGCCGAGACCAGCGTTAAATTACCTACGTTGCAACCGGTGGTGACGGAGGATAAAACCGAAGCTCTGCTGGATAATCTGCGTTTTGGGAAGTTCGATCTGGCGATTATTGCCAGCCCCGATACCACCACGGGGCTGAAGTTCGAGCGTCTCTTCCTGGAAGAATTCGTGCTTGTGGTTCCACAGGGTCACCAGCTGGCCGGACGGCGAGATTTGAAGGTCTCTGACATCCCCCAGGACGAACTGTTGCTGCTGGACGACGGACACTGCTTGCGCGACCAGGTACTAGACCTATGCCGCACTGTGAAAAACAGCGGCGAAGTTCGAAACCTAGCTCGGGCAACTAGCTTGAATACGCTGATCCAGTTGGTGGCCGCGGGGCAAGGTATCACCCTCATTCCGCTGAGTTCAATCACATCTGAACATCGACGTCCCGGGGTGGATTTTGCCACGTTCGCGGGTGGGGCCTCTGTGGCTGGTCGACAAATGGGCTATGTATTCCGTACGAGTAGCGCGCGGGGCAGTGATTATGCAGAGCTGGGCAAGATCATCACCGTCGCATTCGATAGGGCCGAGAAAGCATCGCGAGAGTTGCTGGAATCCACGATGCAGGGCCGGTAGGGCTGGCCCATCTAGGCGCCTCGGCGGTGCCTAACCCGCGATGATTTCCAACTCGCGTAGACGCACTTCACCGGCCTCGTCGGTCGCATTGAGATCCACTGTGCCGCGCAGCGACCAACCGTGATCCCCCTCAGGATCGTCAAAGATTTGCCTCACGAACCACAGCCCTGCTTCCTCGCCCGTTCCCGGCCGGATGGAAATCAAATCGCCGGAGCGGGCATTGGCGTCCACCCCCAGATCGGCATACTCATCGAAGTAATCATCCATCGCAGCCGGCCAGTCCGGTGGGTTGTCTAAGTAGGAATCCATCTGCTCGAGAGCCTCCTCCCGCTCGAACGCGAACAGTTCCACGTGACGGAAGAAGTGGTTGCGCACCATGCGGCGCAAGGCGCGGGGATTGGCGGACAGGAGGTTGGGATCCGTCACACCAAATGCGTGCTCTTGCACCTGTTCCTCGGTCAGTGCCGCGTTCTCATCCCCCATCTGGGCCCACTCGTCGATGAGGGAAGAGTCGATTTGACGAATTAACTCACCGAGCCAATTCAGAATATCCGCGAGTTCATCAGTGCGGTACTGCTGCGGAACCGAATGCTCGAGGGTCCGCCACGCATCCGTGAGGTAACGCAACACAACCCCTTCGGCGCGGGCGAGGCCGTAGGTTGCCACGATGTCACTGAAGGTCATAGCCTTCTCAATCATGTCGCGCAGAACCGATTTGGGGCTGAGCTCGAAGTCTTTGGCCCACGGATTGCCCTCGCAGAAGGTTTCGAAGGCTGCTTCCAATTCTTCCGCCAGTGGCTGTGGCCACGTGATGTCTTCCACGATGGCCATCCGGTCGGTGTAGTCCACACCTTCGGACTTCAAGGCGGCGATCTCTTCACCACGGGCCTGCTTTTGCTGAGCAAGTAAGATGGCCCGCGGATCATCTAGCACTGCCTCAAAGGTGCTGATCACATCCAAAGTGAACGTAGATGAATCGGGATCTAGCAGTTCCAACGCGGCCAATGCGAAGGGGGACAGCGGCTGGTTGAGGGCAAAGTCGCGTTGCAGATCCTGGGTGAGCCGTGCGTCCTTACCCGAGGGTGTTTTGGCCTTGAACTCCTCCACAATGCCTGCGTTCACTAGCCCGCGGTATAGTTCAATCGTCCGCATGATTGATGCATTTTGCTTCGCGCGCGTGTCATGATTGCTGCGCAGGATGTGGTACAGGGAACCGTAGGTCCATTCTGGGCGAGCTACAAGGTTGAGCAGCATGGAGTTAGACATGCGGAACTGGCTAACTAGCTGCTCTGGTTCCGCCACCTTGAGGCGATCAAACGTTTTCTCGCTCCACGTCGCCCGCCCCTCAGGCGCGGCTTTCTTCCGGATCTTCTTGATTTTCTTCGGATCTGAACCGGCGCGCTGCCGAGCACGGAAGTTCTCGATCTCGTGTTCCGGCGCTTGCACGACTACCGTGCCCTCAGTGTCGAAACCCGCGCGCCCGGCGCGCCCGGCAATCTGGTGAAATTCGCGGGACTTCAGGACGCGGTGGCGAATCCCGTCGTATTTCGTCAACTCCGTCATCAGCACCGTGCGAATAGGCACGTTGATGCCCACGCCCAGCGTGTCCGTTCCACAGATGACTTTGAGCAACCCTTCCTGGGACAGCTTTTCAACGAGGCGACGGTACTTCGGCAGCATTCCAGCATGGTGCACACCAATGCCTTTACGAAGCAGTTTGGACAGGGTTTTGCCAAACGTCGTAGTAAACCGAAAGTTACCAATGCCGTTGGCGACAGCATTCTTCCCCGCATCATCCAGCAGGGACATACTGGTGAGGGCTTGGGCGCGCTCAATCGCTTCACGCTGCGTGAAGTGCACCACGTAAATCGGTGCTTTACCTTCTGCGACCAGTTCGGCGATTGTCTCGTGTACGGGGGTGTAGACGTAATGGAAGTCCAAGGGGACCGGGCGCGTAGAGCCCGTTACGAGGGTACTGGTGCGTCCAGTGCGCTCAGTTAGGTCCTCTTGTAGTGGCGCGGTATCACCCAATGTCGCGCTCATCAATAAAAATTGGGCCTGGGGCAGTTCCAACAGGGGAACTTGCCACGCCCAACCGCGGTCGGGCTCACTGTAGTAGTGAAACTCATCCATCACTACTTGATCGATGTGCGCATTCTTACCTTCGCGCAGCGCGATATTGGCCACGATTTCGGCGGTGGCGCAGATGATCGGCGCTTTGCCGTTGACGGTAGCATCGCCGGTCATCATGCCCACGTTTTCGGGTCCGAAGGTTTGGCAGAGGTCGAAGAACTTTTCGCTCACGAGAGCTTTGATCGGGGCCGTGTAGAAACTCCGCTGGCCCCGAGCCATTGCGATGAAGTGCGCGGCGATAGCCACCATTGATTTGCCGGATCCCGTGGGGGTAGCGAGGATGACGTTGTCCTCCGCGACCAGCGCCGTCGCGGCGTCTTCCTGCGCGGGGTACAGCGTGATTCCGCGGTCCCTTGTCCACCCCAGAAAGGACGCGAGAATCGCATCATCGACCAAGCTTTCGGGAACTTCATCGAGGTCGGGCAAAAGCCTAGCGAGATCAGATGCAATGGACACAGGGGCTTCAAGCTTCCTTTGGTTTGGGTGTTCACGGCACGCCACGGGCCATTCGGCTAGGCGTTGCCGTCCTCACCGTCGTCTTTTTCACGGCTGTCGCGGCCTTCTTCCGGTTGTTCCCCAGCGCCCTTGTGGGGGTCGACGCCACGCTGTTCAGGGGCGTCGGATGAACCATCCGTCTCGCCGCGTGCGACATTGGCCAAGAAGGCCTCCAGCTCAGCGCCGATTTCGTCACCGGTAGGCATTGTTTGGCCAGGTTGCAGCAGGGTATTTTCCTTGCGTCGACGAATCCGCTCCGCGTTCGCGTCGTACTGCTGCTCAAGAGCCTGTACTACGGTGCCGATCTCGGCGGATTCCTCCACTTGTTCGGTTAGCTGGGATTGCACGCGCGCAATGTCACTTTCCAACGCTGTCAGCGGGAGCTTGCGCCCCGTAACTTTACTTACTGCTTCTAGCAGGTTGTGCGTGGCTTCGGGGTAGTCACTGGCAGCGATGTAGTGGGGCACATGCGCGGTGAATCCAATGGTTTCAAAGCCGTGGCGGGACAGCTTGAGCTCCGTGTCGAGAGCCGCGGCCCCAGGCAAGATCATGCGGGAATCCCAGGTGTGGTAATCCGCCGTTAACTGGTAATTAGTGGAGTGGGCAGAGATCACGAGGGGACGGGTGTGTGGAACGGTCATGGGTGCCGCGTACAGCGTGACCACCCTGTCAACGTTGAATTTGCGAGCCAGTTCCAGCACCGCATCAGAAAATGCGCCCCACTTCAGATCCGGTTCCGGACCGCTGAGAAGCAAGAACTTCTGCCCCTCGGTGTCTGTCACTACGTCGAGTGTCAGCGCTAGTTCCTCACGGTCAACGACCCGGGAGTGATCCATGGTCACCCCTGGGCGACGAGAGCGGTAATCCACTAGGTCATCCACGCGGAACTTTGCCAGCGGCTGGCTATCGAGTGCCTGCAGCAGGTGGGTGCCTGCATTATGCACCGCTTGGCCGGCGTCCGCATATCCCTGCAGGGCGATCATCAGCGGCAAAGTGGCCGTGGTGTCGGCGGCCTCGTGATCAACCTGAGGACGTTCTGTCGGGTTGGAAAGCGAGGTGTTGAGCTGCGATTCGAGCTGAGGAGTGGCACCCCCTAAAGGATTTGGGTACGCCAAATCGTATAGCTCTCGGCGCTGGCCATCAGATTGCGGAAAATTCTCGGGCATCGTGCAGCACTCCCTTCACACGCGATACCTTTGCTACAGCCTACCAAGGTGGTTCGAGCTGCGGATTCATGACCTGCGCAACGGCAGAAGAAAAATTCTTATCCACATCCCCGCTGCTATCCACAGGGTGCAGGGTGGATGCCATGATTCTTCTGCTGTGTGCCGGAGTTAGGTCCACGACCTCACCGACAATGCTGGCATGACTTCATTCAAAGATTTTGCAGACATCCTTAACAACCGACTGGAGCGTGAAGGTATTCCCGCTGGCCAATTGGATGACTCTTCCGGGGCGTCCACGCACTCGCGGACGGTCAACTTGGGTTCGGATCCGGGTGCTTTGTTGGCATCTCTCCCGGCGCTCTTAGGCTTCGTTCCAACCCAGTCTCTGGTGGTGGTGGGTTTGGTACCCACAATGGCAGGTGAGCCGGCGCGGATGACAGTCGGGCCCGTGGTCCGCGTGGATTTTGATAAAGGGGCGGTTCGCGAAGGCGTGCAGACACTGATCGAGGCCATGCAATCTGACGATGGTATTGACCTGGAGGCGTGCGAAACCATCTTGATCGGCATTGGCTCTCCTGGGAAGAAGCGCAGTCGAGCGATGGCACAGGCACGCGGGATCCTAGAGGAGCACTACCTCACGATCAACGGTCATTTCCTCGTGAAACAACTCGCGACCGGGGCGATTTGGCGCGAGAGCAACACAAACACCAGTGGCCATGTGGGCAGCATTGATGATAATCCGCTGCAGAACATCGCCACCCTGGCTGGAGCCTTGCGTTTGAACAATCGCGATGAAATGGAACATTGGTTGGATCAGCGAGAAGATCCCTTGGACCTCTTGGCACAGCGATGCTTGCTCGGATGTCAATTGGAAGAGGCTGAAGAGTGCAGAGCGGAAAGCCACGGGTTGTGTTCGCAGGGCCCTGGCGATGTGGACGACGTGGTGAGGCTCTACGAGACGATTGCGGCAGTGAAAGAAGGAAAGCGCTCTGTGGAGGATGCGTGCGACGACGTTGATGTGCTTACCCGCGTGACGTATCTGGCGCTTAGCGAAGTCCTACACACCACCATCATTGTGGCGGGCGCAGGGGTTAACGCACCCATCGTGCGGGAAATACTCGCCGCCGCTGCGCGGCGGACCGAGGCCACCCCGCGCTGGCGTTTAATGGCGCTTTTGGCCGTGGTCTTGGGTGGAAATGACGAGGGTACCGTTGCTTTTTCCACGTTACTGCGCACGATGAACGAACTGGACACGGTGTGCGAGGACGATGCCGTCACGGTGGGCCTAACCATCAGCGCGCTCGGTGCTCACCATCGGGGAAAAACCCGTGACCTCCTGCGCCTAGCTTTGGAACGCGGAACTCATGTGCTCGCCGCGTGTCACGATGAGCTGACCCTAGCGGTAGATCTGGGCGCCAGTGTGGATGAATTCCTATCTGATTTCGACGCCTGCCTAGATATCCTCGACATCGAATTCCTGAAGGGAGCCGGGGCGTTCGACGGAGATGGGGGAAACAACAACGACATGCGCCCCGAAAAACGTCGGGGCGCATGATATGAGCATCCGGGTAGTTGAGCTAGCCGAGTTCGGCGGAAAGCGGCCGATTAATCCAGTGGCTGCACCCGCAAAGCGTGGCTAATATCCTCCGGAATCGTGAGACTGCCTTGGGCGTTGGTGACCGTAAGGTTGCCGTCCTCTGCGGACTGCAAGGTCACTTCGCTGCCTAACGACATGTTGAGTGCTGCCATCTTGGCCATGATTTTGTGCTCGACTTGGACGATTTCGTTGACGGCCAAGATGATCACGCGGACTTCTTTGCCGGTATCGATATCAGAAGCTCGAACGGATTCCCGCTCCCGAAGTGCTTTCACACTGTTGTTGAGTTGGTCCAGGCGATCATCTTCGGTATCGGGAACGAGAGCTTGAAGTCCTGGAATGGGGTTACCGAAAGGGGAGGTGGTGTATTCGGTCAGAACCTCTACGAGGCGCTGTTCCACCTCGTCACCCATGACGTGTTCCCAGCGGCAGGCCTCATCGTGGACCTTCTCCCACGGTAGCCCGATTACGTCCGTGAGCAGGCGTTCTGCCAGACGGTGTTTACGCATGACGGCAGTGGCAAGCTCGCGACCCTCAGCGGAGAGCTTCAAACTGCGATCCCGTGCGATGCTGAGCAGACCATCGCGCTCCATACGCGCAACAGTTTGGCTCACTGTTGGCCCAGACTGGGCCAGACGCTCTGCGATGCGTGCGCGCAGTGGGGGAATGCCTTCTTCCTCCAATTCATAAATCGTGCGCAGATACATCTCAGTGGTATCAACCAAATCTCGCACTTGCGATATACCTTTCCGAGTCTTCGAAGAGAGGGGGAGTTAACCTACCTATTTAAGATACACAAACACTTGCTCTAGATAGCGTATTCGCGGAGCTTGGCAGCGCGATGCCCCTCGCGCAGCTTGGCCATAACCTCGCGCTCGATCTGGCGCACACGCTCGCGGGAAAGACCGAAGCGACGGCCAATCTGATCCAAGGTGCGAGGCATGCCGTCATCCAAGCCGTAGCGCAGTTTGATGACGTCCTGCTCGCGTTCCTCCAACGTGCCAAGCACGGCGCGGACGTCGGAGTGGCGGAGGGATGCCACAACCGCCGCCTCGGCATCTGTGGCATCGGAATCCTCGATGAAGTCACCCAGCGGCGCCTCTTCATCGGAACCCACCGGCATGTCCAAGCTCACTGGGTCGCGGGATTGTTTCAACAGCAGCTCAATCTTGGATTCCTCAATGCCCGATTCCTCCGATAGCTCCTCATTGGTGGCTTCGCGACCTAGGTGCTGGTACATCTCCCGCTTAATGCGAGAGAGTTTGTTGACCTGCTCCACCAGGTGTACCGGCAGGCGGATCGTACGGGACTGATCTGCCATACCGCGGGTAATGGCCTGACGGATCCACCAGGTGGCGTAGGTAGAGAACTTAAAGCCCTTGGTGTAATCGAACTTCTCCATCGCGCGGATCAGTCCAAGGTTGCCTTCCTGGATGAGATCCAGCAGTGGCATTCCACGGCCCGTGTAGCGCTTCGCTAAGGACACAACGAGGCGTAGGTTGGCTTCTAGGAGGTGGCTGCGGGCAGCCTTACCCTCACGGGCTAGGATCTTCAAGTCACGCTTGCGGGCACGGGTGAGGTCCTTCGTGTTCTTTAAAAGGTGCTCTGCATACAGTCCGACCTCAATGCGCTGGGACAGCTCCACCTCGTCTTCTGCAGTCAGCAGAGCAGTCTTGCCAATGCCGTTAAGGTAGACGCGCACTAAATCGGCAGAGGGGTTTTCGTTATTTCCCCGACGGCGACCCTTATCCTCGGATCGTTCGTTGTCGCGATCGTCGGCTTCGCCCGCCATGTCGTCATACATGGAGTTGCTCATTACGCTGATCTCCTCCTGGAGAAGCTCGGTGAAAAGAAGACATTGACTTCGTTAAGTCTCTAATATTTCGTTAGTTTCTACATCGTCAACGGACAAGTGGTGCGAATTGTTCCGATTTAGGTTGAACCCTGCGCCCAGATGTACCCCCTTATGGGGTGTGTTGGCCGTGACCAGCAATTTTTAAGTCTCTACGAGAACGGTAAACGGGCCCTGGTTCACGGATTGCACCGCCATATTTGCCCCAAACTGACCCGTGGCTACGCAGATGCCTCGCCGGCGGAGTTCGGCCACTATCTTCTCGATGATGGGTTCGGCCTCCGGACCCGGGGCGGCATCGGACCATGACGGTCGTCGGCCTTTGGCGGTTCGCCCCATGAGAGTGAACTGGCTGACGACCAACACGCTGCCACCGATTTCTTCCACCGAAGTGTCCCGGGATCCCTCCCAGTGATCGGTTGCTGTCTGCGCGGGATCGGCGGGAAACAAGCGCAATTCCGCTATCTTCCGCGCCATCGTCTCCCAGCTGTCCGGAGCATCGTCTCGACCCGCACCGATCAGCGCCAACAGCGCGGGACCTGTGACCTCCGCGATTGTTTGGCCGTCCACTGTGACACTCGCTTCGCTCACCGTTGAGATTATTGCCTTCATCTGTCTTTTTTTCCTGTTCGCTCTAGCTACGCTGGTTCCCGATCAGCACTAGTCACGCTGGTTCCACATAAATTCTGGGTCCCCGTGCCTTAGCCACGCACGTCGGTGCGCTATGCACTCTCCGTCGCCGGCAGCAAGAACCCGTGCCTGATCAGGTCGGTGATGATGGGCATGAGGGCGTCGGTAAATGCTGCCTCGTCCAACCCGTGCACCGCGCAGTATAGTCCGGCGACATCTCGCAACTTCAGGCCCTGGGGGTTTAATCCGCTGATCACGGCGCGGACGTGCTCATCGATCTCGTGCGACCACGCAGGCCCCTCTGTCCGGCTCAGTCGCAACGCGTATGGGGTAAAGCCTTGGCCTTGTTCCACATCAGCCACTTCGATGTGCTCCACAGCGACCCCGGGGCGTATGGCGTACGTGGAATCCAGCAGATCCGCGCGATCCGTTGCGGCCAGCCACTGCATACGGGCAAACCACTCGTGGACCTCGTAGCCTAGAAACGTGCCCGGCGGCAGAGGTTGGTCCAGGACCTCAAAGGTCATGTCCGATGGTTTGGAATCTGCAATCCGTTCTAGGTGTACGTAACCCATTCCGATGCGTTCCACTTCGTGGGCGCCCAGGTAGTCCAACCATTCATTCACACGCGCGCGACCTTCGCTGCTTCGGGTATCGACTTCCTCATCGGCCAGCCACGTGGTCACGTAGTCCGCTACGCTCACCAGTTCCCGTTGCACTACCCATGCGCGCACACCGTGGGTGGGTAACCACGCGGATACTCGCTGGGCCGCAGATTCCCCGTCCGCTAGCGCCCATCCCGTCAACAGGTGCGCCCGGCCTCCGACCCGCAAGTATTCGGGCGCCTGACCAACCACCAGCGCACTGGCGCCGTCTAATTCCATACCGGACTCGCGGTATGTCTTCGCCTGATCGCGGTGCGGCGGGGCCATGACGAACGGCGGATTGCTGACAATCACGTCGAATTCGCGCCCATGTACTGGTTCAAACCAATTGCCACACAGCCATTCCACCTGCGGAGCGGTAGTTGCGCTGTCGCCACTTTTATTTTCGACGCCCCGCTCTGCCACCTCTCGCCCCGCTCTGGCAAAGGCGAGCGCTCTGCTGGAAATATCCGTGCCGGTCACCCGAAGGTGCGGATAGTTGGCTGCGAGGACTGTAGATAACACACCTGATCCACACCCTAGGTCTAGGACTTCCGTCACTGACCCGTGAGATTCTGAATCGGGATGTGGAGTCTGTGGCGGTATGACGTTCAGCAGGGACATGCTGGCGTTTCCCGCCCCTGGAACATGGTCACTGGTTCCCATCTGTACCTCAGCGGAAGCATCGGGGTCGCTGACCACGAGAACCTCGGTTGTGCCGTGGGACGCGACAACGACCGGCCGGATATCCACCTGCAGACGGCCGTGGGCAATCACGCCGGTGGCCAATGCATCTGCGGTTATACCTGGGCCCAGCACCAATTCCCATTGGGAACGGTCTAGTGGTTCGCGCAGGAAACAGCCCAAAATTAGGTTTCGTTCCCTGTTTCGTTCCCCGTTGTCCATGCGCTGTGCATACCATTTGGCGGCAGCGTAATTATGGCCGTGGGCGGCGGCCAGGCCTCGCTCTCCGAGGACTTGGGAGACAAGCTGCGAGTCATAACCCAACTGCTGGACGTGATCGACAACTCGGTTGAGGGTTTCGAAGAAGTGGTTGTCGTTGTACATGGAGTGGGTCACTCGTCATCCTCCACAGTGATGATTTCCTTGCCGGCATTGGATGCGCTCTCAGAAGATTCCAGGACATGCTGGGGATCCGCTGCCGAGCGCACCCCTCGGTTGGCCTCCAGTGCCTGGCGGTTGGCACGCACAACGGCGGGCTTGTAGATTTTCCGTTCTTGCTTATCTACTTCGCCAGTTTCATTGGCCAGCAAGACAGCTGCCCAGGGGAGAGGCAGCGAAATCAAGGCGATGGCCACCGCTAGAGCCACATTGTTGGTAAGCCACATGGCAATGCCTGCGCCTGCCAAAACCGGCAAGCGCAGCAGCTGCAAAGTCGCATATACCCGGCGCCTATGGTGCCACCCTTCCAAGCGGGAGCGTTTGGCGTCGGTAATAAGGGTGGCAGTAGACTTGCCACGCCGAGTAAAGCGAGGCGCCGAAGCTGCACTGCGTTTGTTCTGAGCTGCCATGCAAACAACGCTAGTCCTTCAGGGGCCAGTGCATGCCTTCAGGGGCAGAGCCGGTGCGACTGGTCCCAACCTCGGACTGCTACTGGGGCGGGGAGGGGGATCCAACACAGCCGCGTGCGCTCTTCATCCCTAGTTGGAAAATGGGTGCGTTCAGGGGCACAATGGGTCATTGTGAGTAACCCAAGTACAACCACCATTGAGCGCCCCGATGTGCGCACCGAGCAAACGACAGACGACGATACCCCGAAGTTTTTCCACTACGTGAAGAAGAACGAGATTATTGAGTCTGCCGTGGCTGGAAAGGTCGTTGTGGCACTGTGCGGGGAAACCTTTCCGGTACGCAAACAGGCGAAGCCCGGCAGCCCTGTGTGCCCGGATTGTGAGCAGATTTATCAATCCCTGCGCAAGCGCTAGAGGCCTGAGCGCCGGCAGTACCCGAGTGCTGCACGATTAACGACCACAACTGACGAGAAAGAAGCGATGAAACACCTCCGCGCCTGGCAGCAGGAGGCACTCGATAAATACATCGCTGAACAACCTAAAGACTTTCTAGCAGTAGCTACCCCAGGGGCGGGAAAGACAACCTTCGCGTTGACCTTGGCTCGGCTATTGCTGGAAACCCGCGTGGTTCAGCGACTGGTAATCGTGGTGCCGACCGAACACCTCAAGGTCCAGTGGTCTCACTCTGCCGCGGCACAGGGAATTGCGATCGACGCTAATTTCACGAATTCCTCACCATTCAATAGGTCCTACCAGGGAGTAGCCGTCACGTACGCCCAGGTGGGAATGAAACCCACCAAGCACTACCAAGTCGCCACCGCCCAAAAAACGCTGGTGATCTTGGACGAGATCCACCATGCAGGTGATGCTAAAAGCTGGGGTGATGGGGTGCGCTTGGCGTACGCCCATGCGGAACGGCGCCTGGCCTTGACTGGTACACCATTCCGTTCGGACGACGCGCAGATTCCTTTTGTGCGCTACGAATCCGTGGATGGAGCAGAAGGTGCGCTGCAGTCCAGCGCCGATTACACCTACGGGTATGCGGAGGCCCTCAAAGACAAGGTCGTGCGCCCCGTTGTGTTCCTGGCGTACTCCGGCCAAGCCCGCTGGCGCAATAGTGCGGGCGAGGAGTTCGAGGCCCGACTGGGCGAGATCCTCAATCAGGAACAAACCGCGCGGGCATGGAAAACGGCCCTGGATCCCCGCGGTGATTGGATCCCGGCCGTCCTGCACGCTGCACACACACGCTTATTGCAGTTGCGCCAGCACACCCCCGATGCCGGCGGCCTGGTGATCGCCACGGATAAAACCACGGCGCGCGCGTACGCCAAGATCCTCGGGACCATTAGCTCTACCCCCGTGACCGTGGTGCTCTCCGACGAAGCGGGGGCCTCGGATCGTATTAAGGAGTTTTCGGACTCCATGGACGAGTGGATGGTCGCGGTCCGCATGGTTTCCGAGGGTGTGGACGTGCCCCGCCTGGCGGTGGGCGTGTACGCCACCAGTTCGTCCACCCCATTGTTTTTCGCACAGGCCATCGGTCGTTTCGTGCGTAGCCGCCGCCCCGGCGAGTCCGCCTCCGTTTTCCTCCCGAGCGTCCCGGTGCTGCTGGACTTGGCGTCGAAAATGGAACGGCAGCGTAACCACGTGTTGGGTAAGCCAGACCGCCCCGACGAGGGATGGGATGACCAGGCCTTACAGGATGCAAACCAGGAAAAGAATGAACCTGGCGATGAGCGCGGTTACGAATCTGTCGGCGCCGAAGCCGAGTTGGACAGCTTGATTTACGACGGCTCCACCTACGGCACCTCCACCGTGGCGGGTTCCGAGGAAGAACAGGCCTACCTGGGCCTTCCCGGTTTGTTGGACGCCGATCAGATGCGCACGTTGCTCAAACAGCGCCAGGCCGACCAAGTGGAGGCACGGGCCAAGCAGCAAGAAGAAGAACGGCGTCGCAAAGAAGCGATAGCCAATGCTCCCGAAGGGTCGGGAGCCAACCTGCACAGCCAGCGCGTAGCCAGCGAGGAATTGCCGGCCCTGCGTAAGGAACTCAATGCCCTGGTGGCGATGAAGTCCGCCCGCACGGGCAAACCGCACGGGCAAATACACAACGATGCCCGCAAAAATTGCGGGGGACCACCTACCGCGCTGTGTACAGCGCAGCAACTGCGAGATAGAATTGCATATTTGCGGGACTGGTGAGGAATCCCACCGCACCTTATTTAGAGCATCTTTAATGCGTCAAGGAGAAGCGAAGGCACAATGGCAGCGCGTGACTATTCCGACCTCAGCGAAAACAATGCCAAGGAGATTAAGCGCCGCAAGGTGCAGCAGCAGAAGGTCACCGGTCTTTCCATCGCTGCATTGGTCGTCGGCATCCTGTCGATTCCCGCGGCCATGATGCCGGTTATTGGTATCGTCGCGGCCGTTGTCGCCTTGGCGGTGGCTCTGATCGCCCTGTTCGTGGCCATTCGTGGTAACCAGCAGAAAGTCTATGCCGCCATCGGGGTGTTACTGGCCATCATTGCTGTGTGCACCAGCATCGTCATCACCAATTTTTCTAGCGAGGCCGCCCGGAAGTGTGAGGAAGAAGGTCACGCATCCCACGAGTTGTGCCAGAGGCTGAATAGCTAGGGAAGGTTTCTTACCTGCACCACAAACCCCCATCCCGCATTACCAGCCACGTTGACGTGCGCGGTTAGCGCCTCCCGAGCAGCGCTTCCGCATATCGCCGAGCCATCCAGCGCTGGACCACCCGGGCGATGGGACCACCCAGCATTGTGTACCAGCGCCCCGCGCGGGAAAATGCCCCCACCCAAGCCGTCAACTGCCCGTTGTGATACTTCAGCTCAAACGTTTCCTCGCCACACTCTGCATGTCCCGGCAAGGTGCCGTACGTCAACCTCGCCAGCATATGTTCGGTGTTTGCATCGCCATTCTTCTCGACGCCCCCGGCCAGCACTAGACACGGTGCCCGCAGGCCCCAGAATGTCACATAGACAATATCCATCGGTTTGATTTGGGCGCGACCGTTGCCATGTACTCTCGGTAACCGCACACCGGGGGCGTGGGGTGTGCCGCTACCCTCGCGCGTGATCAGCGGCGCTCCTGCCGCGTCGTGGACCTGCCCGGTGAGTAAACGTTCGGCCAGATGGTAGAAATCCTCCGGGGTTCCGGGGGCCTTGAGGGACGCGGAAAACGTGTAAAAACGGCGGAATGGGTTCAATCTCGGCCCAGTGGGAACGCGCTCGAGATGGCGGGTGGCGTCGACCAAAAAAGAAGGGTAAGTCAGATCCCGGCGAGACGCATCCGAAATTGGGGTGTACCTAGGCGAGAGCGCCGTCCTGCACCAGCCGAAAAGCTGGCGGAACGGCGCAAGGAGGGTCACGCTGCTAGTCCAAGTAATCCCGGAGGACCTGGGACCGGGATGGGTGGCGCAGTTTGGACATCGTCTTCGATTCGATCTGGCGGATGCGCTCGCGGGTCACGCCGTAGACTTGGCCGATTTCGTCTAAAGTGCGCGGCATGCCGTCGGTGAGGCCGAACCGCAGTTTGACCACACCAGCTTCGCGCTCCGACAGCGTGTGCAGCACATCCTGCAGTTGATCCTGCAGCAGGGTGAAGGAGACAGCATCCACTGCCACCACGGCCTCGGAATCCTCGATAAAATCGCCTAGCTGGCTATCGCCCTCGTCGCCGATGGTTTGGTCGAGGGAAATCGGCTCGCGGGCGTACTGCTGGATCTCCAGCACCTTATCGACGGTGATGTCCATCTCGCGAGCGAGTTCCTCGGGGGACGGCTCGCGACCGAGGTCCTGCAGCAGCTCACGCTGAATACGGCCGAGCTTGTTGATGACCTCCACCATGTGGACCGGAATACGGATGGTACGGGCTTGGTCGGCCATTGCGCGGGTAATCGCCTGGCGAATCCACCACGTGGCGTAAGTGGAGAACTTGTAGCCCTTTACATAGTCGAACTTCTCCACTGCACGGATCAAGCCCAAGTTGCCTTCCTGGATGAGGTCTAGGAATGCCATGCCACGGCCGGTATAACGCTTGGCTAAGGAAACCACCAAGCGAAGGTTCGCCTCCAACAAGTGGTTCTTGGCTCGGCGGCCGTCGCGCTCAATCTCGCGCAGGTCACGACGGTGCATGGGGGAGAGCTTCTCGCCCGATTCCTTGATCTCCTGCAGGCGGTACCCCGCGTAGAGGCCCGCCTCGATGCGTTTGGCTAGGCTGACCTCTTGTTCTGCATTCAACAAGGCAACCTTGCCGATTTGCTTGAGGTATGCACGCACGGAGTCCGCAGAGGCTGTGAGCTCGGCATCCTTGCGGGCCTGGCGCAGCGCCGCGGATTCATCCTCGTCCCAGACGAAGCTACCGTCTTTTTCCTCGTCGGCGCTGTCATCCTTGGCGGAATCTTCGCCTTCTTCGTCCTCTTCGCCTTCCTCAAGATCCTCGTCGAGATCGTCGACGAGGTCATCCTCGAGGTCATCTTCTAAGTCGTCGTCCAGATCCTCGTCGAACTCGTCGTCAAGTTCACGATCCAGGTCGGGATCTACATCATCCGGTTTGATGTCTGCGGTATCCACACCCGGGGTGCCAGCGGGGCCGGCAGCGGTCAACGTGGCATCCAGTTCTCCTGCATCCAGCTGCTGCGCGCTATCTTGTGCCTGAACTGCCTTGGAAGTGGCCTTCGCTGCGGTCTTCTTGGTCGCTGCCTTCTTTGCAGCCGTGCGCGCGGTTGTCTTCTTGGCAGTCTTCTTCGCGGTGGTCTTCTTGGCCGTTTTCTTCGTAGCCGTTTTCTTCGCCGTGGCCTTCTTGGCCGCCGTCTTTTTTGCAACGGTTTGCTTTGCGGTTGTGTCAGGCGTGGTTGTATCCGTAGCCACGTCGGCTGCAGTGCTGGCGCTGGCCTCGGTTGCCACAGTGGCCGCTGTAGTCTTGCGCGCTGCGGTGGCCTTCTTTGCGGTTGCTGCCTTCTTGGCGGTAGCGGACTTCTTGGCTACCTTGCGAGTGCTTTTTGCCGCAGCGGACTTTTTGGCTACCTTGCGCACTGCTGCGTTCTCGGATCCTTCGTTGGATTCGGCCGAGTTATTCGCTACCACAAAAAGCCCTTTCATTTGCGTGCATTGTTACTGCAGCTACTGTTTTCATTCGTCGCCACTGTACCGCGACAAAAGTGCTGCTCGCGTTAATGAAATGCGTGTGTATCGCATTCCTCGGGTCGTAGTTCCCGACAATCGACCCCCAATTATAACTGAAACCGCGATTGTCAAGGGGGTAGGGGTGATACCCCCGACGCTGTTTGGGTGGTGGTAGTTTCTACCAGCAAATAGATTTCATGCGCCTCGCGCGCAGGGCTAGGGGCGGAAGCCGTTTCGCACAGCCATCGCCGCACCTACAATGCCAGCTTGGTTTCGCAACTGTGCGGGAACAACCTTTTGCTCAACGGTCAGGCGCGGAATCCATTTATCGGCCTTACGGGAAATTCCGCCGCCAACCACGAAAGTCTGCGGGCTGAACAGTTTGCCGTACAGGTGCATAACCTGATCAACGCGCTTAGCCCACTCTTTGAAGGAGAGGTCTTCCTTTTCCTTCACTGCAGAGCTGGCCCACTTCTCGCTGGTCGTGTCCTCAAAAGGCAGGTGCCCCAGTTCCGAGTTTGGGTAGAGGTTGCCATCCATTAACAGGGCAGAGCCGATACCCGTACCAAAGGTCAGCAACATGACGGCACCACTGCGAGCCGCTTCATCGCCGTAGGCAACTTCGGCCAGGCCCGCGGCATCGGCGTCATTGAGCACCGCAATCTCCCGATCACCCAAATGCCGATGGAAAAGTTCCTGGCAATCCGTCCCAATCCAATCACCGCCAATATTCGCTGCGCTGCGCGTGATTTGATTTTTAACTACGGCTGGCACAGTAATTCCCACTGGGCCATCCCAAGCAGCTTCCTGCATGAGCTGGAGAACAACCTCGGCCACCGCATCTGGTTCTGCGGGCTGGGGCGTGGCGATCTTTAACCTCTCGGTAACGAATTCGCCGGTCTTGAGGTCGACGATTGCGGCCTTTACACCCGAGCCTCCGATGTCTACGCCAAAGCTCAAATTTGGGTTCTGCTCAGTCATGGGTACAGATGATAGCGGGTTTAACCCCCGTCGTCCGCGCGCGGATGCTTCTCGTGGTTTGCTGGTGGCATGGTTTCACAGCATTCGGTGCCTTCGGTTCCTTCAACCCATATCTACTTGACGCCCCGCGCTACCCGCTCACTCGATTCCCTTGGGGTCAAGTCGCAGCGTGGGGGAGGGGATGGGTATGTGTCCATGATTGACCTCCGTGAGATTTCCCGAGCCGCTGCCGCGGCAGCGGCTGACTTAGTCCGCCACATGCGGGGTGAGCTGGCCGACAGTTTAGGGCGAGTGGCAGCCCGCGCCCATAAGAGTTCAGAAGTGGATCCCGTGACGGCGGTGGACGTAGCGTCCGAAAAGTTTTTGCAACATTTCTTACTTTCCGCCCTGCCCGGATCGACCATCTTGGGGGAGGAAGAAGGGCACATGGTCAGCGAGCGGGATTTGGCGAACTCGGGCACGTGGGATACCGGGCACCCGGCCCTCTCGGTGGCGCGGGCCGTGGTGCCGAATCTGGGTGGGGCTAATGCTGGCGTTGAATCCGTGCGGACTGCGGATGTCGTGTGGGTCGTAGACCCCATCGACGGCACCGTGAACTTTATGTACGGCCAACCGGATTGTGCCGTCAGCGTGGCTGCGACTGTTAGTGGGGTGCCCATTGCCGCGGCGGTCGTGCAAATACCTTCTGGCAAAGAGTACTGCGCGCACGTCGGCGGTCCGGCGACGCTGAATGTCAATTCGATTAACGCCTCGCAAGAGCATGCTTCCCACCAATCTCGCATTCTCGAAGCACCAGGGGCTACCAGTTTGGCGATGACATTGGTGGCTACAGGATTTGGCTATGTTGCCGAACAGCGACGTGCGCAGGCACGGGTGCTCTCTGAATTGTTGCCCCAGGTACGAGACATTCGACGGGCGGGCTCGGCGGCATTGGATTTGTGCCACTTGGCTGAGGGCACTGTGGATGCTTATTACGAACACGGGCTGGGGCCGTGGGATTACGTGGCTGGCGCGTTGATCGCCGCGCGGGCGGGGGTGGATGTGATTTTTCCCGTCTTGGATAGCGATAAAGAACAAAAACTACTGGTCGCGGGTAGTTCGGCACACCTCCTTCCGGAGTTAATGGGAGCATTAGCAAAGGTGGGTGCGGGGGTGGCGTTGGCATCAAAATAAGAGGCAAGGTGGCCCTAAGGTGACAGGTCAGCGGTATTTGCTTTACTATGCGCGTCGACGCACATGAACTGTCACCCGAAAAGTCGGAAGTGCTAACAAGGAGAAACGCCGTGGCTACTGACTATGATGCACCTCGCCGCCGTCCTGAGGATGAAATTGAAACCGATTCCCTTGAGGGATTGAAGGCCGCTGAAAAGGCCGAGCCTGCGGTTGCAGATACCGATGATGGAGAGATCGTGGAGCCATTTGATGTTCCACTAGCTGACCTATCCGGTGAAGAGCTGTCCGGCACGGTCATCCCCCGCCAGAGCGATGAATTCACGTGCAGCGTGTGCTTCCTCGTGCAGCACCGCAGTCGGATGGCCGAGAAGGTCGGCGACGATGAATTCGTCTGCGTGGACTGTGCCTAACCGGTCGTCCTCGGCTCTAGGCTGAGGTTCGTGTAAGGGGGCAGAGCTACCGCGGGTACTAACCCCCAAAGCGTTTGTTAATAAATCGATCGTTAATAGATCGGGCGATCCAGCGCCTCCAACAGCGCCTGTGGTTCCTTGGAAGAAATCAACCAGTACGGGGTGGGATCTTCCGGATCGTCCAACACCATCATGGCCATCGTAGGGATCCAACCCTTGTGAATCACGAAGGCCGCGGGATCCAGCTGGCGGCCCATGGCTGCCTGCTTGGCCGTGGGTGGGATGACTAGCGAGCGGCTGATGAGTTCGGCTGGCAATTTCGCCTCACCCGCGTGTAACCAGCGCTGACCATCGGCGCGTTGCACCACCGCAATCTCGGTGGCGGAAAACTTTAGCAGCATCCACGCTGCGAAAAGCCCAGCGAAAACTCCCGCTCCTACGGCATACCAAACGGATCGCCCCATTTGCGCCTGCCAGGCGATGATAAAGACCACGCCCGCGGCAAAAAACCACCACGTCAGTGGTACGCGCTGCCGCTCAGAATAGAGGACATTATCCCCGTGGGCTGGCACCTCTGTGGAAGCCACTGACGTTCTCCTTAATGTCCATCTGCACAATGCTTGCGTGAATTCATTCTAGCCACCGACTATCCCGACCAGATATTCGAGGGTGTCCCACTGTAAAGTGGTAGACCATGACCAACCCACACAACGAGCCGAAACTTAACCTAGTGAGGCTTGATAAGGACCTGCCGTTGCCTACCCGAGCGCATCCCTCGGATGCGGGGATTGACCTTTACAGCGCGGAGGATGTGCAGATTGATCCGGGCCAGCGGCAACTAGTTGGGACGGGAATCGCTCTGGGATTGCCTGTAGGCATGGTTGGCCTCATTCACCCTCGTAGCGGCCTGGCACTGCGACACGGATTATCCATCGTCAACACCCCAGGCACCATCGATGCAGATTACCGCGGTGAGGTGAAAGTCTGCCTCATTAACCTAGACCCGCAACAGTCGGTGACCATCCGTCGCGGGGACCGCATCGCACAGTTAGTTGTTCAACAAGTGAGTTTGTGCGAGGTCAATGAGGTTGACGATATTTCCCACTTGGGTGAAACGGTTCGCGGTGCAGGTGGATACGGTTCCACCGGCCAATAATGTGCATCAGCCCGCCAGCGCGAACGCGCAGTCGTGCACACCAACTACGCGACAACTTACCGAAAGAGAGATGACGCACCATGTTTGGACGTAAGAAAGACAACGCAGCGGATCCCAGTACCTCTGCAGCAGAGCAATCCCGCGTGGACAATGCAGCGGCGACAACTGCCACCGATAATCAAGCCGAAGGAGTCTACGACCCAATAAACGGTGACTTTGGGCCGTTTGATGGAGACCAGGTGGACTACCGTAATTTCGACTTCTCGGATTTCGCCAAGGGCGGGCTGGATCTAGGTTCGATGATGGTGCCCGTGCCACTGGAAGGTGACGTGCAGGTGGACGTGGGCCCGGAAGGTCCGCAGATGATCCATATCGGAACACAGTTTGGGCGCGTGACCCCAGTGGCGTTCGCCGCTCCAAAAAATGGTGACCTCTGGGAAGAGTCGGTGACCGAGATCGTTAAGGGCATGTCCGGCGACGGTTTGGAAGCAACCGTGACACAAGGCCCATGGGGGCCAGAAGTGTTCGCAGAAGCCGGCGACGGAATGCTGCGCATCATGGGTGTGACCGGCCACCGTTGGATGCTGCGTTTCACGTTGGCTGGGCCGAAGGAATATGGCGAGGAATTGGCCGAGCTCGCCCACCAGATAATGGCCCGCACTTTTGTTATGCGTGGCCAAGATCCAATTCCGGCGGGTAACCCATTGCCAGTGCATATGCCACAGGCCATGGCTGAGGAGCTGCAGAAGCAAATGCAGGCGCAGGCGGAGCAAATGGCGCGCGAGCAGGCAGAGGCAGCTGGAATCGAACCCCTTAACGAACCCATCTTGGGTCGCGATAATAACCAAAACCAGTAGTCTCCAGCCCCCCTCATAGATCCAGAACGTAGGACCCCGTGACACACCCGTCCTCTAACAACGAGCCTTTTGACCCCACCACATCGGGCACCGGGCCCGCGCATATCACTGGCGATACCCACCAGTCGGCCACCCACTCTGAAAAGCTAGCGCCCTCCGGTGGGCGGGCCACCGAGGAAAAGCCCGCCACCTTGCTGGAGCAGATGGGCGGTCTCACCGGCTTGGTGAGCTCCACTCTGCCCGTGTTGGTACTGGTTCCCGTCAACAGCAAGTACGGGTTGGTGCCCGCTTTGCTTTCCGCACTGGCCGTGGCGGCGGGTATCTTCGTGTGGCGCTTGGCCCGAAAGGAGAACCTGCAGCCGGCCATCTCCGGCTTGCTGGGTGTGGTCATCTGTGCCGCGATTGCCTGGTTCATGGGCGATGCCAAGGGTTATTTTGCCTACGGCATGTGGTATTCGCTGGTCGCGGGAATCGCGTTCATCATCTCGATTGCGGTGCGTTGGCCACTCGTTGGCGTGATTTGGCGCGGCATCAACGGCGAGGACCAGAGGTGGCGTACCAATCGTGGGGCTGTTCGGGCCTTCAGTTGGGCTACCGCGGCGTGGGCTGTGGTGTTTTTGGCGCGGTTCTTCGTCAAGCGGTTCTTCTACGTGAAAGATGCCACCGATGCCTTGGGATACGTTTCTATTGCTATGGGCTGGCCACTGACGGCAATCGTCGTCCTCATCACCGTCGTGGCCGTGAAAAAAGCTAATGCAGCGGAGGGCATTAAATGAATCCAGAAGTAGTGACTGTTTCCAGCTTCGATAAACCCGCACACGGTGGAGCTTGCATTACTCGTCTCGAGGACGGCCGGATTGCCTTTGTCACCGGAGCTGTGATGGGGGATCGCGATGTTGAAGTCGCCTTGGACCCCGCTGCGAAGTCGTCTTCCAAGCGTTCCTTTCGAACTGGTCAGGTGGTACGCGTGGGGTCGCCATCTGCTCACCGCGTACGGGGGCAGTGCGGTGCTGCAGCGGCCGGGGCGGGTTGTTGCGATTTAGATTTTATCGACGCCCCCGGCTCTCTCGAATTCAAAAAAGCCGTAGTAGTCGATCAGTTCGATCGAATTGGAAAGATCAAGCTCGCCGACGATGTGGTTTCTACGCACTCGCTGGAGCCCTATGTGGGGTGGCGCACCCGCGCCCGGGTGGCGATTGATGCGCAAGGAACAGTGGGGATTCGGAAGAAGAATTCACACGAAGTTGTTCCCCTGACTCCAGACACCCTATGTGCGCAATGGGTTTCCGAAATGAAAGACGGGCTATGCGAACAGATCAGTGACCTAGCCGCCGAAGGGCGTATTCGTCCACGCACAGAACTCATCATCGCTGTCGGCAGTGACGGCGTACGAAGCATTGCGGAGCTGTCGGGAAATCGGCGGCATCGGAAGACGACCGCTTTGGTGGGCGATGGGTCGATCACCCAGCGGTTAGGGGGTCTCACGTGGGATCTTCCTGCACAGGCTTTCTGGCAAGGTCACCACGCCGCGACTGAGTTTTACGCTCAGTGGATTGAGCACACAGTCCCCTCCGCGCTGGGACAACGTTCCACCGCCTGGGATCTGTACGGTGGCGCTGGATCGCTGAGTTCCGCACTGGTCGATAAAGCCGACCGGGTGGTCAGCGTGGATATCGCTGGCGATGCAACCTCGGCTGGGTCACGCGCGTTTTCCCAAGCGAAGGCCCATTCCGTGGAGTTTTGGGACTCCAATGTGGACCGGGTTGCGGAGCGCGTAGTGGCGTCGGATAAGAAAACCAACCGCCGAGTCCCAGCGTGGTGGAGCGATCGGCACGCGCAGGAATACCTGCATGCTGTGGTGCTTGATCCACCACGAACGGGCGCGGGAAAGCACACGATCCCAGCCGTGGCCAGTCGCCAGCCAAAACATGTGGTGCACGTGGGTTGCGATCCGGCTGCGGCGGCGCGCGATGTTCGACGGTGGATCGACGCCGGTTACGCGATCTCACAGGTAGCGATTGTCGACGCCTTTGGTCTGACCCACCACGTTGAAGTGCTTGTGCACTTGCAACCCGTGGCCACGGCGTAGAGATAGGACTACCGCCTGAAAACAGGCGGTGCTGCGGGAAACGGGCCGTTAACCGCGAGCGTTTCAACTCCTGTCCGTGGACGCGACTAAGATAGGCTGAACAATAAATTTTTGCCACGATAGTTAACCTAGGTCATCGCCATCCGGGAAACTGTCGGGGATGGTTCCCTAAAAATGGCCACGCCGGTATAGCGCTACCGCACGAGAATGACCGAGGAGAAGAGACAAACTTCAATGGGTATTCTGGACAACATTTCTTCGCCAGCGGAACTCAAAGGCCTGCCTGAGGATCAATTGGAAGCACTCGCGGCTGAGATCCGTGAGTTTCTCATCCAAAAGGTCTCGGCAACTGGTGGGCACTTGGGACCCAACTTGGGAGTGGTTGAGTTGACGATGGCGCTGCATCGCGTGTTCGACTCGCCGACTGACCCATTGATTTTCGATACTGGGCACCAGTCTTACGTGCACAAGATGCTGACGGGGCGACGGGATCTGTTCGGGACATTGCGGCAAAAAGACGGGCTGTCGGGGTACCCCGAACGGGCAGAATCACCACACGACTGGACTGAGTCCTCGCACGCTTCCGCTGCGTTGTCCTACGCCGACGGGTTAGCCAAGGCCTTCGAGTTGTCCGGTCAGATTCATCGTCATGTTGTGGCCCTCGTGGGCGATGGGGCCCTGACCGGTGGAATGTGTTGGGAGGCGCTGAACAACATCGCCGCTGCGAAAAACCGCAGTGTGGTGATCGTGGTCAACGATAACGGCCGTTCTTATTCTCCAACCATCGGTGGCATGGCCGAGAATTTGGCGGCCCTGCGGTTGCAGCCTTTCTACGACAAGGTGATGGACTCTGGGAAGAACGCCTTGGGACGTATGGGCTGGGTTGGCGATCGTGCGTTCCAGGTTATCCACGGGCTCAAAGCCGGGGTGAAACACACGGTGCTGCCAACGGAAATGTTCACCGACTTGGGCCTGAAGTACATCGGTCCAGTTGACGGGCATGATATCCGCCAGATGGAAAATGCGCTGCGCTACGCTAAGGATTACGGAGGGCCGGTCATTGTCCACGCCGTCACAGCCAAGGGCAAGGGGTTTGAGCCTGCGGAAAACAACGAGGCCGACCTCATGCACGCGACGGGAGTTATCGATCCCATCACGGGCGAGCCAGTGGAGAAGAAGGCCGTGGGAGTGACCACGTGGACCAATGTGTTTTCCACCACGTTGATCGACTTGGCCAAGGAGCGAGACGATATCGTCGCGATCACTGCGGCGATGGCCGGCCCTACTGGTCTGGCTGAATTTGCGGAGGTTTTCCCGGACCGTACCTATGACGTCGGTATCGCGGAACAACACGCGGTGACCAGTGCAGCTGGTTTGGCTCTGGGCGGGATGCACCCAGTGGTTGCCGTGTACTCCACGTTCCTCAACCGCGCTTTTGACCAGCTGCTGATGGATGTTGCCTTATTGAAACTACCGGTGACAGTGGTGTTGGACCGCGCGGGCGTCACCGGATCCGATGGACCCAGCCACAACGGCATGTGGGACCTATCCATCACCGGCATTGTGCCGGGGATTTATGTCTCGGCCCCACGCGATGGCGAGCGATTGAAGCTGGCTTTGCAGCGCTCCGTGGATCATGAGGATGGGCCGACCGTTGTGCGTTTCCCCAAGGGCAATGCGCCCGATCCGATTGGAGCGATTCGGGAAGAAGCCGATTACGACGTGTTGTTTGAATCCACACGTGCTGGAGCTGAGAAGAGTGTGCGGGCCGGTGACTCTTCGCCCAAGAAGGTACTCATCGTCAGCTATGGCGCGCTGAGCACACAGGCGCTGGCCGCGGCCGAAGCGCTCGACAATGCCGGATTCCAAGCCACCGTTGTGGATCCGCACTGGGTAGTGCCCATTGCCGATTCTGTAGTGGAACTGGCTAGGACCGCGGATTTGGTAGTGACCATCGAAGACAGTGGACTGCACGGTGGCGCCGGGTCCTCACTGCAAATGCGGTTGAATGAAGCGAACGTGGATACCCCGGTGCGCAACCTCGGCATTCCGCAAAAATTCCTGGCTCATGCCTCGCGTGGCCAGGTGCTTTCAGAACTCGGTTTGGATGTTGAATCCGTCACCAAGACGGTAGCGGAGTGGGCCCAGCAGCTGGGTGAGGTTTAGCGTTAACGCGTGCGCTGTCTGCGGTGCAAAAGTGCTGTGCCCGTGCCCGGTGAAGCCTCCGTGGCTACATGGGAGGGTAGCGCTGAGGAAGGACGCGCTAGCTATTGTGTAACTTCATCCATGAGGTAAGCCGTGGCGTCATTGAGCATGAGCTCTACCTGCCACGGGCGGCATCCTGCCCGTGTGAGCAACTGACCAAGACAATCTTCAGTACTGTCCACATCGGTGAGGTTTACTGATTGATCTGCCACCCTCTGGGCAAACTCCCACGCAACGAACTTCAACTGGCGACTGACCACTATGGTGTCTGTGCCCAAACCCAGCTCCTCGCACAATTCCTCGTTTGATTCACGCAGAATCTCCAACGCATCCCACGCCATGGGGTGATCCGTTTTCCACGTTTTAGGGTCGGGGCGACGGTGTTGCAATTCTGGGTCATCGAGGCGTTTATCGCGTGATCCCCAGCCAGCTGTTGCCTTAGCTTCCCGGTGTTCGGCGTAGGCGCGCGACATGGCGTCGAGAAAAGAATTCATAGTGCCAGAGTGGCGATGAGGGTTCACGCGATCGGCCCCGGGGCCGTGAATAGCGTGGCGAAAGTCCTGCAGAAGCTCGCGGGTGGCATCGCGTTGAGGCAAAGTGGCTACCGCCACGATGAGTTTCGAGGACAGTAATCTTTCCGGGGGGATGTCTTCCGACCGTGCGATCTGTTGGCGGGTCTCGAAAAGGTGGCGGGCAACGAACGCAGCTCGACTGTGTGGGTGCAGGAAGCGGGCGCCCTTCATATCGAACCATTCAGGATCCTTGAGCGGCGAGGCGTGAACTAGGTCATGCTCGCATTCCTGGACGTACCAATCCATCCGGTCGAGGTCGGAAAGCTCATCTACCATCAGCTGGTGCATTTCCAGTAAGAACTCCACATCGAGGGCAGCATAGGCTAGCAATGAATTCGCCAGTGGTCGCCGAGACCAATCGGCATTGCCCTTATCTTTAGGGATGGAGATGGATAGGAATTCTTCTAAGAGCGGCGAGAGGCCCAGCCTGTGGCAGCCCAACAATTTGGCGGCAATCTGCGTGTCTAGCAGCTGCGTAGGGCACCACCCCAAGGCCATCAGCGCGGGTAGATCCGTATGAGCGGCGTGCAATAGCCACGGCACTTCGCCCATCAATTCGTCCTGCCACCCGCGAAGCTGTTCGGGATGCTCCGTGGGGTCAACGATGAAACTGCCCGCCCCGTCCCGACGCAACTGAATCAGGTACGCGCGGTCATCAAAGCGATACATCGCGGCGCGTTCGGTATCAATGGCGATCGGCCCCGTACCGTTGCTTAAGGCGCGCAGAGTGCTCTCGAGTTGTGCGGGCGTACGACGTACGGAGGGCACGCCACCGGAGGGGCGGGTGATTCTTTTCATGCACTGAATACCGAGGAAGGGGATAGGAGGGGAGGTTAGCGGTGCGCAGCTTCGCGCGCGTGGTCCACACCAAAGCGAGGGGCTGCCACGCCTTCGGGTGGTAAGCCAGCCACATTCGCTAGCACGTGCGAAAATGCGGTGACATGTGCCGACAGGTCAGCCCCCACGGCGGTCCACGACGCCCGCATCTCCAACTGGAACGCACGTGGCGGGCCACCAATTTCGCCGTAGCGAACCGAAGCGGTGGACGTCACAGTGCCACCCAGATCGGTGTAGGTGCAGCCGGGGCCGTCGAGCTGCTCGGTCAGCCAATCCCACGCCACGTCGGGCAAAAGTGGATCCGCGGCGACAGAGGCATCCATATCGGCCTGAATGTAGGCGACCATGCGCATCTTAGGCGATGTGGCCGTGGTGGAGGGATCCCGCCAGTGTTCCTCGGAGGCAGGATCATGAAGCAGGATGAGGCGGCCGAACGCATCGTGCCCGCTGGAATCGGCAGCGATAGCGGTCTCACCGGTGCTGTCAATAGTGTGCACAACTTCCAACCCAACCGCGTGGCTCAGCGGCGCCAAGTTGCGGGGAGGGCGAATATCGGTGATCTGAATGCCACTTCGTACCTCCGCTTCCGTCATGGAGCGGACGGCTTCGTGGAAGTACTGGGGGATCTCAGTGTCTTGGCTCACGATGTCTAAACCTAGCCTTTAAGGTTTTTATCGTTGGTTAGGCGCGCCGGAGTGGTTGGTGTTGTTAGCCTTTCGTTTCCCCCATCATCGGCTGGCATAATGGCGGTTATGACTAATAAGGCTTTTGAACCCCAGATTGACGTCGCAGCCTCCCGTCGTCGCGCCAACCATGACGCCCCGTTTTTGGCCGCCGCTAGGGGTGAAAAGCCATCGCGTCGTCCCGTGTGGATGATGCGCCAAGCCGGTCGTTCGCTGCCTGAGTACCGTAAGGTGCGCGAGGGCATCCCCATGCTGGATTCGTGCTTCATGCCCGAGCTACTGGCCGAAATCACTATGCAGCCGGTTCGACGCCACGATGCAGATGCCGCCATCTTGTTCTCGGATATCGTTGTTCCTCTCAAGGCCGCTGGTGTGGATATCGACATTGTTCCCGGTCGTGGTCCAGTTATGGCCGAGGCCGTGCGCACGCCACAGCAGATTGCTGCGCTTCCGGAAGTGCAGCGCGAGCAACTGGAGCCGATCGCGCAAGGGATCTCGCACGTACTGGAGGAATTGCGCGATGATCAGGTCCTGATTGGTTTCGCTGGTGCGCCGTTCACGTTGGCTTCCTACCTCATAGAGGGAGGCCCATCGAAGAACCATGAAACTACCAAGGCCTTGATGTACTCCCAGCCTGATATGTGGCACGCCCTCATGCGCGAATTGACCCCCACCATTACTCGCTTCTTACAAATGCAGCTGGAAGCGGGCGTGGATGCGATTCAGTTGTTCGACTCTTGGGCGGGTTACCTCACGGCCCGCGATTACCGCGAGTTCGTCGGGCCATACTCCAAGCAGATTTTCGATGCCGTTCGCCCGTACGGCGTGCCGATGATCCATTTCGGTGTGGGTACCGGTGAGCTGTTGGGCGACATGGCGATTGCTGGCCCAGACGTGGTGGGTGTGGACTGGCGCGTGCCTATGGACTTAGCCGCTGAGCGTGTCACCGCGGCGCTGGCGGATGTGAACCCAGGGCTAGCCCCGTCGGAGCGCGCTAAGGCACTGCAGGGAAATCTTGATCCAGCTGTCCTGTTCGCCGGTCCCGATGCCATCCGCGCCCATGTCACCCGGATTTGCGCCGAGGCCGACCGAGCCGTCGATCGCGGCTTGGCGCGCGGTCATATCTTCAACCTTGGTCACGGGGTTTTGCCATCCACCGAACCCGATGCTGTCACTCGAGCCTTCGAGGAGGTTCATAACCTATGAATTCCCCACACATCCCCAACGGATACGCACCTGGTGCGCCAGTAGATATTCACTCCGGTCTTCAGCTGAGGCAGGACGATCTGACCAAGCTGCGGGGGCTCCGCATTGCAGTCATTGGTGGTGGCATCGCTGGTGTAAGTGCAGCGTGGAGATTGCGCCGCCAATTGGGAGAAAGTGCTCGTATCTTCATTTGCGAAGCCTACGATCGGCTGGGCGGCAAGCTGAAGACCGTCGATTTCGTTGGTGGTCCGGTGGATATGGGGGCGGAGGCCTACCTATCCCTGCGATCGGATTTCACCGACTTAGTGCGCGACGTGGGATTGGAGCACGCCCTCGAGGGACCGTCAGGACTGCCCAGTGGTTTGTTCGCAGAAGGCGCGTTGGTCGACATTCCACGGACCACCCTCATGGGTATCCCACATGAGGGCGCATCCATTGCCCACATCGTGGGGGAGGACCAGGCCCGTCGCGTGGACGAGGAAAAGTCTGGGCAACCCATGACGTGGTCCCCGGAACAGGACACTACGGTGGGCCAGCTTGTGGAAGCGCGGTTCGGTCGCACCGTCGTGGATCGCTTGGTTTCCCCCTTGCTGGGCGGGGTCTACTCCTGTACTGCTTATGATTTGGGCGTGCGGGCAACCATGCCAGATTTGGCTGCCAAGCTGGACGAACTGGGCGAAGGCGGCCGGGCTTTCTTTCTTTCCGACGCCGTCGGGCAAATCTTGGACGGACGCCGCAAACGTTCCAATGGATCCGGGGCAGTTTTCAAGAGCTTCAGCTGTGGCTATCGCGGGCTCGTCGATGCAATGGTGAAGCAGGCGAATCCCGAGGTGTTCCTCAATACGGGTGTGGAATCCATCGGACGCACCCGCAATGGGTGGTACGTCGAACCCCTGGGTGAATTCGATGCGCTGGTTATCGCCACACCGGCCCCAACTGCAGCGGTTTTGCTGGAGCATATGGTACCAACAGCCGCGGAGGTCTTGCACAGTGTGGAGTTAGCGAGCTCCGTGGTTGTGGGCATGCGTATGGCATCTGCGCACGGTATCCCGGAGCGCTCTGGCGTGCTGCTGGGTGCCGATGCCCCCACAGATGCCAAAGCGTTTACTTTCTCTTCCCGCAAATGGCCCCACTTGGGTGCGCGCGGCGGGGCATTCGTTCGTGCCAGCTTCGGCACATTCAGCCAGCCGTGGTACTTGGAGACCGATGATCGCGCCCTGCTCACGTATGCTCTCGACGATTTAGCGAAGGTGACGGGAGAGCGCAAGCGCCCCGAGGAGTTCTTCGTCCAACGCTGGTGGGGTGGCATCCCACGGTACGGCGTGGGCTACCGTGAGTCCATGGCCGTGGCATACAAGGAGGTTCAACGGACCCGTGGCATCGCGCTGGCGGGGTCCATGCTGGATGGAGTGGGTGTGCCGGCCGCAGCGGCGACAGGCATCCGTGCTGCCGACGAAATTCTGCAGGAGATGCTCTAAACGGGGTCTTCTGCCCGTTGGTCAGGCAGGCGGAGGCCAGCCTGTTTTACTCCGCCGCGTCCAGCGTCAGCGAAATGCTGTTGATGCAGTACCGTAGATCGGTCGGGGTATCGTAGCCCTCACCTTCGAAAACATGCCCCAAGTGGCTTTCACAATTCGCGCACAACACCTCTACGCGGCGCATGCCCAACGAATTATCTTCGCGCGTAATGACTGCGCTGGAATCCTTTGGATCAAAGAAGCTGGGCCAACCGCAGTGCGAGTGGAACTTCTCAGTCGAGCGGAACAGCTCCGCCCCACACGCGCGACAGCGGTATACACCCTCGGTCTCGGTATCGGTGTATTCGCCCTTAAACGGCGCTTCGGTACCTGCCTGGCGTAGGACGTGGTACTCCTCGGGGCTCAAGCGCTGCTTCCAATCATCGTCGCTCAGGTTGCGGAAGTCTTGGATTGGCTGCAGTTTGTTGTCGCTACTGTTGCTCATCAATGTCCCTCTCGGTTCGGGCTGGTCGGGTTATCTTCCTGTTGCAACGTGCGGGCCATTTTATTATTCCGACGCCCCCACGCGGATCCCTTCTTTGGCCACCAGCCGTTCTCGTGCAAATCCCCGAGAATATGGTGGCCCTGTCTCCGCTCCATCATAGTCCACACCACCACGGTGGTAACGATGCTGACCAGCAGCAAGGACCAACCGATGGTGCCCCGGCTGAATTCGAACACCCGCCCTGGCCAAACCCAGCGATCGGACATCCAATCATCCAAACTCATACAGAAGTACACGCCCAGCCAAGCGATTGGGGAATGCATGACGCTACGGGCGCGAAGGACCGTGAAGATCATGGGCAATAACAACATTGAGTAGTACATCTGACCCAGCGAAGAGATCAGGAAAACCCCGGTCAGCACAACCCCTGAGGTCGTGGTTGCCCACATGATTTCGTCGCGATCGCGCCAGCGCAGCAGCAGAAGAACACTGATAGCAACGCATAGTGCGGCCACGGCTCGCCAGAATAGGATGCTGGCATCGGAGAATCCAAAGTACGTCAAAATGCCCGAAATTGACGAATTGGCGTAATCCCTGACTTGGCCCAGGTAAGGCACGAGCTTATCGAGGTAATCGCCGGGGCTAACCATCAGAGGAATAGCGGCGAGATTCAAAACGACAGGTACCGCGATTCCGACTGTGATCGTGGAAAGTTGGCGTCGGACCAAAGGTAGGAACAAAAGTGGCGCAAACTGCGGCTTAACCACGATGGCCAAGCCGATGACCAGGCCGGCGAGCACATTTCGCCGGTGGAGGAGGAGGTAGAGAAAGAGGGCCTCGGCTAGTAGCAAAATGCCATTGATGTTGGAAAACAGCAGGGTGTTCTGTACGGCCTCGGTGGAAAAAATGATGAAGGTGGCAGCTGGGACCACGGGGCCACGAAGGGAATACTTGAACAGCTTGGTGAGCACGGCTACCGCGAGTACGACCGCGACCGCGTTGAGCACGATATAGGCTGGCCGACCCAGATTCTCCGGGAGGTATGCCAACGGGCTAAGCAGCAACGTGCCGCCGGGGGAGTATAGGTAGTGGGGATCGACAGTGCTGTAATCCTCGGAATACACCGGCACGTGTTCCCGGAAACGACGCAGGGCGCTGATAACCGTGGTGAAGTCATCAGTGGGGTGGTCGTTGTAGGGGTAGAGGAAGGTCTTGTGAATGAACGTCATGATGGCCAGCGGCCACATCACGAACGTGAGAACGAGGGCCACGCGCGATCGTTGGAATCGGTCGGCGAACACCTCGGTATGTGGGCTTTCGGCCGATGAGTGCTCGGTGTGTGTGATCGAGTCAGGCTGCGTAGAGGCAGGAGACGCCGAAACGGACCGCGCGGGGGCAGAAGGTGCCGAGGATGGGGAATTATGCTGCTTCATCGTCAATTGAGATTAGACGGCAGCTGGGGGATTTGGGGCAAGGCGCTCCGAGGTAGGGGTGAGATGCGCTGGCTGCGTGGATGCAGTAAACCGTGGGGT
>NZ_KV786165.1:136772-209959 GCF_001806865.1 Corynebacterium sp. HMSC28B08
CTGGCTGCGTGGATGCAGTAAACCGTGGGGTGGGTGGCGCGCAGCAAAGCCCCGAGGCTTTACGCCTTGGGGCTTTAGTTGAGCGGATGACGAGACTCGAACTCGCGACCCTCACCTTGGCAAGGTGATGCGCTACCAACTGCGCTACATCCGCATTCACCCAACGATTGCTTCGTTGGTTGGTGCGCGATACTGGGATCGAACCAGTGACCTCTTCCGTGTCAGGGAAGCGCTCTCCCGCTGAGCTAAACGCGCTTTAATTCAGTTGTTCTTGAGGTGGAAACGGGAATCGAACCCGTGTACACGGTTTTGCAGACCGTTGCCTAAGCCACTCAGCCATTCCACCAAGGCAGTGTTTGCCGTATGTGGCCCACCTTAGTGAACCTCGGTTCAACAAGGTGAACCTTGGAGCGGATGACGAGACTCGAACTCGCGACCCTCACCTTGGCAAGGTGATGCGCTACCAACTGCGCTACATCCGCATTCACCCAACGATTGCTTCGTTGGTTGGTGCGCGATACTGGGATCGAACCAGTGACCTCTTCCGTGTCAGGGAAGCGCTCTCCCGCTGAGCTAAACGCGCTTATCTTCTCTTTTCTACCCGGTGACCCTGGAGAAAAGTGGAGCGGATGACGAGACTCGAACTCGCGACCCTCACCTTGGCAAGGTGATGCGCTACCAACTGCGCTACATCCGCGTTGCAACACTGCAATGAATCGTTGCGACTCAGAACATTAGCCCGATTGTTGTTTATTTCACAAATCAGCAGGTCATAGCTAGCTGCGATGAGGGGAGAAGATGTGATCAAGGCGGAGTTCGAATTACAACGGTGACATTCAGTGGCCGAGTTAACGCCGGGGGCTACCGCGGTTGCTTTAAAGCTGGTCCCTTGAGGGGGATACGACAGTTAAGTGGTGGGCAGTGGAACAGGGAAACGGTCATGGCCAAGTGGTGTCAGCCCAAATAAAACAGACCCGCCCCCACACCGTCCAGGGTGGAACAGGGAAACGGTCATGGCCAAGTGGTGTGACAGTACGCTGAGTGTGTTGCGCTGCCGTTCACTTTTATCGGTCGTGAGCACGCCGTTTGCGGGTATGCAACGCCCAGGTGGTACATTTTCTCCACAGCACGGATGAAAACCGCGTGTTGACACGCGCAAGATTCGTTGCGGTCCTATAGCTCAGTGGGAGAGCGTTCCGTTCACACCGGAAAGGTCACTGGTTCAATCCCAGTTAGGACCACCATTCCGCGCCGGTTAGCATGGTTTCATGGCTAGTAGAACCCGCGCGATCGCCGCTGTGGCCGGTGTGCCTCACGAAGTGTTGAGCTACGTTCCAAGCAAGGATCATTTTGGGGAGCACTCGGTACAGGAACTCGGGGCGGATCCTGCAGAAGTTTTCAAAACCTTGGTCGTCGTTTCTGGTGTGGATTTCGCTATGTGCTGTGTGCCTGTCGCGGGACATCTTTCCCTGAAGGCCACGGCCAAAGCCCTTGGCTGGAAGAGGGCCGAGATGGCACGTCCGGCACACGCACAACGTATTACGGGGTACGTCGTGGGTGGAATCTCTCCGCTGGGAACGCGGAATCCACTACCTACACTCATCGATGCGAGCGCGGCTGATCTGCCCCAGATTATTATTTCCGCCGGGCAGAGGGGACTATCTTTGCGGATGGCTCCTCGGGACCTCGTAGATCTTTCCGGCGCAAGGCTTGCACCTATAGCAACTCGGTGACGGCTTCTCGCAGGATAGGTGATCCAGCGCCACAAGCGATGTCGTAATCGATCGGTGTTGCCGGGCACGGCCCATCGGCCTGATAATCCACCGCCCTTGCGTACCGCCGTCAGCCATCATGGCTTGCCACTGTCCGCCATCATGGCTTGCCACCGTCCGCCACCATGGCCTGCCGCTGTCAGCCATCATCGCCCGTTCCGCACGCCATCGGGAATATGTGATAAACAGCACATCGTTTTCAACTTGGGAACTTTGTGCGTGGCATAACCGACTACTTCGACGGGTCCGGAATAATTCCCAGTAGCAACCCTAGGGCGTCGTTCTTGGTGGGTTCTGCGCTGTTTTAAGCGTGCCGAGCCTGCACTAGCGTTAGATGGAGACGCATACAGAATGAACGCTGGACCCCTCTTTGGAGAAGGTTGTTAGGTTAGCGATCCCGCTTGCGGGGTTGCAGCGATCTTTTCGAAGTGGATGCCAGGAAGCAGAAGGGACATTGATGAAGAAGTTGGCTTTAGGGCTTACCGGTTCGCTATCGAGGTGGGGTAGGCCCGTCGCGATGACAGGCGCAACTGCGCTGACGGCAGCCACGATTTTCGCCGCTCCCGCAGTAGCCCACGACGGCGTTGTGGAATCCAATCCGGCTGCCAGTAGTACGGTTGAACAACTTCCAGGAAAAATTTCGCTCACCTTTTCTGGTGTTCCCCAGGACGGATTCAACAACATCGCCTTGACTAAGGACGGCAACCTCATCACGCGGGGCAAACCCACACAGGATGGCAAGACCCTGTCCATCGACGTGCCGGAGCAGAAGGACGCCGAGCCGGGTGAATACACAATTGGCTACCAAATCACTAGCTCCGACGGTCACGCGACCCGGGGTTCCGTGAAATTCACGCTGGCTGGTGGAAACAAGGGTTCATCTGAAGCGGGCGACAACAGCCCCTCGAACGACCGGGAAACCAATGAGTCCTCCTCACAGGGGGATGACCCCATGCGAGGACTTGGGTGGTTACTACCTCTAGCCGGTATCGTCGTTATCGGAGGTGCGCTGGTCATGGCGATCGCGCGCTGGCGAAACCTCAACGACGATAAGAGGAGTTGACGACAATGAGCGTTTTTAAAAAGGTGACAGTTGGAGCAGTTGCTCTCTGCGCGGGCGTGGCTATGGCCGCGTGCTCCCCGCCGCACGAGAATGATTCTTCCAATCGCGGATTCGGGGAAGTAACCCAAGGCCCAACCCAGCCAAGCCTGGCTGAGGTCACCAAACCCACCTCCGAACCCTCCACCGCATCTACCTCTTCCGTAGACCCATCCGCCCAGGAGACCACTGAGCCAGCTGCAACCGAGCCGGCTCGTTCTTCCGAGGCGAACAACCCTTTCACTGAAAACGCCCAGGCTCCAGCCCAGGGCACTGCTGCCGATGGTGCAGCTCAGGCGCCTGCCCAGTAGGGTGCCCCACGCTCCAGCAGGAATGTACTTCCTGTGTCGCTGCGAGTGGCGCTGCCGCTTGTGGCGTCGAGCAAAAAAACAACAACATAGAAACAGAAAGCAGGATCGCAATGCGTACCTCCACCTTTGGCCGTAATCGCCTGGCCGCCCTCTCCCTAGCCACCGTCGCTTCCGCTAGCTTGGCCTTGGCCAGCTGCTCCGCACCTGGTGAAAAGGATGGTAACACCGAGGCCGCACACTCCTCCGTTACCGAAGGATCCGATGCAGCCAAAGCTCCATCAAATGATCAGTCCAGCACCCCAGCGCAAGAATCCGGTATGAACCACGAGGGCCACGACCACATGTCTGGCGCTAAGACCATCACGTCTGGCGATCTTGCATTCGAGGATGCGTACATCACTGCAAAGCCCGCATCGAAAAAGATGACGGGTGTGTTCGGCACGTTCAAGAACACCTCCGATAAAGAAATCAACATCACCGAGGTCAGCGGTTCTCTCAAGGGTCGCTATGAAATCCACGAGACTAATAACGGTGTGATGTCCCAGATGAAGGGTGGCCTGAAGATCGCCGCCGGTCAGACTAGCGAACTCAAGCCGGGTGGAAACCACTTGATGATCATGGACAACACCGACGAGATTGCAGCCGGTGATACCCTCACGCTGAACCTCAAAGATTCCGAGGGCAACAGCTATGAGCTCAAGGACATTCCGGTGCGCGTGCAGAACTCCCAGCACGAGCACTACGGCCACTAGTTTTTAGACATGTCAAGCGCAGCGCGCATTCGCAGCGTGCTCTGCGCATCGAACGAGATCTTCGAAAAGAAGGTAGAACTAGCAATGTCCACTGGCAATGTATCCCGTCGCGGATTTTTTGCCGGTCTGGGGCTCGTGGGCACCGCAGGTGTCCTAGCAGCCTGCAATACCGACACATCCACCAACAGCACTGATGCTACGACCGCTGGGGGTGAGCAGCCACCAATTCTTTCGGCCCGCTCCACCGACCGCACGACGATTCCGTTTGATGGGGCACACCAGGCAGGCATCCAAACACCCAGTCAGGCCAATGCGGTCGTTGTTGCGTTCGATCTGAACCGCGAGGGTCTGAGTCCCCGTGAATTACGCCGTAACCTGCGGCGTCTCATGGTGATCTGGACAGGCGACGCCCGCTCCATGACCCAAGGTGAAACCGCTCTCGCTGACTTGGAAAGCGAGCTCACTGCAGCGCCGCTAAACCTCACCGTTACCGTGGGTTGGAGCCCAAAACTTATTGCCGACGCCAAGCTGGATTCGAAAACGCCTTCCTGGGTTAAGAATCATCAGCAGGGATTACCTCCATTTAAAGGCGACCGGCTCAATGAAGACTTCAGTCACGGCGATGTGGTGTTGCAGGTGTGCGGGGATGACCTCACGGCGGTGAGCCATGCTGTTCGCGTGCTGACTCGCGGGGGGCAGGACTATTGCCGTCCGCGGTGGATCCAGCGCGGATTTGTAGACTCGCCCCAGGGACAAACCCCTCGCAATTTGCTGGGCTTTAAAGACGGTACGGCCAACCCCGCTAACGACGCCGAATACGACGATACAATCTGGGACGACCAGGGTGGCACGTCGATGGTTGTCCGCCGTATCGTGTACGACATGCCCGATTGGGAAGCTCTCGATCGTCCCTCCCGTGAAGTGGTTTTCGGTCGCACGATTAAAGAAGGCGCTCCATTGGGCGGGGTAGCAGAAACCGACCCCGTGGACTTGAACAAAGTGGACCAGACCGGTCTGCCCTACATCGATCCGCGCAGCCACGTGGGGATCGCTGCCGGTAACGGCAAACGCATGCGCCGACGCGCCTACAACTGGGATGGCGAGATTTCCCCGCTTGGGAGCACGGGGTTGATTTTTATCTCTTTCCAAGATGATCCCGAACAGGGGTTTAGCGAACTGCAACGCCGGTTGGCGGACAAGGACCGCCTGAATCGCTGGATCACACACGTGGGATCCGCACTATTCTGGTGCCCACCGGGCACACAATCGGGTGCCTACTGGGGTCAGAAGGTCTTAGAGGGGTAATATCTTGTGAGTTGAAGATCGTCACCAGGTATGTGGCGATCACCGCTATCCCGAAAGGACATCCCTGCTGTGAGTGACCTCAGCCCACACAACTCGCCCCATGCCCAGCACTCTCACGGTGCTCCCACTGGACAGGCAACTACAGTGGCTACCCAGCCGGTCACCTTCACTGTTTCCGCGGGTGAGGCTGCGGGCGCAGCAATGCGTCCCCTGGAACTGCCGAACAAGGGCCCGCAGGCAATCGTGTGCGTGAAGGATTCGGATGGCAACCTTCGGGATCTCTCTTGGGCTCCTGAGCAGGAGCAACAGGTCACGGCTATCCCTGCCGATACGGAGGAAGGTCGCGGCGTCATCCGACACTCGGCAGCACACGTGCTGGCCCAAGCTGTGCAGAAGGAATTCCCCGGCACCAAGCTGGGTATTGGTCCGGCGATCGAAAACGGGTTCTACTACGACTTTGATGTGGCCGAGCCATTTACGCCGGAAGATCTGAACAAGATCGAAAAGACGATGAAGAAAATCATCAAGTCTGGCCAGAAGTTCGAGCGCAAGGCCTATGCCTCAGTGGACGATGCACGTGCGGAATACACCCACGAGCCTTTCAAGACTGAGTTGATTGATGACAAGGGCAATGTGGACCCCGATTCCGATGAGGCCACCGAGGTCGGCGCGGGCGAATTGACCGCGTACTCCAACGTCAACCCCCGCACTGGTGACGTGGAATGGTATGACCTGTGCCGCGGCCCGCACGTGCCCACCACCCGTTACATCCCCGCCTTCGCGATCACTCGATCCTCTGCAGCGTACTGGCGCGGCGATCAGTCTAAGGCGGGATTGCAGCGCGTGTACGGCACCGCGTGGGAATCTAAGGAGGCGTTAGAGACTTACCAAAAGATGCTGGCCGAGGCCGAAAAGCGCGATCATCGCCGCCTAGGCGCAGAACTGGACCTTTTCAGCTTCCCCGACGAGATCGGTTCTGGCTTCCCTGTTTTCCACCCCAACGGCGGCATCGTGCGTTTGGAGATGGAGGAACACTCTCGCCGTCGCCACATCGAAAGTGGTTACTCCTTCGTCAACACCCCGCATATCACGAAGGGCGACCTGTTCCAGAAGTCGGGCCACCTTGATTTCTATGCCGAGGGTATGTTCCCTCCCATGCAGTTGGACGGCGAAACCGATGCGGATGGCAACGTCACCAAGCAGGCACAGGATTATTACGCCAAGCCGATGAATTGCCCGATGCACAACCTGGTTTTCGCTTCTCGTGGCCGTTCTTACCGCGAATTGCCCCTGCGCCTGTTTGAGTTCGGCACGGTCTATCGTTATGAGAAGTCGGGCGTGGTTCACGGTTTGACCCGCGCGCGTGGCTTCACGCAGGACGATGCCCACATCTACTGCACCGAGGATCAGCTGGAAGAAGAGCTCACCACGGTTTTGGAATTCATCATCTCGCTGCTGCGTGATTATGGCTTGGATGATTTCTACCTAGAGCTGTCCACCAAGGACCCGAAGAAGTTCGTGGGTTCGGACGAAATCTGGGAGCGCTCTACGGAGATCCTGCAGCGCGTAGCTACCAAATCCGGCCTGGAACTGGTTCCGGATCCAGCAGGTGCGGCGTTCTATGGTCCAAAGATTTCCGTTCAGGCACGGGATGCCATTGGCCGTACGTGGCAAATGTCCACGGTACAGTTGGACTTCAACCTGCCCGAGCGCTTCAACTTGGAATACACCGCCCCCGATGGTTCTAAGCAGCGCCCTATCATGATCCACCGTGCGTTGTTCGGATCCATCGAGCGCTTCTTTGGTGTGTTGCTAGAGCACTACGCCGGCGCGTTCCCCGCGTGGCTGGCGCCTCACCAAGTGGTGGGTATTCCGGTTGCTGATGAATTCAACGAATACCTGGACGGTGTGGCGTCCAGTCTGCGCAACCGCGGTATCCGCGCAGAGGTCGATACGTCTGACGATCGTATGCAGAAGAAGATTCGTACGCACACTACCGGCAAAGTTCCTTTCATGTTGTTGGTAGGTGGCCGGGATGTTGAGGCTGACGCCATTAGCTTCCGCTTCCTCGATGGATCCCAGGTCAATGGTGTTCCGCGTGAAAAGGCAGTAGATCTAATCGCGAACTGGATTGGCGAGCGCCGGAACACTCAGCCGACAAAGGCCGAGGTAGAGGCGCTGCTCGATTAGCGCGCCGACAGTGACAGACAGCCGTTTCCCTGTGCGTACCCCGTGTATGGACAGTGGGAGTGGCTGTTTATTCGGTAAAACAGTGAGCAGGGCCTGAGTAACCTAATAGCCGGACGTGGAGAGTCGGAATATCAATCGAAAGGAGTTGGAGAGGGATGACTGATACCCCGTACGTGGATTCTGGGGTGGGAGACACCCCGAATAACCCAGACGGGTTGCTGCGCCTGTGGGCGCCATATCGCTCCACCTACCTAACGAAGTCCCCACGATCGGCCGATCCTTTTGTGGAATTGCCGAAGCAATCCGATGAAGACGCATTGATCATTGCCCGCGGCGAGACGGTGTACTGCGTATTGAATCTTTTCCCATACAACCCCGGGCACATGATGGTTGTCCCGTACCGTGCGGTAGCCGACTACACGGAGTTAACGGATGAGGAAACCGCAGAGCTCGCGCAATTTACCAAAACGGCGCTGAAGGCCCTCCGGCACAGTTCCAACCCCGATGCAGTCAACGTGGGATTGAATTTGGGTAAAGCGTCCGGTGGCAGCGTGCCCACCCATCTACATCAGCACATCGTGCCGCGATGGACCGGAGATGCTAACTTCATGACCGTTATGACCGGCACGAAGGTCCTACCACAGACATTGCGTGAAACCCGTGACTTGCTTGCGCGGGCATGGGCAGAGGTCGAGCCAGGAGAGAGCAATGCTTAGTGTGCATGGCAGAAAACCAGCTGCCGTGGTCATCGAACCTATTGCGCGGCGCCTGAGCTCGTGGGGAGTAACCCCCAACATGGTGACGATCGCGGGGACCGTCCTGGCCATAATTTTCGCCCTCTGGCTGATCCCCGCTGGCCACCTATTCATCGCCGCCGCTCTTATAGGCCTAACGGTCGCCACCGACATGGTGGACGGAACTATGGCCCGAATGCGAGGCGGCGGCACGAACTTTGGCGCTGTTTTGGACGCCACCTGCGATCGCCTTTCCGATGGCGCGATTTTCGCAGCGCTGACGGTGTATTTTGTGCTTCATGAACCGCACGAAGTTGGTTTGTTGTGCGCGGTCTTGTTGATTCTGGTCTGCAGCCAAGTCACTAGCTACGTCAAAGCTCGGGCAGAGGCCAGCGATATTAAGGTGATTGGTGGCTTAATCGAGCGCCCGGAGCGCCTCCTCATTGGGCTGGTTTCAATCGGTCTGCACGGACTTGGGCTGCCCTATATTTTGGCTATTGGCCTGTGGGCGTTGGCAGCGGGTAGCGTGTACACGGTCATCGAACGCCTGTGGATCACTGCGACCGCTGAGAATGCTGCCGCTAAGATTGCTGCGCCCACGGGGGCGCGTGAATTCTCCACGCCCGAGAACAAGGGGTAACGTCCCTTGGCACCTATTCCTACCAACGAAGAAAAACTGGCACGAACTATGAGTTCAAACACGGCACAGGAACTTCGCGATTCCTTGACAGCTTTCGCGTACAAAGCTGGCTGGAAGCTCACGGCTATCGCACCCGAGCCAGTCGCTCGATGGCTATTCACGGCGATGGCCGATGTGGCGTCGAAAAATGGAAAAGGCCCAGAACAGCTGCGCCGCAACCTCGCTCGCGTAGTTGGGCCCGAGAACGTGACCAAGCAGCTGGTGCGGGATGCCATGCGAAGTTACATGCGGTATTGGAGGGAAGCTTTCCGCCTACCCACAATGGTGGACGAATCGCTTGTCGCCCGCATCGACGCGGGATTTACCCAGGGAAGTGCGGAGCGGGTATTTGCAGCCATCGCCCGTGGCAAGGGGGTAGTAGTTACGCTGCCACACTCTGCGAACTGGGACATAGCCGGGGTGTGGCTGGTGGCCAACAATGGCGAGTTTACGACCGTGGCAGAAAGGTTGAAGCCGGAGAGCCTATTCGATGCTTTCGTAGACTACCGTGAGAGCCTGGGATTCAAGGTTATTGCCTTGACCGGAGCAGAGCGACCTCCGATGGAGTTAATGGAGGAAGTGCTGCGCGAAGGGGGTGTGGTGTGCCTGATGGGTGAACGTGACCTCACTGGCCGAGGCGTATTGACCCGTTTTTTCGGCGAAGAGGCTACTTTGCCGCCGGGTCCCGCATTGTTAGCTCAGCGAACCGGTGCTGTATTGATGACCGCGGGAATGAGCTTCACCGAACACCGGACGCGCGGTCGGTGGGGGTTGCCACGTGTGGAGGAGGGTTGGCGTATTCACGTTGGGGAACCGATTGATACCGATCGGCCGTTGGAGGACATCGTTCAGCAACAAGCCGATGAATTCGCCGCAAATATCGCGCGTGATCCAGCTGATTGGCACATCTTGCAACCGGTCTGGTTGGCGGATTTTTCCATGCGCCGGCTGCGGGCCATGGGGATGGAGCATCGGGTTAATCGGCCGGCATTCGAAGGCTCAGTAAAGCAGGAGGGGTAGCGACCATTGCGTATTGGAATGATCTGTCCCTACTCCTTTGATGAGCCAGGCGGGGTGCAGATCCATGCGATTGACCTGTGCACGGAGCTGATCAAGCGAGGCCACGAGGTCAGCCTTATAGGCCCGGGCAGCGATCGCTCCCGGGTGCCTAGTTTTGTGGAACTGGGCGGCAAGGCAGTACCCATTCGGTACAACGGCTCCGTCGCCCGGCTGAGTTTTGGACCAAAAACCGCGCGCCATGTCGATCGGTGGATTGCCGATAACAACTTCGACGTGTTGCATATCCACGAGCCGAACTCTCCGTCGTATTCCATGTTGGCCCTGCGACGGGCGGAGGGGCCGATCGTGGCTACCTATCACGCGTCGGCGAGTTCTTCGTATTTGTTGCGCCTCGCTTTACCTTTCCTTCGTCCGCTATTAGAGCGGATTCAAGGTGGCATTGCGGTCTCGGAAGAGGCCCGGCGGTGGCAGGTGGAAAACTTGGCGGGGGATCCGGTGTTGATTCCTAACGGGGTTGCCACGGGTATGTATCGACGCGCCGAACCCATTAGTGGGGTGGATCCCACCCGGCCGCGGATTATGTTTCTGGGCCGATTCGAGGAGTCACGCAAGGGTTTGAACATTCTGCTGGATGCCATGCCCGCCATCGTGCGCCAGTTGCCCGAAGTGGAGTTGGTTATCGCCGGCGGAGGCTCAGTGGATAATTTGGTCGCCCGGTTAAACAAGGTTGGGTTGTCACATTCTGTCGGGCTTGGCCCTTCGGAGGCCAATGTACGGATTTTGGGGCGGGTGTCGGACGAGGATAAGGCCCGTGCCCTCACCGCCAGTGACATTTACATTGCCCCGAATACGGGCGGGGAGAGTTTCGGCATTGTCCTCGTGGAGGCCATGGCCGCGGGTGCTGCCGTGGTCGCCAGCGATATCCCTGCCTTCGCCGCAGTGGGGCAGGACGGACACTCGGCCAGGCTTTTTCCCAACGGGGATTCTGCGGGGTTGGCTGCTGCCGTGAGTGAACTGCTAGCCAACCCTAATAAGCGGCGCGCGCTGGCGGCCCGTGGGGCGCAGCGGAGCAGAGAATTCGATTGGCAGACGGTCACCGATAAAGTCGAGGAAGTTTATTCTGCCGTCGCTGCAGCAGGGCGGAAGGTGATCGTGCGTTGATCACCATGTCAGTCTGGGCGTTGTTGGCTCTCATTGCCCTTTTCACTGCCATTGTGGTGGGGATGTGGGCTTTTGGTCTGGCGCAACGGCTCAACCGTTTGCATATTCGTACCGACGCCGCCAGGCTCAACTTGCAGGGGGCTCTGGACGCTCGCGCCGCAGTGGTGGAAGCGCTGCAACCGCAGATGGCGGAGGAGATCAATCGACTATCCGGCACGGTATTGCGCGCGACGAACATGGGCATGCGCTCCGACGCGGAAAATGCCCTGACACGCCAGCTCAGCCCAAGCGTGTTAGCCAATAGCAGTTTCGTCGCTGCGTCAACCCGTGTGGACCTAGCGGCGCGGTTTTATAACGATGCCGTGGCGGATACTCGGAACGTGCGGGCGCGTCCCATTGTGCGGGTTTTGAGGTTGGCGGGACGAGCACCGATGCCGGAGTTCTACGAGGCCTCGACAACGAATCACCACGAGTAAGAATTTCACCCCCGGCTTCTCTACCACAAAACTAGACAGGTTAGACTAGTGAAGCATTAAACAACCCATCATGTGGGGCAGGTCGTTTCTGATGGGCGACGTGCTCAGATGGCTAGAGACGGGAAGAGCGAACGTGAGTAATCAACAGGAAACTACCGGCACAGCACGTGTGAAGCGCGGCTTGGCTGACATGCTCAAGGGGGGCGTCATCATGGACGTTGTTACCCCGGAACAAGCAAAGATCGCTGAAGATGCTGGCGCTACGGCAGTGATGGCGCTGGAGCGCGTGCCTGCTGACATTCGTGCCGAGGGCGGCGTTTCCCGGATGTCCGATCCGGATATGATCCAGGGCATTATCGAGTCCGTTTCCATTCCAGTCATGGCGAAGGCGCGCATTGGCCACTTCGTTGAGGCTCAGGTTCTGCAGTCCCTCGGCGTGGACTTCATTGATGAGTCCGAGGTCCTGACCCCGGCCGACTACAAGAACCACATCGACAAGTTCGATTTCACTGTTCCATTCGTGTGTGGTGCAACCAACCTCGGTGAGGCCCTGCGTCGCATCAATGAGGGTGCTGCCATGATTCGTTCTAAAGGCGAGGCCGGCACGGGTGATGTATCCAACGCTGTGACGCACATGCGCACCATCCGCGCAGAGATTAATCGTTTGAAGTCTATGGCTGAAGACGAGCTGTACGTTGCAGCCAAGGAGCTGCAGGCCCCGTACGAATTGGTGCGCGAGGTTGCCGAAAAGGGCAAGCTGCCGGTCGTCTTGTTCACCGCTGGCGGTATCGCCACCCCAGCCGATGCTGCGATGATGATGCAGTTGGGTGCCGAAGGCGTGTTCGTCGGTTCCGGCATCTTCAAGTCTGGCGATCCTGAGAAGCGTGCTCGCGCCATTGTGCAGGCCACCCAGAACTACGATGATCCCGAGACCATTGCAAATGTTTCCCGCGGTTTGGGCGAGGCCATGGTCGGTATCAACGTGGACGAGATTCCTCAGCCTCACCGCTTGGCTGAACGCGGCTGGTAAAAACTAGGACCGATGAGTTCGACAACACCACAACCACCGCGCATTCTCGAGGTCCTCGACCTAGAACGTGTGGATCGTGACATTTATCGAGGCCAGGTCATTCCCTCCAAGCTGGCGCGCACCTTCGGAGGACAGGTGGCCGCACAGGCTCTAGTGGCGGCCACCAACACAGTCGAAGATACGAAGGGTGTGCACTCATTGCACGCCTACTTCTTGGCGCCGGGTAATCCCGACGCCCCCACCACCTATTTGGTCGATCGCGTACGGGATGGGCGATCGTTTGCTTCGCGCAGTGTAAAAGCCGTGCAAAACGGGCGGGCGATCTTCATCATGCAAGCGAGTTTTCACGTGCGCGATGATGAGGGGCCAGAGCACTCGGACACGATGCGTGCGGTTCCCGACCCAGATTCCATCGTGGTGGACCACGACCGGATGACGGATACGCGCCGCAAACTCATGGAGGAGTGGAGTGACTGGGATATCCGATACGTGGACCCAGAGCACTTTGAGCACAACAAGTACACCGCTAGCCAGCAGCTAGTGTGGTTCCGTTCAAAGCAGCAGCTACCCGATGACGAAACATTCCACATCTGCACATTGGCGTATATGTCGGATATGACCCTTTTGTCGTCAGCGTTGGTTCCGCACCAGTCTGAGCAGGTCCAGGAAGCCTCGTTGGATCACGCGATGTGGTTCCTCCGTCCGTTCCGCGCAGACGAATGGCTATTGTATGACCAGATATCTCCATCGGCGCATGCAGGACGTGCACTTACCCACGGGAGGTTGTTTAACCAACAGGGGGACTTAGTGGCTGTGGTGACCCAGGAAGGGCTTACCCGAACGCTCCACGAGGGAAAGATCGCCGTGCCTTTCAAGCAGGAACAGGATCGCGGCTAAGGATGGTTCAAACGAACACCATGAACAACGAATTCTCTGGATTCACCGTAGGAGTACTCTCGCTACAGGGAGGCTTCGCGGAGCACACTCGCGCGCTGGAGCGACTCGGGGTGAAAGTGGTCGCAGTGCGCCGGCCGGCCCACCTAGAAGGGCTCGACGGGATCATCCTGCCCGGCGGCGAATCCACCACGATGAGCAAACTGCTGGAGCTCGGGGGATTGTTGCAACCACTGCAAGAGGCCATCGCTGCCGGACTGCCCGCGTTCGGCACCTGTGCAGGGTTGATTCTCCTAGCCGATGAGGTTCTCGACACCCGTGCGGACGCGCACAGTCTTCATAGCCTAGACATCAGTGTTCGTCGGAATGCTTTCGGGCGTCAAAAAGATAGTTTTGAAACCACCTTGCAATTCGGACATCGCGGCAGACAAGTAGAAGCCGTGTTTATCCGCGCACCACAGGTCGAGCGCGTGGGAGATGACGTCGTTGTCCTGAGCACCCTGGCTGACGGAACCGTCGTAGCTGTACGCAGCGGTCACGTGATGGGCTGCAGTTTTCACCCAGAGCTCACTAGTGATGATGGGGTACACGAGTACTTTTTACGGGAGCTGGTTGTCCCAGCCGCGTAGAAAGAGGCAACACGTATAGCTCGCTGTCCCAACTCAAAGGCTCGTCAACTCACCAAAGTTTTTAGGGTGGGTTCATTGGGCTTGGGCAGCCCACGGCGTAAAGTAGAACAAGTACCAGTTAGTTAGATGATGGAAGAGGACGATGGCAGGCCACTCAAAATGGGCAACCACAAAGCACAAGAAAGCAGCTAACGATGCCAAGCGCGGCAAGGAATTTGCCAAGCTGATCAAAAACATCGAAGTAGCCGCTCGTACCGGTGGTGGCGATCCCAGCGCAAACCCGACGCTGCAGGACGCCATTACGAAAGCGAAGAAGTCCTCTGTCCCGAACGACAACATCGATCGTGCCGTTAAGCGTGGTTCAGGCGAAGAAGCCGGTGGCGCTGACTGGGAAACCATCATGTACGAAGGCTACGGCTCCGGTGGCGTGGCGATGCTCATTGAATGCCTTACCGATAACCGAAATCGCGCGGCTACCGATGTTCGCACCGCTATGAGCAAGAACGGCGGCAACATGGCAGATGCCGGTTCAGTGTCTTACCAATTCACCCGCAAGGGGGTGGTGATTCTCGATAAGGGCGAGCACACCGAAGATGACATCCTCATGGCTGTGTTAGATGCCGGTGCGGAGGAAGTTAATGACCTGGGCGAAAAGTTCGAAGTTGTCAGTGAACCTACGGATCTTTCCGCTGTGCGTGATGCGCTGCAGGAAGCCGGGATCGAATACGACTCCGTGGAGCCGGACTTCCGCGCGTCTACCGAAGTACCAGTAGACGCGACAACCGCTAGGAAGAACCTCAAGCTCATTGACGTGCTAGAGGACTGTGACGATGTACAGAACATCTTCACGAATATGGATATCCCAGCCGACGTTATGGCCGAACTGGAAGATTAGAGGAATCCGGGTTCAAGTGAACCCGGATTAGTTTTTAAACCACTCCAGTGGAGATCCCAGCGCCAGCAGGCCGCTGAACAACAGAGCCACGGCGATCAGTACGACGATTAAGGTCACAATTGGTTTGCTTACCGCAAAGGCCAGTCCGTGTTCAGCCACGTTACTGGGGCGTTCGTGGGGATCGAGCGCATCAGCGGTGAACCGCCACGCGCCGTTGAGCACACCTGCTTTATCTGCCTGCTTTTCGAATGGAATGGTGGCAAAGGGGATCACGGAGGACAGTAAGCCTAGAATTCCTCGGCCGAAGCTCCAGCGATTATTGATCCAAAGCAGCACAGTGGCAACGCAGTAGGTGAGGAACACAAAGCCGTGGATTCCCCCGGCTATGCGCACTCCAAGTGGGGTAACGTCCGTGTATTTCAGGATCATTCCCCCGATAAGCAGCGCCCAAGTGATGGTTTCGGCTACCGCTAGGGTGGAGTAGAGCTTCTTTGGTGTCATGTATGAAAACATACCGTAGGTTCGGTTGAAGTCCGAAGTAACGGCGCGGTAGCAGGATGTCGGCAACCGTAGCTGGTGGCCAGTGTTGGCAACTGTAGCTGGTGGCTGGAGTTGGCAACTGTAGCTGGTGGCCGAAGTTGGCAACTGTAGCCGGGGTTGGAGTTGGCAACCGTAGCTGGGGGCCGTAGTTGGCAACTGTAGCCGGCAACCGTAGCTGGGGGCCGGAGGTCGGGTGGGGGTGATGAGAAGGTGCGCCCCCCGAGGTGGATAGGATTTCACTGACCGCGCACAGCACACTCCATTTTTGGAACACGTGTGCTAAATTAGTGAGCGCTATGAATAAATCGCCATCACATCCTGCCCCCCATGCGCGCCCAGGAGTCGATTCCCGCGCGCTTGCAGGGATGGGTGAGGGAGGGGTGGCGCGTGGCGTCGGCCAACGAACCCGCAACCTGGCCGGCCTGCGAGTGATGGGGATTGACCCAGGTTTGACGCGGTGCGGGCTGTCTGTCGTCCAAGCAGGTCGCGGGCGTTCTGTACTGCCAATAGCCGTGGGGGTAGTCCGCACGCCCGCCACCGATAGCCTCACCTCTCGCTTATTGCGCTTGTCGAATGCGGTGGAAGAATGGATGGACGAATATCGCCCGGACGTAGTGGCTCTGGAGCGGGTTTTCGAACGATCGAATGTGTCGACGGTGATGAATACTGCTCACGCCTCCGGTGTATTGATGCTCGCGGCAGCCAAACGCGGGCTGGATGTGCACATGTACACCCCCAGTGAGGTGAAGAAGGCGATCACAGGCAACGGGCGGGCCGATAAACCGCAAATGACCACGATGGTAACTCGCATTCTTGGTCTTGGTGAGCCGCCTAAGCCCGCCGATGCTGCCGATGCGCTTGCCCTCGCCGTCTGCCATTGTTGGCGCGCACCGTTGAACCATATCGTAAAAGGACAGTCATGAGTGGTTCCATGTATATCTCGTTGCGTGAACCCGCTATGGGTAGTCGGTACTCCTCGTTAAAATCCCTTGAGAAAGGACATTCATGATTGCCTCGTTGCGTGGAATCGTTATTGATAAAGGTCTCGATTACGTCGTAGTGGAATGTGGTGGCGTTGGGTATCACTGCCACACCACCCCAGCGATTGTCGGATCGCTGGAGCGTGGTTCCGAAGCCTTCGTCCTCACCACCTTGGTGGTTCGCGAGGACGCACAGATGTTGTATGCGTTCACCGATTCCGACCAGCGCCAAACCTTCGTGGCCCTACAAAAGGTTTCCGGGGTGGGCGCCCGGGTTGCTTTGGCGATTATGAGTGTTCTCACTCCCGCTGAATTAGCCGCTGCGGTGGCCGATGGCGATGCTAAAACACTGCAACGCGCCCCAGGTGTGGGAAAACGGCTGGCCGAACGCATGGTCGTAGACCTCAAGGGCAAGCTGGGTGCGTTGTCTTCTGATCTATCGACGCCTAGCGCTGCCACGAACGGTTCTCCACAGGAGTTAAGTGATTCCGTGCGAGCACAGGTGGAAGAAGCTCTGGTGGGCCTCGGCTTCACGGAAGCAAAGGCGGCATCTACTGTCTCGCAGGTCGCATCTCGGACTGAGGGTGCGGGGCTTTTGGAAGCTTCGAGCTTACTCCGAGCGGCGCTGTCGCACCTCGGTGGTAGTAAATAGGCGCGTGGCGGTCCGACGGGAGATGGCCACGAGGCTCTGTCACTTCGACACAGTCTTATGGGAGTGGCTATGCGTAGTGACGAAGAGTGTCCGCGGGCAGAGGTAAGGTAGGCAAACATGAGTGACGTGGAAAAAACTGAATTCGAGTTACCCTCGGGTGCTTTCGAGTTCAGTGGCGCTAACGCAGGTGGCGGAATCAACCCGGACCTCAGCGGTGGACAGGTGCCGGGGGATTCCGATGTAGAAAGCTCGCTGCGCCCCAAATCTCTGGGTGAGTTTATCGGCCAGCCGAAGGTCCGCACTCAGCTTGATCTGGTTTTGGGTGGCGCTCGTGCGCGTGGAGTAGTTCCGGATCACGTGTTGTTGGCCGGGCCGCCGGGCTTGGGTAAAACCACTATGGCCATGATTATTGCCCAGGAGCTGGGAACGTCACTGCGTATGACCAGTGGCCCGGCGCTGGAACGGGCGGGTGATCTCGCCGCGATGCTATCCAACTTGATGGAAGGCGATGTCCTGTTCATTGACGAGATCCACCGTATTGCCAGGCCAGCGGAAGAAATGCTGTACATGGCAATGGAGGACTTTCGCATTGATGTGATCGTCGGAAAGGGGCCGGGAGCCACTTCCATTCCCATTGAAGTTGCCCCGTTTACGTTGGTCGGTGCTACTACGCGCGCCGGTATGCTGACAGGTCCATTGCGGGATCGCTTTGGTTTCACCGCCCAAATGGAGTTTTACGACGTGGAGGACCTCACACGCGTGGTCACTCGCGCTGCAGGAATTCTGGGTGTGCACATCAGTCACGATGCTGCCTGGGAAATCGCTTCGCGTTCGCGTGGCACCCCGCGTATTGCGAACCGTTTGCTGCGTCGAGTCCGCGATTTCGCTGATGTGAATGCGGACGGCAAGGTCAACTTGGAAGTGGCTAAAGCAGCGCTACTGGTGTTTGACGTGGACGAATCCGGTTTGGACCGCCTCGACCGCGCAGTGCTCGATGCCCTCGTGAGAGGCCATGGCGGAGGGCCTGTGGGCGTCAATACACTAGCGATAGCCGTGGGTGAAGAACCCTCCACCGTAGAAGAAGTGTGCGAGCCTTACCTAGTGCGAGCCGGCATGCTAGCGCGTACGCCACGCGGAAGAGTGGCTACGGCCATGGCATGGAGACACGTGGGGCTGGAACCTCCAGAGGGCACTATTGGTCTGTAATTATTCGCTGTGCCGGTAGCGGCGCCCGCATGGCTACGCAAGCGTTAGCTTCAGCGAAAGCGGTGGTTAAGAACGGTGGGGTGCGGTAATTAGGTCACCGCAAGGATATGGCACACTGGCAGGTATGGATCCTCTCATTCTTATTCTTGTCCTACTGGTTTTCATTGCACTCCCGTTATTCCAAATGCGGAAGCAAAACCAAAGGCTCAAGGAGATTCGCGCCTTCCAAGAACAACTGCGCCCCGGCATGGTGGTGCGTATGACCTCCGGACTACAGGGGCGCATTCACAACGTGGGTGAAAAGACGATCGACCTAGAAATCGCTCCTAGCGTGGTAACCACCTGGGACCGCACCGCGGTGCTCAACCCAGTTGATTCCGTCGATACCGGTTCGGTGCAAGGGGATGCGTTGCAGCAGAGCAACCCCAGCACTTCCAGCCCGGTTGATCAGCACGAGGTCGACGGCCCGTCCACGGACGACAACCCGAAGGGTTCGCCCGAGGATCGTCGCTAAAGTGTTTGACCGCGCGGTTTATGGAGAGTTTCCCAGACTCCCCACCGCGCGGTTCTTACGTAATCGCCCCTCAAGGGTTAGAATCATCAGGTTACGATTCGATCTGCTTGTAGAGTGCGGTTAACGCACGCTTTTCTCATCCGGCGCAGGCAGTCCGTATTCATTTCACGTCAGTAGTTCCCGATATACGCCCAGGAGTCTTTACTGTGGCCACGAAACGCTCCACACGAGCTGCCAAAAACAACTCGTTTGCATGGCCGAAGCGAGCACTAGCGCTCTTCGCCCTTATCCTCGTCATTGTTTTTGGCTTGATTTTCTTCACCGGCAGCAAGTCGCTCTCGCCCAAGTTGGGCATCGACTTGCAGGGTGGCACCCGCATCACCCTTGTCCCGCAGGGTGCCAAGCCCAGTTCGGAGCAGCTGGACCAAGCACGCCGTATCCTCAGCGACCGCGTCAACGGCATGGGTGTTTCCGGCGCGGAAGTACGTGCGGACGGCAGTAACCTCGTGATCACCGTTCCTGGTGAAAACGTGGAGGAAGCCCGTGCGTTGGGCAAGACGTCACAGCTTGTTTTCCGCCCGGTGGTGCAGCAGCCCGCACAGCCAGACAAGGGTGTGTTTAAAGAAGTCGAGGCAATGGCGAACCGCTGGGTAGAGGTCGGGGCGATCACGCCCGAGGTCGGCCAGCAAAAGCTGGACGACCTCATGAAGTTCCTCAAGCAACAAAAGGTGCCAGATGCGCCGAAGGACTTAAAGGTCACCGCCAAGGCCCCCGCTGAAGGCAAAACAAGTGTGGAGCAGCAGAAAAACCGTGACAAGATGGTCAAGGTATTGCTGGAAGACCGCCAGTCAGACAAGGCTAATAAGCAGGAGGCTGCTCGTGCCCTCTTGACGTGTGAGGGCAGCGATAAGTTGGCCGGTGCCGATGACCCGTCGAAGCCCTTTGTGACCTGCGATAACGAAGGTCAGGTTCAAGTGCTGGGCCCTGCGCCGCTACTGGAGGGCTCGAAGCCAGGCCCCGATGCCAAGTTCCTCACTGGCGCAATGATCGACGGGAACGCCCCCATCACAGGTGGTCTCAACCCACAGACCGCCCAGATGTCCATCTCCTTTAAGTTCAAGACCGGTAAGCAGACCCCCGGTGGCGAGACTTGGTTCAAATTTGGGCAACAGATGCTGCAGCAGCAAGTCGCCATCACCCTGGACTCGAAGGTGATTTCCGCTCCGGTGATCCAGGAGCCAACCCCTCCGGGCAATACCTCGCAGATTACTGGTGAGTTCAGCGAGAAGGAAGCTCAGGACATCGCCAATAACCTGCGCTACGGCGCTTTGCCCATCAGCTTTGTGGGTGAAAATGGTGAGCCCGGCGGTACAACCACCACGATTTCCCCAACTCTGGGTGAGGCCTCCCTGAAGGCCGGTCTGATCGCCGGCGCTGTCGGTTTGGCGCTCATCGCAATCTACGCCCTGGTCTACTACCGCGGTTTGGGCGTCATTGCGATTGTCTCCCTGTTGGCCGCGTTCGCTCTGGTCTATGGCCTGATCGTGTTGCTGGGTCGCTGGATTGGCTACAGCTTGGACCTCGCAGGTATCGCTGGTCTAATCATTGGTTTGGGCACCACGGCCGATTCGTTCGTTATCTACTTCGAACGCATCAAGGACGAAATCCGCGATGGGTCTACGTTCCGCTCGTCCGTTCCACGCGCATGGCAGCGCGCCCGTCGCACGATCGTCACGGGTAAGGCCGTGAGCTTGTTCGGAGCGCTCGTGTTGTACTTCCTGGCCATTGGCGAGGTCAAGGGCTTCGCCTTCACCCTTGGCCTGACCACTATCTTCGACCTTCTGATTGCTTTCTTGGTCTCTGCTCCACTGGTTATTTTGGCATCTCGACGCCCCGCGTTTGCAGCACCGCGGCTCAATGGCCTGGGATCGGCATTCCGTGCGGCAGAGGCCAATAAGTCTCAGCGCGACGATGAGGGCGACAAGGATTCTTCCATGGGATTCTTCGGCAAGATGTATAACGGCATGGGCGGGTTCCGGATTATTCCGAACCGCCGCAAGTTGTACTCCCTCATGGCCGCGATGCTGGTTGTAGCCATCGGTGCGATCCTGATTCGTGGGTTCACACTGGGCATTGACTTCCAGGGAGGCACAAGGATTGCCATGCCACCGGCGCAAAACGTCACGCAGTCACAGGTGGAAGAGACGTTTAAGGATGCCATTGGCATTGCCCCTCAGTCCGCCCAGACTGTGGGTAGTGGCGATTCGCGCGTCATCGAGGTGACCTCTGAGCGCCTGAGTGAAGATCAGATTCGTCAGGTTCGTTCCGCTCTATTTGAGAAGTTCCATCCTAAGAATGCCGCGGGCGAGGTCAGCGAGAACGCAGTGACGGATTCCACGGTCTCCGAATCGTGGGGTAAATCCATCACGCAGCGCATGCTGTTGTCGCTGGGCGTATTCTTGCTGATCGTCTTTACCTACATCACTATCCGCTTGGAACGGGACATGGCCCTGGCTGCCATCGTCACAATCTTGCTGGATCTCGCCGTGGTGGCCGGCCTGTATGCCCTCATTGGTTTCGAGGTCTCGCCAGCAACGGTGATTGGTTTGCTCACGATCTTGGCATTCTCCCTCTACGACGTGGTGGTGGTGTTCGACAAGATTCGCGAGAACACTTCGGGCCTGTTTGGGTCCACCCGCTCTACGTTCGATGAACAAGCCAACCTGGCGTTGAATCAGACCATTATGCGCTCGATCAACACCTCCATCTTCTCGGCAGTGCCTATCGTGTCGTTGCTGGTGGTGGCGGTAGGTTTGATGGGCGTAGGAACGCTCAAGGACTTGGCGCTGGTGCAGTTCATTGGTGTGATTGTCGGTACGTTTAACTCCATCTTCTTCGCGGCTCCACTGTTGGCCACGATTAAGTCCCGTCAGCGTAAGTACCGGGAGCACAACGAACGCGTTCGCAAGGCTCGCGAAGGTGGTGAAGGTAAAAACGACCAAGCTGTTGAGATGGCAGGTGTCGCCGCAGTTGGCGCTACGAGCGCTTCCGATGTGGCCGGCCTGGATCGCAACGCCGGCGGGACAGCGGCGCAGCGAACCGCCGACACCCAGCACAGTGCCAACATCCAGCACAGCGCAAGTCCCGATACAGATGGGGACCGCGGGGGCGACTTTGATTCTGCAAGCGAGGACGCGATTAACCGCGCGCGTGCAGCCGACTCCACCGGGCGCGGTGCATCAACCGAAGTCGGTGCTGATAATGGCAACCCATTGAATTCGGCGGTGGGTTCCAGCGGGGCGTCGAGTAAAAATGGTGGTCGCAAGGTTCAGTTCCCCAGTAATGCCAGCCGGGTGACTAAGCCAGCAAAAAATGACCAGGCCGAAGGCACAGGTAGGGAAGCAACGCACGATTCAGCCCGCCATGACGGGCCAGAGACCGGTGCAGCCGGGCAAACGTGGCGCCCGGGAATGTAGCACGGAGAACTCAGTGATCGTGGATCTGGTTCGCTGCTCGCGGTGGGCGACAAGGTAGGAAGGTGTTTGTGAAAGGCTCGGTTGGCAAGAAAATCGCGGCGACCGCGGGGGCGGCGGCGATCACGGTTGCGGTGGCTTCCTGCGCCGGTGATCGAGGCCCCGGCGATAGCGCTGCTCCCGAAGAGCAATTCGGGTACGCGTTGCCACAAGAACTGGTTACGACGAACGCCGGCACCGCGTTGGGTGTAGCCACGGACGCCGGCAAAATCAGCGCCCGACTGTATCCAGGAGCTTTCATTGAAGGTCCCGATGAGCAATTGTTGCCAAATCCGGACATTGTGAAGGCCTTTCCCAGCAAACGTAACCAAGCGGTCATCAACTACCAGATCAACAGCCAAGCCGAGTATTCCGACGGGAAACCGGTGGTGTGCGATGACTTCCTGTTGACGTATGAGGCCTCCAAGCGTCCGGACTTATTCGGCTCGGATATGCCATTATTCTCGCAGGTTCAGAGCCTGGACTGCCAGCCCGGATCCAAACGGTTCGTAGTGAATTTCAAGCCGGGATTCGGCGAGCGGTACAGGGAACTGTTTAGCGCGGGCAGCGTGCTGCCCATGCATACGGTTGCCGAGCGCGCGAAGCTGCCCGATGCAGCCCAAGCACTGCGATCGGGCGACGAGGCAATGCTTACCGAAATGGGGAAGCAGTGGCAAGAGACTTTTTTGCTCAGCAAAACCGATCCGACAAGCGTGCCCACGTCGGGTCCGTACAAGATCGCATCCCGCGGGGAAGATGGGCACCTCGAATTGACCGCCAACCCTGGGTGGTCGGGTGTAAAACCCGTCGAGGAGCCGATCCATGTGTGGCCACGGCGGGCAGACCTAGCCACGCTCCGGGAGCACAACCAACTAAAGGTTGCAGATATTGACGCGGGTAAGAATCTTGAAGAGCTGGGATTGAAGGAGCCGGACTGGCGCGTCACGCGTGTGCAGTCTTCCCGGGTGGACACTTTGCGTATTTCCGATCTGGGCCCACTGGGCACCCCCGAAGCCCGAAGCGCCCTCAACTACTGCATCGATCAGCGTGGCTTGGCTGATGCCGTGACTAAACACTCTGGTGCGCGCGTGAAACCAGCTGGTTTGCGCGTGATTGGGCCATCGCACCCACTTTCCAGCCAACTGACCCGCACATCCCAAGAGAATACCGTTTTCGCGCCGGATAAAGTGGCAGCGTTGACAGGCCAGACGATCCGTATCGGATACCTAGAAACCACGTCCCGGTACAAAGTCATCGTGGACAAGATTAAACAGACGTGTGGCGCTGCCGGTGTGAATGTGGAGCCAGTGCCCCGCGGCATAAGTGATTACGGGGTATTGGGAGTTGATTACGACGTGTTGTTGGATACCCGCACCACTTTTGGGCGCAATGCGGCGGTGGCCCACGGTGTTTCCGGGCGCCTGACAGAAATCCAGCGAGAGGAAAAGAAGCTGCAGGCCGCCAGCTACTCGATTCCATTGGTGACCGAAGCCCGCACGATTGCGTTTGAGGGCCACTTGCACAACGTCATGGACAATGGGGCAGATGGGGGGGTCAGCTGGAACATGGACCGGTGGATCACCCGTATTACGCCGGTTCCTGATGATGCGCCCGCTGCTGCAGATCCGGATGCCAAAACCCCCTCGAACAATCCCAACCAATCGGGTGCGAGCGGTACCTCTAACCCCGGAAAAGGTAGTTAATCCTCACGTGTTCGCTAAAGTAAGCGACACGTAGTGTTGCCTCGTGTGCGGGGCAGCACCATCGAATCTTTGACGACCGACGCGCAAGAGGTTTTAGTCCGTGCATAATCCCGTTACTCCACCCACCGCGCAGCCCAAGACGGCTAAGGAGGCGCTGGAGAAATTCACGCGCATAGTCCCAGATTTCCCCAAACCCGGCATTGTGTTTGAGGATCTCACACCCGTTTTGGCCGACCCCGATTGCTACCGCGTGCTGGTGCACGATTTGGCCGATGCGTGCCGAGATGCAGGCGCGGATCTGATAGGTGGACTAGATGCCCGTGGCTTCCTGCTCGGTAGCGCTGTTGCGCACGAATTAGGTGTGGGAGTGCTGGCCGTGCGCAAGGGGGGAAAGCTGCCGCCTCCGGTCCACCAAGTGAACTACGACTTGGAATATGGCAGTGCCACGTTGGAGATCCCGGCTAGCGGCATTCCCCTCGACGGCAAACGCATCATCCTCATCGACGATGTGTTGGCCACCGGTGGCACACTACGAGCTTCCCAAGAACTCCTGGAGAAGGCTGGTGCTCACGTCGTGGGCCTAGCCGTTGTCCTTGAGGTTGAAGGCTTGCACGGTCGCGACAAGCTGCGCGATCTGCCTCTATACGTCGTCGCCCAAGGAGATTCGCGGTCGCTGGCGCAGCTGGGCGTCGAACCAAAAGAAACAGCCAGTGGTGCAACGGTGAGCAGTCATGAGTAACGAAAAGGGATCGTTATGGATGGCAGCGCGAATAGCGCGCAGCCTGACCGGCGGTGGCCGCACCCGCGTGAACCCCGTGCTGGGACCACTTGTGGCGATTCACCGCAAGTATCATCCGAAAGCCGACGTGGACGCGCTGGGGCGGGCCTATGAGGTCGCCGAACGTTTACACCGAGGCGTGACGCGTAAATCGGGGGAACCATACATTACCCATCCGCTGGCAGTAGCCACGATTGCTGCGGAGATCGGCATGGATACGACCACCCTGGTGGCTGCGCTGTTGCACGATACTGTCGAGGACACGGACTATACCCTCGATGAATTGACGGCCGATTTTGGCGCGGAAGTTGCTCGGCTGGTCGACGGAGTAACCAAGTTAGACAAGATGGTGCTGGGGTCCGCAGCGGAAGCCGAAACCATTCGCAAGATGATTGTAGCAATCGCCAACGATCCCCGGGTGCTGGTGATTAAGGTCGCTGACCGGTTGCACAACATGCGAACCATGCGCTTTTTGCCACCGGAAAAGCAGGCCAAGAAAGCCCGGCAAACCCTCGAAGTGATCGCCCCGCTGGCACACCGACTGGGAATGGCGACCGTGAAGTGGGAGCTGGAGGATCTATCCTTCGCCATTTTGTATCCGAAGAAATACGACGAGATCGTGCGGATGGTCGCTGATCGCGCGCCCAAGCGAAATTCGTACATCGCGGATGTGAAGCGCGAGATCGAGGAAGCGTTGCGACGTTCCGGTATTCAGGCCACCGTGGTGGGACGGCCTAAACACTACTGGTCGATCTATCAGAAGATGATCGTGCGAGGGCGAGATTTTGATGAGATTTTCGACCTCGTAGGCATCCGTATCTTGGTTGATTCCGTGCGCGATTGCTATGGCGCCGTGGGCGCGATCCACACCTTATACCACCCGATGCCAGGCCGGTTTAAGGACTACATCTCCGCGCCACGCTTTGGGGTGTATCAATCGCTGCACACCACCGTGGTCGGGCCCAAAGCCAAGCCACTGGAGGTGCAGATTCGTACACACGAAATGCATCACAAGGCCGAGTTCGGTATCGCGGCGCACTGGCGGTACAAGGAAACCAAGGGTAGCCACAAGGGCGATAGTGGTGAAGTCGACCAGATGGCCTGGATGCGCCAGCTTCTGGATTGGCAAAAAGAAGCCGCTGATCCGAATGAGTTCCTTGACAACCTACGTTACGATCTATCGACTAATCAGATCTTCGTGTTCACGCCGAAGGGTGATGCCGTGACTCTGCCGGCGGAGGCTACCCCGCTGGACTTTGCGTACGCGGTGCACACCGAAGTGGGGCACCGGTGCATCGGTGCCAAGGTCAACGGCAAGCTGGTCGCGCTGGAATCCAAGCTCAAGACCGGCGATAAGGTCGAGATTTTCACCTCGAAGGACCAATCCGCCGGCCCCAATCGAGATTGGCTGGACATCGTTGTATCCCCACGGGCCAAGAACAAAATCCGCGCGTGGTTTGCCAAAGAGCGCCGTGAGGAAGCGACGGAGAAAGGCCGCGATATGCTGGCGGCCGAAGTTCAGCGCGGCGGCCTGCCACTGCATCGGTTGTTTACCGCAGATTCCATGCGGGCCATTGCCTCGCAGCTGGGTTACAGCGATGTTGATGCGCTATACGCCGCGATCGGGCGTTCTGAAGTGGGCGCCGACCACGTGGTCAAGCTACTCATCGAGACTTTCGGAAGCCCCGAAGAGGCCGAGGACGAACTGCTTCGGCGAACCCCAGCAGTTTCCAGAATCGCGAATACTCCGCAAGAGGGCCGCGGCGATGGATCGGGAATCCTCGTGCAGGGCCAGGCAGATTTTTCGGCGAAGTTGGCGAAATGCTGCACTCCGGTGCCGGGGGACGAAGTGTTCGGCTTCATCACCAAAGGCGGGGGAGTATCTGTTCACCGTACGGACTGTACGAATGCTCCGAAGCTGCACGCGGAACCAGCGCGTTTGGTGGAGGTGCAGTGGGCCAGCTCGTTTAACAACGCGGTGTTCTTGGTGACAATTCAAATTGAAGGGTTGGACCGCAACGGTTTACTCTCGGAGGTCACCCGCGTGATCTCTGACCAGAAAGTGCCCATCGTGGCGACCAGTTCGCACACCGCGGACGATCGGGTGGCGAATATCCGCTTCACCTTCGAGGTTTCGGATACCAAGCAGCTGGGCTACACCATGAACCAGTTGCGCAACGTTGAGGGTGTCTTTGACGTCTATCGCGTGACCACGGGTGGTTAAAGAAAAGAGGAGCAGCCCCCGGGCGGGCTGCTCCTTATAATTAAGCCTTGGTGGCCGAGGTGATGCGCACCTCGTCCTTTGGCTTGCCATCGTCTTGCGGTGCCTTCTCCAATATCTTGTCCAAGGTCTTTAGGCCCTCGTCAGTGATCTTGCCGAACATGTTGTAGGTCGGAGGCAGGGTGGAATCCTGATCCACCAGGAAGAACTGGGAACCATTGGTTTCTGGCTGACCGGTGTTGGCCATAGCTAGGGAGCCGCGTGGGTACTTCACTGGTTTTTGCAGACCCTCTGGTGGGTTCATCGGATCCACCTTTTCACCCTTCTTCACGAAGGCGTTCTCGGGGAACTCGTTGGCAAATCGGTAGCCAGGGCCACCGTTGCCCTTTGCAGTGGGGTCACCACACTGCAAGATTGTCAGTCCATCGGATTTCACCGAACGGTGGCATACGGTGTTGTCGAAGAACTTCGCTTCCACTAGGTGAACGAAGGAATTCACGGTACAAGGGGACTGCGCCGCATCAACCTCGAGGGGTATATCGCCCTCGTTGGTCTTGATGATGACTTTCTGCGTACCGGTGGTTGCAATTCCATCACCGTTTGGCGCGGACACGGGCTTTGCAGCCTTCCCGTCCTTCTTGTACTCACATTTCACCGTCTGGCCGTAAGGCTCCAGCGGCTTGTCCGGCATTGCCGCGGCCTCGGGCGTTTGCTGTTCGGAGGAGGTCTGGTCAGCCGCTTCAGTCGATTTCTCGTCGCTGTTCCACGTAACAGCCATGTAAATACCGCCGACCAGCAAAACCAATACAGCTAGGGTAGCGAAAATCACGCCCAGTGGCGCAGCCTTAGCGCGCCGTTCGCGGGATCGAAGGGTTTTTTCCAGCTCGTTGAGAGCTTCATCGCGCCGTCCCTTATTGGGCATATCGCGGTCGAGGTTCTTCTGGGACACGCTAATTAGCGACCTTTCTACAACGGTTACGACGGCAAAGTTTTCGCGCCATCCAGCTTGCAACTATCAATAGGCCATTATGCCTTAGCGCTGCCAATGTGCCTAAGGTAACGCACCCAAAACACTCAGCTCGCTAAGGTTGGATACATGACTGACTTGTTTAATCCCTCGACCAGCCCCAGCGCGCCCGTCTCTGTGGATGCCGTTTCACCATCGGTGGACATCCTCACGTTTTCGGCAGGTCCTTTCCAGACTAATTGCTATGTTCTCATCAATCGCTCTGTTGCTGCCGGCACCCCTGCGGGTTCTTCTATTACCGACGCCGCCACGGGATCCAGCTCCTCTGCTTCTACATCGGGGTACGACACATCCGCTCCCGCACCGGCCGTGGTCATTGATCCTGGCCTGGGCGCTTTCGATACGGTCACCAGCTTGGGCCGTGAACTGAACTTCCACGTGGAAAAAGTTGTCCTCACGCATGGTCACATTGATCACATCCGCGATGCTGCGGACTTTAATGCACCTGTTTATGTCCACCCGTTAGACCGTCCATTCTTGGAAATGGATCAATCAGCTTCCCCCTTTGCCCAAATTTTTGATGTCGCCACCATGAAACCGGTTGCCGACCTGCGCGAGTTGACGGAAGACAGCATCGACATCGCGGGAGTGCAATTTGATATCCACCACATGCCGGGGCACTCTCCAGGCCACGTGATGTTCCGCGTGCCGGGATTCATCATCGGCGGTGACGTCCTCTTCCGGGGCGGGGTGGGCCGAACTGATCTGCCGGGTAGCTCGCCGGAGGATATGGTGTTGTCCCTCAAAAAACTCACCCATGAGTTCGACGACAACGATGTCGTTGTTACCGGCCATGGCCAAGCTACGACCATTGGTGAAGAAAAGCGCACCAACGGGTACCTGCAGGCGGTTCGTTAGTACTACCTGCACCCTGCGCGTCAAAAGGCAATGGTTAAACTTTGTACTTGTGAATGACAGCGCAGCGAAGAAAAAATTACAGGCATTAAGCGCGCCCAAGGGCGTGCAAGAGTATTTCCCGCCGAACTCGCATGAGTTCCTAGCGATCCGCGAGGCGTTTACGAATGCCGCCCGCCAAGCCGGTTACGAACACATCGAGCTGCCTATCTTTGAAGACACGAATCTGTTTGCCCGGGGCGTCGGTGAATCAACCGACGTGGTGAGCAAGGAAATGTATACGTTCGCAGACCGCGGCGGCCGCAGTGTGACCTTGCGCCCGGAGGGGACCGCTGGGGTTATTCGTTCAGTCATTGAAAACAACTTGGATCGCGGACAATTGCCCGTCAAGCTGGTCTACGCGGGCCCCTTTTTCCGTTATGAACGGCCCCAAGCAGGCCGCTATCGCCAGTTGCAGCAAGTCGGCGTGGAGGCCGTGGGGGTTGATGATCCTTACCTCGATGCCGAGGTGATTGCCCTGGCCGATCGTTGCTACCGCAGCGTCGGGCTCACCGGCCAGCGCTTGGAACTGACCTCCTTGGGCGATAATTCCGATCGCCCTGCATACCGAGCCAAGTTGCAAGAATACCTGCGCAATCTGCCCTTGGACGAGGAAACGACTCGGCGCGCGGAACTCAATCCACTGCGCGTATTGGACGACAAGCGCCCGGAAATGCAGGAGATGCTGGCCGATGCTCCGCTGATGCTCGACCACCTGAGTGCTAGTTCTCGCGAGCACTTTGAGACCGTGACTGGAATGCTGGACGATCTTGGCGTGCAGTACGTTATCAACCCCCGTATGGTGCGCGGGTTGGACTACTACACCAAAACCTGTTTCGAGTTCGTTCACGATGGATTGGGCGCGCAGTCCGGTATCGGTGGCGGTGGCCGTTATGACGGTTTGATGGCTCAGCTGGGCGGACAAGACCTCTCGGGCATCGGTTTTGGGTTGGGTGTAGACCGCACCTTGCTGGCGTTGCAGGCAGAGGGCACGCAGGCATCCGAGGGGCGACGGGTGGATGTTTATGGCGTGGCCCTGGGAAGTGCTGCCAAGGCCAGGATGGCTCGGTTGATTGACGAGCTGCGGGCTGCGGGGCTCAGCGCCGATATGTCCTATGGAGATCGGGGGCTCAAGGGTGCGATGAAGGGCGCCGATCGCGCAGGCGCCAAATTCGCCCTCGTGATGGGTGATGCAGAGCTGGAAGCAGGAACGGTAGCACTGAAAGACCTAGCTGCACACGAGCAGCGCGATACGGCGGTCGATTCGGTGGTCGCCGAACTGGCGACTGCATTGAAATAGGTTTAGTTTGACCCCAAAACGGGGGCGAGCCAAGTAAACGCAGGGCTAAATCTTTCTGACACGAGGGCAAAGGCGCAAGACCGCGTGAATCGTCACCGAGCGAAGAGGAGCTAACGGGTGGTTAGCTCCTCTTGTCGTTTCAATACTCTGAAGAGGAGCCCTACCTATGTCGCGAAAGCTCTCGCGTGCCGCGCTGGCGCTTGTTGTTACCCCAAGTGTCGCCTTCACTTCGCTGTCTGTTCCCGCATATGCAGCGGAGGTCGACCAAGTAAGCCTGAACATCCTGGGCGTGACCGACTTCCACGGTCACATCCAGCAGAAGACGTCCAAGAGTGGCGCAGTGACCGAAATCGGTGCTGGCGCATTGGCGTGCTTCTTGGATAAGGAGCGCCAGGCTAACCCGAACACCAGCTTTGTTTCGGCTGGTGACAACATCGGTGGTTCTCCTTTTGAGTCCTCCATTTTAAAAGACAAGCCAACCGTGGAGGTTCTCAATGCCATGGGGTTGGAAGCTTCGGCAGTTGGTAACCACGAGCTGGACAAGGGTTGGGATGACCTTAACGGTCGCGTGGGCGTTGACGGCAGCAAGCTGGCCAAGTTCCCATACTTGGCGGCAAATATGAAAGGTGTGCAGGTTGCACCTAGCCGCATCGTTGAAAAGGACGGTGTGAAAATCGCCTACATTGGCGCCATCACCGATACGACGAATCAGCTGGTAAGCCCTGCCGGTATCCCCGGAATCACCTTTTCTAAGCCCATCGAGGCCGTGAACGCTGAGGCCGCCCGTTTGAAGCAGCAAGGACAGGCCGACGTGGTCATCGGACTGGTTCACGAAGGTGTCACCTCCGAGGGATTCAGCAAGGATGTCGATGCCGTCAACGCTGGCCATACCCACCAAAACCGAAATCTCGAAGGCCAGCCACCTGTGGTACAGCCTGCGAACTACGGCATGCTGATTGGCGACATCGATGTTGTTTTCGACAAGAAAGAAAAGCGCGTGGTCAGCGTAAAGACCACCAACCGCACCTCCGATGAGGTTGTGAAGGCCTGTAACGGTGAGAAGGATGCGGAAGTCGAAAAGATCGTGCAGGCCGCAGCCACCGCTGCTAAGGAAGAGGGGCAGAAGGTCGTCGCGACGACTAGGACCACCTTCTTCCGTGGGTCGAACGCTGGGGCGGACTCGGGCAGCAACCGTGGTACGGAATCCACGTTGAACTCGATGATCGCCGATGCCACCTTGGAGTCGGTTAATAAGTCCACCGATTTCAAGGCCGATATCGGCATTATGAATGCCGGCGGTGTTCGCGAGGATTTGATGTCTGGAGAGGTTACCTTCTCGGATGCATACGCAGTTCAGCCTTTCAACAACACCCTGGGTGTCGTGGATGTCACGGGCGCACAGTTTAAGAAGGTCCTCGAGCAGCAGTGGCGCAACGCTGCAGCTGACGAGCGCCCCGTTTTGGTACTGGGTCTGTCCAAGAACGTGGAGTACACCTACGATCCTACGGCTCCAATCGGTTCTCGCATCACCTCGGTGAAGGTTGATGGCAAGGTCCTGGACGAGAACAAGACTTACCGCATTGCAGGTAATAACTTCCTGCTCGCCGAAGGCGATGGCTTCACCGGCTTCGATACCCATGAGGGTGGCTCGAACAAGATTAAGGACACGGGCCTAGTCGACGTGGATGCCTTCAACAAGTACCTCGCATCCAGTAAGGACTTGGCAGCACGTACCGATCAGACCAGCGTGGGCGTGCACTTCGTGGATGCCAACCCAGCCGAGCTGACGGCGGATCAGAAGGTAAAGATTGAGCTATCGTCCCTGAGCTACACCACCCAGGGTGAGCCAATGGCCAAGACCGTTAAGGTTTCCTTCGCGTACGAGGAGGGCGAGCAGATTAAGTGGGCCCCGGCCGTGAGTGGGGATGTGGACAACACCATCACCAATGACAACAACGAAACCGGTAAGGCCTCCCTCGAGGTTACGGTTCCGGCCAACGCGGTGGCACTGCGAGTGAAAACCGACAATGGCACCGACCAGATGATGCCGGTCAACGGCGCCGCACTCCCGGCCGGGCCAACCCCAGGCGATAACGTACCTGGCTCCTCCGACCAGCCCGGCTCTTCCGATTCCGCTGGATCCTCCAAGGAGCAGCAACGTGGCTTCTGGGCGTTCCTCTTCGGTGGTCTGCTGTCCGTCTTAGCAGGCGCAGGTCTGCTGGCATGGGCTTATGACAACGGCATGATCCCACAGTGGATGATCCCATCCTGGGTGAAGCTGCCGAAGCGAATTCTGCCACAAGCCCGCTAGTCGGGGCTCGTTCACTCAATCTCTCGTTAATTCCCACCCCGGGGCGCCAATGACATCCGCGATGGTCGGCTCCGGGGGTTTACCTTGAAGAAAGGCTTGATTTCCTTGTTTTCTGCTCAGCGAAAGCTGTTTTCGGCCCTCACTGTATCCGGTTTGACGTTATGCACGCTGGTTGTTCCTGGGGCATTCGGCGCGTCAGTATCAACAGGTGTTGCAAGCGCTGCATCCACCGGTGACAACGTTGTCATCAACGAGGTCTACGGTGGCGGTGGTAACACTGGCGCCACTCTCACGCACGACTTCATCGAACTGTACAACCCCACCTCTCAAGCCATTTCGCTTGACGGCTGGGCCGTGCACTATCTGTCCTCGAAGGGGACCACCGCCAGCACTACCGTGACTCTGGCCGGTGAGATCGCTCCCGGAGGGTACTACCTCATCCAAGGTGCTAAGGGATCAGGTGGCACAACTTCCTTTTCTTCCGACGCCCAAAGCAACCAGCTCACCATGTCCGGATCCAAGGGCACCGTGGTCCTCACCAACACCTCCGCACAGTGGTCTCAGGGGGATAGCGCAGTAGACATCGTCGGATTTGGTGCCACCACTGTGGCGGAAGGAACTCCAGCCAGCACGCTGTCCAACACCACTTCGGCTTCGCGCAAGCAGGCCGGTGCCGATACCGATGACAATGCACAGGACTTCCTGGCTGGTGATCCCACCCCGCAGTTCACTGGTGGAGATGCCCTGACGGGCGACTCGTCGAATCCCGGTACGGATCCAGATACGAACCCCGGCACGGATCCCGGCAACGATTCAGAGTCCAATCCGCAAAAGATCACCCCCATTTCGGATATTCAGTCCACGGGTGAAAAATCTCCCCTGGTTGACAAGTCCGTCACCACAGCGGGTTGGGTTACAGCGTCCTACCCAACGGGAGGCCTCAAGGGTTTCGTGATTCAAATGGGCGGCACCGGAGGCAAGGCACGACAGGCAGGGGAGGCCTCTCAGGCCGTGTTCGTATACACCGGTAATACCGCTCCCAGTGAGCTCGATAAGTGTGTCATTGTCACGGGTAACGTGTCCGAATTCAACACGTCCACGCAGATCACGGCGGCGTCGACCAAACAATCCACTGACCCAGCGGTAGACTGCGGTGAAAAGCCGAAGCCCATCGGCGATAATGTGCCAACCGATCCGGCGCAGCGCGAAGCTAACGAGCACATGCTGTTCAAGCCCACAGGCGGATACACCGTTACCAACAACTACGAGGTCTCTAGCTTCGGCAGTGTGGACTTAGTGGCTGGAGACAAGCCGCTGTACCAAGCAACGCAGATGGTGGCCCCCGGGGCAGATGCGCAGAAATATGAGGATAACAACCTCAAGCAGGTGATCACCCTCGACGATGCCGCAACGCGTAATTACTTCCTTAACGATGCGGCCAAGGACGTGCCTTTGCCATACTTATCCACACAAGAGGGCATTCGTTCCTTGCGCACCGGTGACAAGGTGACTTTCCAGAACCCAGTGGTGCTGAGCTACAACTTCAAGAAGTGGGGCTTGCAGCCCACCGGCGAAGTCACTGGTGATACCAAGCGGGCAGAGCTGCCGATTGCGTGGGACGACTCCCGGGCAGCAGAAGCGAACGGTCCCCGCGAAGTTGGCGGCCAGCTGTCCATCGCGAGCTTCAATGTGTTGAACTACTTTACCGATCTGGGCGCGGATGAAGCAGGTTGTGGCGCGTACAAGGACCGTGATGGCAAGGCGGTTACGGCGAATGGGTGCAAGGTGCGTGGAGCTTACAACCAGGAGGCATTCAACGATCAGCAGGCGAAGATCGTCGCGGCGATCAACCAGCTGGACGTGAGCGTACTCGGTTTGGAAGAGATCGAGAACTCCGCGAAGTTCGGTCACGATCGGGATGAATCGTTGAAGCGACTGGTCGACGCGCTGAATGCTGCTGGTGGCAATTGGAAGTTCGTACCCAGCCCCAAGACCTTGCCAGACGATGAGGACGTAATCCGTACCGCATTCATCTACAACCCCGACAAGGTGACCCCGGTAGGGGAATCCCGCGTTCTGGACCACGAAGCCTTCAACGGAATTGCGCGCCAGCCTCTGGCCCAGGAGTTTCGGACGGACGAGGAGGGTCAGAGCTTTGTGGCTGTAGTGAACCACTACAAGTCCAAGGGTTCGGTGGCCCGTGGCGATGCTGACACTGGCGATGGACAGGGCAATAATGCCCGGTTGCGTACAGAGATGTCCAAGCAGCTCAACGAGTGGTTGGGAACGCAGGAGGATTGGCAGGACAAGGCGCAATTCGTGATGGGCGACTTCAATGCCTACGCGAAGGAGGATGCCATTCGCGTTCTGGAGGAAAGCGGGTTTACTAACCTGGATACTAACTTCGATGCGGGCTTGTCTTACCAATTCAGTGGTCGGCTGGGTTCCCTGGACCACGTGATGGCCAATGCCGCAGCATTGAAGCTCGTCACTGGAGCCGACGTTTGGGATATCAACAGTGACGAAGCCACGAGCTTCGAATACTCCCGGCGCAACTACAACGCGGTAGATTTCTATAGCCCGGACGTCTTCCGCGCGAGCGATCACGACCCAATCAAGGTCGGTTTCAATGCTCCAGGCGGAAAGCCCGGGACCGGAGACCCACAACCACCGGTCGAGCCTGGTAACCCAGAGAAGCCAGGCTCTGACGGGACCAGTGGCTCCGATGCAGCTCCTTCATCATCCAAGGGATGGTTCCTAAAGTTGCTGGCCGGCGTGGCTGGCGCAGGTGCACTGTTTGCAGCTCTGTACGGTATCGGTGCGCTGCTGGGCTGGGTCAAACCCATGAGGTTCATGCGTTAGTGGTCCTGCAAGAGAAGTTTGTGCTTGCGTGATTTGTGCTTGCTGGATTTGAGCTTGTTGTACTCGCATGGCGGATTCCGTTTTACGGATTACGCCCTGTAGTGGTTGCGACATGAGGAACCAGTGCTCGTTGCATGGGTGCTGCGGCGCCCGTCATCTGCTGTTCGCACCTGGAAGACTAGGCCCTGCGCAACACCAGAAGCATAGAAAAAGGGCGCGGCGGTGAGAAATCACCCGCCGGCCCTCTTTCCGGTTTAGCGCTTGAAATTTTGGCGACAGCTATCAACCGTGCCGCCTTGGTAGCCCCGCATGAACCATTCCACGCGCTGCTTAGAAGATCCGTGGGTCCACTTATCGGGCTGAACGCCGCCACCGGAGCTTTCCTGGATATGATCGTCTCCGATGGATTGTGCGGAACGAACGGCCTCATCAACCTGGTTTTGGGTGATCGGATCCAGCACTGCATCTGGCCCCTTGTCCGCGTTCTGTGCCCAAACACCCGCGTAGCAATCGGCTTGTAGTTCCATCTTTACTGCATTGGAATCTGGACCAGGCTGGTTGTAATCCGAAAGACCCAAATTGCCCTCGATGTTTTGAATGTGGTGGCCAAACTCGTGGGCTACAACGTACTCCTGGGAAAACGGTGCGTCCGAACCACCGAGCTTCTTCAACTCACTGAAGAACTTTGTGGAGATGTACACAGTTTGATCGGAGGGACAGTAGAACGGACCCGTTTGGGCCATATTCGCGGCGCCACAACCGGTGTTGACCTGGCCATCGCCCAGCTTCAAACCCGGCTGAGAGTAGTCTTGGCCGATTTCAGCTGGAGCGGCCTTGCTCCAGAATTTATCCAGGGACTTCGCCGTGGCTAGCATGCGACAATCATCGTTGTTGTTGGCATCTTCTGCGGTTTTACAGTGAGCGAAGGAACCCGAGCCACCCTGTTGACTAGCTTGTTGGCCGCCACCTCCACCGAACATACCCAAGCCACCGTTCATGAAGAAAAGGATGGCGCCGAAAATCAGAATGCCGGGGATGCCGAACTTGCGGCCGATGACGCTGCCGAGGATCCACATCAGTGGACCACCACCGCCGCCGCCACCACGCATGCCGCCACCAAAACCAGCGCCACCTGCAGAGCTTCCGCGGTCGCTGTAGTCGCCAAGGTTGTTGTTAAAAGTCACACGTTAAATCGTGCCACATTTCCGCATTTCCCGCGTCATCTTCTAGGCGCAGCCTATAGGGAAATGATCGCAAACCGATACGGCGCGGGGCGCTGCGATCATCTTTTACTTGCACCCTAGGCGAGATCGCTGCGGAGGTGAAATGGGTGTTTTGGTATGGGTTTTCAACTCTGCGGGCGAGGTTGTTAAGGGTGTAGGAATCCTGCAGCTTTGCACAGGTGAAGTGGTTTGCCGCATTGCGAAGAGTCGATTGGAATTGGCGCACCCGAGGCTGCTTGTAAAAGAGCGGGGGCTTGGCAGGGTGGAAGGGATTAGAGAGGAACGACAGGATGTGCAGGGTGGAAGGGATTAAGGAGGAACGACAGGATGTGCGGGGTGGAAGGGATTAAGGAGGAACGACAGGATGTGCAGGGTGGAAGGGCATAGGGGCCTCTTCTGAACACTCAGGTACCAATAGTCTCGCGCTGAACCACGAATGTGCAGCAGAAGTCCAACAAAAATGATTCATTTTGTCAGAGTTCTGCTGCACATTGTGAGAATGAGGGCGTGGGTTAGTGCGTGGGGCGGTGGGTACCCAGCCCCCAGTCCCGTTTGCTTCCCGAGGGGTGCGAACTTGGGCGTGGGCTAGTGCGTGGGGTGGTGGGTACCCAGTCCCCAATGCTGGTCGTTGCTGGGATGGGAGAGGGGGGCGTCGGAAAAAATCGTGAACCTCCACACCGTGCCGGGCGGATTAGCGGGCGCTGCAACAAGGGTCAAATGGTTGGGCCGGAAAATGCCAGGAAGGTTGTCAGCTGTGAGAGAGTCCCACCCAACGCGTTGAGGGGATGAGGCAGTAGTAAAGAAAGTGCACGCATCCAGTTAGGTCCCACCCACCGCGTTGAGGGGATGAGACTGGGCCGGAGAGAGGGCTACAGAGCACATGCGGTAAGCTGAGGGGTCGATTGCACACTTAGAGGAAAAGGAACGTTGTAAACGTGTTGCGGACGCATCTTGCGGGCGAACTTCGTCCAGAAAACATTGGCCAAGAAGTTACCCTTACCGGTTGGGTGGGGCGCCGTCGTGATCACGGTGGCGTGATCTTTATCGACATGCGCGATCGCTCCGGCATCGCACAAGTAGTCTTCCGCGAGTCGGAAGTAGCCGAGCGCGCGCATGATCTCCGCAGCGAATACTGCATCAAGGTCACCGGTATCGTTGAGGCCCGTCCTGAGGGCTCAGAAAACCCCAATCTTCCATCGGGCGGCATCGAAGTCAACGTTTCGGCTCTTGAGGTTCTCAACGCTTCGGCCGCTCTACCATTCCAGATTGACGATCCTTCTTCTGCTGGTGAAGTGGGCGAGGAAACCCGCCTGAAGTACCGCTACCTGGATCTGCGCCGCAAGACCCAGGGTGATGCGCTGCGCTTGCGCTCCAAGGTCAATGCAGCAGCCCGTAGTGTGCTAGCACGTCACGATTTCACGGAGATCGAAACCCCTACGCTGACCCGCTCCACCCCTGAGGGCGCCCGTGACTTCCTAGTTCCCGCGCGTCTAAAGCCGGGCACGTTTTATGCACTGCCGCAGTCTCCACAGCTGTTCAAGCAGCTACTGATGGTCGCGGGTATGGAGCGTTATTACCAGATCGCCCGCTGTTACCGCGACGAGGATTTCCGTGCTGACCGCCAGCCGGAGTTCACTCAGCTGGACGTTGAGATGAGCTTCGTGGATCAGGAAGATGTCATCGCCCTGGCCGAGGAAATCTTGGTGGCCATTTGGAAAGAAATCGGTTACGAAATCTCCACGCCGATTCCACGCATGACGTACGCCGATGCGATGCGCCTGTACGGTTCCGATAAGCCGGACCTGCGCTTCGACATTCAGATCACCGAGTGCACCGACTTTTTCAAGGACACGACGTTCCGCGTGTTCCAGAATGAGTACGTGGGCGCAGTCGTCATGGAAGGTGGCGCTGGGCAGCCTCGCCGTCAGCTGGATGCTTGGCAGGAGTGGGCTAAGCAGCGTGGCGCCAAGGGCTTGGCATACATCCTAGTGGGCGAGGACGGTGAGCTGTCCGGCCCTGTGGCCAAGAACATCACCGAAGAAGAGCGCGCGGGCGTCGCCGATCACGTGGGCGCAAAGCCAGGCGACTGCATCTTCTTCGCCGCCGGCGAGACCAAGTCTTCTCGCGCTCTGCTCGGTGCAGCTCGCGGTGAGATCGCAAACAAGTTGGGCTTGATCAAGGAAGGGGACTGGGCCTTCACGTGGGTTGTGGATGCTCCTCTGTTCGAGCCCGCAGCTGATGCCACTGCATCCGGTGACGTGGCGCTGGGCAATAGCGCGTGGACGGCAGTGCACCACGCATTTACTTCCCCAAAGCCGGAGTTTCTGGACACATTCGATACGGATCCCGGCTCCGCACTAGCTTACGCTTACGACATCGTGTGTAACGGCAATGAGATCGGGGGCGGTTCTATTCGTATCCACCGTCACGATATCCAGGAGCGTGTATTCAAGGTCATGGGCATCTCTGAGGAGGAGGCGCAGGAGAAGTTCGGCTTCCTGCTGGATGCCTTCGCGTTCGGTGCCCCACCACACGGCGGTATCGCATTCGGATGGGACCGTATCGTGAGCCTGCTGGGTGGGTTCTCCTCCATCCGCGATGTGATTGCCTTCCCGAAGTCCGGTGGTGGTGTGGATCCGCTTACCGATGCCCCAGGCGAGATTTCTGCAGCTCAGCGGAAGGAATCCGGCATCGATTTCAAGCCAAAGAGCAAGCCTCAGTAGCAGGTCCCGCGAGGAAAGGTACAACCCACGTGCAATCGGTAGAAGCCACCATGGAAGCGGCCCGCCACCTGCTGGCGGCCCGTTTTGGTGGCACCCCGGAGCTTTCTATGCCCGAGGATTTGGGAGGGGATGGCCCGGCTTTAGTTCTCCGTTGCCGTGTGACGCCCAACCCTTTCCTGCACGAACGCACGGTTGTCATCAAACAGTTGCCTCCGGCCACTGGTGGCACGGCACGGGTAGTCGACGGGCAACCTGAGCCTGATAGCACGAACGCCGGTGGAATCGACTCCGTCGCGATGAACAACCTTAGCCTCATCAGGGAAGTGGTAGCCTACCAGTACACGAATACCCTTCCTGAGGCTTGCCGCCCGGGTCCCTTGCTGTTGGCTTACGACATCGAGCAACGCATTCTTATTCTTTCTGACGCCGGCGACGGGCCGAACTACACCGATATCCTCACGCTTCATGAGCCTGAGGAACGGTTGGTGGCGGTGCGTAAACTGGGACGACGGTTGGGCAAAATGCACGCCAATACGTTTGGGGGGCATTCGTCTTATGAAACTTTGATGAAGCGCCAGTGTATAAAACACGGGATGGATTCCGGTTTCATCGCTGAATCTGATGTGGATATTGCCAAGCTAATCCGGCAAGGATTAGGGCTGCTTCGGGAGAATCAGGTGGTGATCCCTGCTGAGGTAGTTGCCTTTGCTGAGGAGTCCGCGGATCGTCAGTCGCGTAATGACCTGCTAGCATTCACGCCCTTCGACCTCACTCCAGACAACATTATGTTGGCAAACCAGGTGGTTTTCCTCGATTACGAATGGGCGAGTTTCCGTGACATAGCGTTCGACGTGGCGTGCGTGATCGCGGGATTCCCTCAGGATAACTCCACGCCGGCGTTGGAAGACCGCGAAATTCAGGACTTCATTTCCGCGTGGCGCGCCGAAGTATGGTCGGTGTGGCCCGCAGCCAAAGACGATGAGGTCGTTGCCCGTGGTTTGATGACCGCGCTCATTGGCTGGGCTTTTATGTCCCTGATGATGCTGCACTATGGTCGGCTCAATCTGGAGCGCAGCCGTGGATTCTATCCAGCCGAGGCCGCCGATCTCAGCCGGGATCTCGCCCAGTTGTCAGATGCTCAGCTGCAGGACCTCGCCACAACTGTCGATGCGATCAAACGGGTCGCCGACATTTATACCGTGGTGGATTTCTCTGCTGTTCGCGATTGGACCGTAGAGTTACTGCGGATTCTTGCGCGCCTTGGGGCGCATCCGCAATCGCGGGTGGTGTAACCGTTGGGGGACGACTTGTTCAACCAAGGCTGGGATTCCGCTTCCGATGCCGGCCAGTTCGGTGCTGACCACCCCAATTCGAATCAGTTCACCGCAGGCCGATTCAGAGCAAGCTCCCCAGCGGCCGCGGACGTGCACCGTTCTAACCACCAGCAGTCTCCCTACGGTGGTGCAAGTAGTGCTGCTCGTCGCTATTTCCATCCCGGTTCGCATGCCCCCTTAGCGGTGCGCATGCGCCCGCGTAGTCTAGATGAGGTCGTAGGACAGGAGAGTGTTCTAGGCGAGGGATCCCCCTTGCGTCGGCTCATCGAGGGGCGCGGGGATAGTTCGGTGATACTCTACGGCCCACCAGGCACAGGTAAAACAACGATCGCTAGCTTGATTTCGGCCGCCTCCGATCGTCATTTCGAAGCGCTCAGTGCTCTCAACTCCGGGGTGAAAGAGGTACGCGCGGTTATCGAGTCTGCCCGTCAGCGTCTCGTCCACGGCCGTTCCACTGTGTTGTTCATCGATGAGGTCCATCGTTTTTCCAAAACGCAGCAGGATGCCCTGCTTTCTGCCGTCGAAAATCGCACGGTGTTGCTCGTCGCCGCGACCACGGAAAACCCCAGTTTTTCCGTGGTTTCCCCGCTACTGAGCCGTTCCTTACTGGTCCAGCTCCAGCCACTGTCGGATGCGAACATCGCCGATGTACTCACCCGTGCTATCTCGGATCCGCGTGGATTGGCTGGGGCAGTTTCTCTTTCCGACGCCGCCCTGGGCCAACTGGTTGCACTGTCAGCTGGGGATGCGCGCCGCAGCTTGACGTATCTGGAGGCCGCCTCCGAATCCGTGCTGGCGGAACGGGCACACAGCGGCGCACCAGATACTGCAGCGAACGGACGGGCACACAGCGGCGCACCGGATACTGCAGCAAACGAAAGGGCACACAGCGGCGCACCAGATGCCCCAGTGGAAATCACGCTGGGCGATATTAAGCGATCCATCAACAAAGCCGTGGTTCGTTACGATCGCGATGGCGATCAGCACTATGACGTTACGAGTGCTTTTATCAAGTCCATCCGTGGCTCGGACCCCGATGCTGCGCTTCACTACTTAGCGCGCATGATCGCGGCAGGGGAGGATCCGCGGTTCATTGCGCGACGACTGGTTATTCATGCCAGTGAGGACATTGGTATGGCCGATCCCACTGCGATACAGGTGGCGGTAGCTGCCCACCAAGCAGTTAGCTTCATTGGTATGCCGGAGGGGCGCCTGTCCCTGGCGCAGGCCACATTGCACTTGGCGACCGCTCCCAAGTCCAACTCGGTAATCAACTCTATTGGCAAGGCTCTGGCGGACGTGAACGCGGGCAAGGGGACTACCGTGCCGCCGCATCTGCGCGACGGTCATTATCAGGGTGCGCGTGAGATGGGCAACGCCGTGGGTTATGACTATCCCCATGATGATCCACGGGGAGTGGTGCAACAGCAGTACTTGCCCGATGATTTGCAGGACGCGCGTTATTACGAGCCCACTATGCACGGCAATGAACGCACGATAAACCAGCGGATGGAAAAGGTGCGCCGCATCGTGCGTGGCGAGTAGTCATTGCACCTCAATACCCCAACGTTTCATCCTCGGTCTAGAATAGGAACGTTGTAGTTACCCGTCGCCGAGATTTGAGGGATTAGTCACGTGCAAACGCATGAAATTCGCGAGCGCTTTATCAAGCACTTCACCAACGCTGGGCACACCGAGGTCCCCAGCGCCTCGCTGATTCTCGACGATCCAAACCTGCTGTTCGTCAACGCCGGCATGGTTCCCTTCAAGCCCTACTTCCTGGGCCAGCAAAACCCACCATTCAACACGGCCACCAGCATTCAGAAATGCGTTCGCACTCTCGACATTGAAGAAGTTGGCGTGACTACCCGTCACAACACGTTCTTCCAGATGGCGGGCAACTTTTCTTTTGGCGACTACTTCAAGGAAGGTGCCATTAAGCACGCATGGGCCCTGTTGACGAACTCTCTAGAAGACGGTGGATTTGGTCTCGATCCAGACCGCCTGTGGGTCACTGTATTCACCGATGATGATGAAGCAGCACACATCTGGGAGAAGAAGGTCGGTGTTCCCGCCGAACGCATTCAGCGCTTGGGAATGGCTGATAACTACTGGTCGATGGGTATCCCTGGTCCCTGTGGACCTTGTTCGGAAATCTACTATGACCGCGGTCCAGAGCACGGCCAAGAGGGCGGACCGGTCGTGGACGATACCCGATACATCGAAATCTGGAATCTCGTGTTTATGGAAAACGAGCGCGGTGAGGGCATCGGCAAAGACAACTTCGAGATCATTGGGCCCCTGCCCAAGAAGAACATCGACACCGGCATGGGCGTCGAACGAGTGGCTTGCATTCTCCAAGATGTGGAGAACGTCTACGAAACTGACCTTCTGCGCCCAGTGATTGATGAGGCAGAAAAGCTAACGGGTGCGGGCTATGGAGTGAACGACGTCGACAATATTCGTTTCCGCGTGATCGCTGATCACTGCCGCACCGGATTGATGCTGATGCTGGACGGTGTGACCCCGGGTAACGAGGGGCGTGGATACATTCTGCGCCGATTGCTGCGCCGCATCATTCGTTCTGCGCGTTTGCTCGGTGCGACCGGTGAGACCATGGAGCGGTTGATGGATACTGTGCGCCAGACCATGACCCCCTCCTATCCAGAGATCGCCAACAATTGGGAGCGCATCCGTTCCGTGGCTGTGGGTGAGGAGAAGGCATTCCTCAAGACGTTGGAATCGGGCTCCCAGTTGTTCGAGAATGCGGCGGCCCAAGCTAAGGCCGAAGGCAAGACCGTCGTGGACGGCGCCACCGCGTTCTCGCTACACGATACGCACGGCTTCCCCTTCGATTTGACCCTCGAAATGGCGAATGAAGCCGGCCTCTCCGTGGACGAGGAGGGTTTCCACTCCCTCATGGCCGAGCAAAAGGCTCGTGCCAAGGCTGATAACAACGCCAAGAAGATGGGGCATGCAGACGAATCCGTTTACCGGCCTTTCGTGGATAACCACCCGACCGTGTTCACGGGATACACCCAGCTGGAAGACGAGTCGGCAGTGCTAGCAATCATCAAGGATGGGCAACTTGTTGACCGCGTGGGGCAAAACGAGCAAGCCCAAGTGATTGTGGATCGCACCCCGTTCTACGCCGAGGCCGGTGGTCAGATGGCTGATCGCGGTGAGTTCCGCGGACAGTCTGGCGCAGCGGACGTACACGACGTACAAAAGGTGGGCAAGAAGGTCTGGGTACACTTCGCGACCGTTACCGGTGGCGAGCTAGCTGTGGGCCAGAAGCTCACCGCATCGGTAGACAATGCGTGGCGGCACCAGGCGCGCCAGGCACACTCCGGCACTCACCTGATTCACGCTGCATTGCGTGACGTGCTGGGACCAACAGCCGTGCAGGCCGGTTCCATGAACCGTCCTGGCTACCTGCGTTTTGATTTCCAGTACGGCGAGCAGTTGACGGCTGATCAGATGACCCGCATCGAAAACATCGCCAACGGCGCCGTGGATAGTGACTACAAGGTCAACACCATTGAAACCTCGTTAGAAGAAGCCAAGGCCATGGGCGCAATGGCTCTGTTCGGTGAGAACTACGGTGACCACGTTCGAGTCGTGGAAATCGGTGGACCTTTCTCCATGGAGTTGTGTGGCGGTATCCACGTGGATCACTCGTCGCAGATTGGCCCCATTGCCGTGCTTGGTGAATCCTCCGTTGGCTCTGGGGTACGCCGCATCGAGGCTTACACGGGTATGGACTCGTTCCGCTTCCTCTCCGGTGGAAAAAACGTCGTGGCCGATCTATCTGCCAACCTCAAGGCGCCTACCGAGGAACTGCCAGAGCGCGTGGACGCGTTGACTGCCAAGCTCAAGGCAGCGGAAAAGCAGATCCAACAGTTACGCAACCAACAATTGCTAGCAGGTGTGGGCGAGATCGTGGCGAAGGCAGAAACGATCTCAGGCATCAAGGTTGTGGCCTCTCAGCTGCCGGATGGTGTGAGTGCAGGCGATGTGCGCACTATGGTGACCGATGCGAAGGCGCGATTCGGTACTGAAGCCGCCGTCGTATTCTTCGCATCCTCCGATGGGGGGAAAGTCCCATTCGTCGCCGCTGTTACCGATGCAGCAGTGGATCGCGGCGTGAAGGCCGGCGACCTCGTGAAGACCTTCGGGGAGAAGGTAGGCGGGCGTGGCGGCGGAAAGCCTGCTTTGGCCCAAGGCTCCGGATCCGATCAAGCGGGCATTGCCTCTGGCCTAGAGGCAGTGAAGGCGATGGTTCAGTCCAATGGCTAACCCGCCTTTGGACGGCTCGGACCGGGTCGCCACTTTCTATGAATCGCAGCGCCCAGCAGCAGATGACGACCCCGGCCGGGGCCGTCGGCTGGGCATCGACGTGGGCACAGTGCGAATCGGTTTAGCTCTCAGCGATCCCGATGGCATTTTGGCATCCCCGCTACGCACCGTTCGTGCTACCGACGACGGGGGTGATGTGCGCCAGGTAGCAACGGAAGTCGAAGAGAACTTCGTAGTCGAAGTCATCATCGGCCTGCCCGTAGCCCTGCGGGGTAATTCCACCGCAAGCACAGACAAGGCATCCGCCTTTGCGGCGGCCCTCGCCGAAGAACTCGATTCGCGTCTTGGCCAGCGCGTACCTATCCGAATGGTCGATGAAAGAATGTCTACTGTGGCAGCCACAGCAGCCATGCATGCCTCTGGCGTCAATACAAAGAAGGGGCGCAAACGCATCGACCAAGCGGCGGCCGTCCACATTCTGCAGGGGTGGCTGGATGGACGTAAGCGTGTACTCAACACGCCGTATTCGGGCGAGTAATTGCCGAATTTGACTGTTTGTCATGTAACAATAGGCTCTACCATTCTTATGACGTGGTAGAGGACCTGACTGCGAGGAAAGGGAAGCAACGGATGCAACCGAAGTACAGGCGCCGTCGGCAATGGGCCGGTGCCTTATCGATAGCGCTTGTGCTCTTGCTTGTCGGCACACTGGGATACATCTGGTACCAGCGTGAGGTTGTCGGTACCCGAGACTACGCGGGTACGGGAAACGGGCGGATCGTGATGGTCCGCGTGGACGAAGGCGACTCGGTCGCGTCATTGGTTCCCGAGCTTGTTGAAAAGAACGTCGTTGGCTCCCGCCGCGCTTTGATGGCCGAAGTCTCCAAGGAAGCTCCAACACTACAAGCTGGTTACTACCCTCTCCAAGAGGAAATGTCGGCGAAGTCCGCTTTGGAAAAGCTGTCCGATGACAAGAATCGACGCGGTGTGGTAGATATCCCAACCGGTTTGACCCTCGAGGATGTCACCGTCGTCGGTGGTAAAACCCGCGAAGGCATCTACACCTTGGTCTCTAAGCAGACGTGCCAGGATGAAAACACCTGCATTAGTAAGGAAAAGCTGCGCGAGGCGGTGTCCCAGACGTCCCCCGCAGACCTCGGGGTACCGGAGTGGGCGCGTGAGCCCGTGAGTCGCCGAGGTGATGATCCTAAGCGAATTGAAGGCCTCGTTGCTCCGGGAATCCACTTGTTCAATCCCACCAGTGATCCGATTTCGATCATGCGCACGCTGTTGGATTCCTCAGCGGAGCAATACGAGAACACCGGGTTGGTTTCTGCTGCGGGCAAGATTGGGCTGACCCCCTACGAGATGGTCACGGCCGCGTCCTTGATTGAGCGCGAGGCCCCGGCTAACGACTTCGACAAGGTGGGGCGTGTCATCCTCAACCGCCTGAAGATCGATCAGAAACTGGAGTTCGACTCTACGGTCAACTACTCTCTTTCCGAGCAGGAGGTCGCCACGACTGACAGCGACCGTAAGCGCGTTACCCCATGGAATACCTACGCGAAGCAAGGCCTGCCGGATACTCCGATCGCATCCCCGGGTCTCAAGGCACTGCATGCGATCGAGAACCCAGCCATGGGCGACTGGCTGTATTTCGTGACTATCGACAAGGACGGCACCACCGTCTTTAACCGCGAATTTAGTGAGCACGAAAAGGCTATCGAACAATCCCGCGCTAACGGTGTTCTGGACTCTGGACGGTAAATGAGTACGCAAGAGCTTCCGGATAGCGGCTTCCTCACAGTTGATGAATTCTTGGGGTTGGCAAACCCTCGGTGCGCGGTACTGGGCCGCCCCATTGCCCATTCGCTATCTCCGCAGTTGCACACCGCCGGTTACCGTGCGGTGGGATTAGACGATATGTCCTACTACCGCGTGGAAGCGGGGGAAGCCAAGGAAATCCGCCGTGTGATGAAGGCAGCCCACAATGTGCCGGGGATGAGGGGGTTTTCGGTCACTATGCCGGGCAAGCAAGCCGCGCTTGAACTTGCCGATATGGCGACCGAGCGGGCCTTGAGGATTGGTTCCGCTAACACCCTGGTTCCATGTTTCATTGATGGCGCGCCAGTTCAGGCAGCAATGCAGGCACCAGGCCAGCCGCCGAACCTAGCAGGGGACCAAGTATTAGACCAGGGGGCAATGGGATTCGCGGACCAGCCGTTCGACCAGACCCCGGCCCAAGCTCTTGTATCCGCCACGACGTCTTCCGCGGAACCTCGCGTGCAGTGGCTGGCGGACAACACCGATGTCGATGGTGTGTCACGCTGTCTGGAACACGTGACCGCCACCGGGGCCCCGGATCTTCCTGGAACTTCCGCGGTGGTCATTGGCAATGGTGGCACTGCACGCCCGACAGTAGCAGCCCTGGCGGCGGCGGGCGTGCGCGGCATCACCGTCCTGGCGCGTTCTGAGCGTGCTCTGAACTTGCAATCTCTCGTCGAGGGCCTGGGGATGGAATTCACTTGGGCACGCTTTGATGATGTAGCCCTAGAGGCCTCGGTCCGCGGCTCCAGCGTGGTGATCTCCACAGTGCCCGCCGAGGCCGCCGAGCCCCTTGTCCCCGCCCTGCTGACGGCACATGCCATTGTGGACGTGATCTATGATCCCTATCCCACACCATTACTCAGCGCCGCCCGCGATGCCGGTCTGCCCCACGCGGATGGCTTACGTATGCTGGCGGGTCAAGCCGAGGAGCAGTTTCGCCTTTTCACCGGGCACACTAGCCCCGCCGGTCTTATGCTAGAGACCGTGCTGCACCACAGAGTGCAGTAACCGCCGGTTTGCGCTGCAGCGCGCTAGCACATTCGCGGCTTGGGGGTCTGTCCGTGCACTCGACGATGGTGGCGCAGTGTCCGCCGGTCTCGCTAAGGGTATTGGGGTCTGTCCGTTCACTCGATGATGGTGGCGCCGTCGCAGCACGCTAGTGGATTTTCGATCCCGGACCGGGGAATGTGCGTCAATTTTTTGGGGGAAACGTTGTGGTCAGCACCGTGCCGTCGTGGACGGAATCTGTTGTGTGGGTGGCTTACGCAATCTGGGCTGGGTGGATCTTTTGGTTCGACGCCACCACGCGTCGCATTCCCAACAACCTCACCGGGCCGCCGGCGGTCGTCACCGCGGTGTTGACCTGTGTTTTGCCCGGGTGGCATCCTTGGCAACTCATCGGGGGAGTGATATGGGCGGGATTTATCGTGGTCGCACCGATCCTCAACAGCCGGATGACGGTCGGTGGAGGGGATGCGAAGCTCGCCTTTACTTTGGGCACATTGGCTATGAGCCTTGGATTTTGGGGCCTATGGATCGCAATGGCAGTGACGGGCGCGGTGGGCGTCGGAATAAGTATGGTGGTAACAGCCAACCGAAAGGATCCGTACACACCACACGGTCCCGCGATGATCCTCGGGACTAGTGCTGTGGTAGTGGGGATGGTTCTGATGGGGTCGTAGTAATATGTACGGCATGCTCAGATGGACCACTGCCGGTGAATCGCACGGCCAAGCCCTGATTTCTCTCATTGAAAACCTCCCTGCAGGTTTGAGTGTGACCCGCGAAGAGGTATCTCGTCAGCTCGCCCGCCGCCGTCTTGGTTATGGTCGCGGTGCCCGCATGAAGTTCGAAGCCGATGAGGTGACATTCCTTTCCGGTGTGCGCCATGGGCTCACACTGGGCAGTCCGGTTGCGGTGATGATTGGCAATACCGAATGGCCCAAGTGGACCACGATCATGTCTGCCGATCCCATTGATACCTCCGATCCGGACATCGTTAAGGAGATGGACAGTGGCCGCGGCGCCCGCTTGACCCGCCCACGCCCAGGTCATGCTGATTTCTCCGGCATGATCAAATACGGTCACACGGAAGCTCGGCCGATCCTAGAGCGCTCCAGTGCCCGCGAAACCGCGGCTCGAGTGGCTGCGGGCACGTTTGCGCGGGCGCTACTGCGCGAGGTCCTAGGTGTGGAAGTGTTCAGCCACGTGGTGTCAATCGGCCGATCCACCCCTTACACCGGCCCGGTGCCGGACTTCGACCAATTGGAGGACATCGACGCCTCCCCGGTCCGCGCGTGCAATGCTGACTCGGCCGAGGAAATGATTGACGAGATCAAGGCCGCGAAGAAGTCCGGTGACACGCTAGGAGGCATCGTCGAGGTTGTCGTTAAGGGCTTGCCCATTGGATTAGGGTCACACACTTCCGGTGAGGCTCGGCTGGACGCGCAGCTCGCAGCTGCGCTCATGGGTATTCAAGCTATCAAGGGCGTGGAAATCGGCGATGGCTTCGAAGAAGCCCGTCGCCGTGGATCGGAAGCCCACGATGAAATTGTGCGGTCTGAAAATGGCGGGGGTGTTTCTCGCTTGTCTAACCGTGCTGGTGGCATCGAAGGCGGAATGACTAATGGGGAAACCCTCATTGTTCGCGCTGCCATGAAGCCCATCAGCACCGTGCCCCGCGCATTGAAAACGGTTGACATGGATAACGGTGAAGCCGCGACGGGCATCCACCAGCGCTCCGATGTGTGCGCGGTTCCCGCAGCAGGAGTGGTAGCCGAAACCATGGTCGCCCTTGTACTAGCGCGGGCCGTGGTGGAGAAATTCGGTGGTGATAGCGTGGCTGAAACGAGACGCAACTTCGATAATTACCAGGCCTATGTACGTCAACGGCTGGCTTGGGGGGAAGGGCAAGAATCATGAGTCCCCGCGTTGTGCTCGTCGGCATGCCCGGCAGCGGGAAAACCACCATCGGCCAGCGCGTGGCCCACGCACTTGGAACCAGCTTCACCGATAGTGATCAACTCATCGCCGAAAAGTACGGCATGCCGTGTGGAAAGGTTTTAGAGACCTTTGGTGAGGAGGAGTTTCGGCGCATCGAGCATGAAGTCGTTGCTGAAGCCCTCGGTGGACACGGAGTTCTGGCCTTGGGCGGGGGAGCTGTGGTCCATCCCGGTACCCGGGAACTATTGAACGATCAGGTGGTCGTGCGTCTAGAGATCCCCATTGACGATGCCATGCAACGGCTAGCAGGTAATCGTAGCCGTCCGCTGTTGAATGTGGCCGATCCCCGGGCGGCCTATGAGAGGCTGCTTGCCCAGCGTGGACCGTTGTATGAGGAAGTGTCCGATTACACCATCACTGGTGGTAACAAATCCTCCCAGCGCGTGGTGACCGAGATCCTCACCTTTATGGAGGATATTTACCCAGATCAGATGCGGCCGGAACGCCCGTAACCGCCCATTATTGGAAGTAAAGCAATGACCCAAATTCCCGTACATTCCCTCAACCCCTACGTGGTTCATATTGACCGCGGACTACAGTTCGTTGCTGAGCAGGCGATGAGGGCTACGCAGAACGCGCAGACGTATTTGCTCGTTCATCAGCCGGCGCTGGCTGGGCGCGCTGCGGCGCTGGCGCAGATCCTTCGCGATAGTGACCGGTCGGTTCACCTCGTAGAGCTAGCCGATGCGGAGCGCGGTAAGACTATCGACGAAGCCGCACGACTGTGGGCCGCGTGCGCTGATGCGGGTCTCACCCGGCACGATGCCGTTATCGGCTTGGGGGGAGGCGCTGCCACGGACGTGGCGGGCTTCATCGCTGCCACGTGGATGCGTGGGGTAGCCGTTATCCAGTGCCCAACCACTTTGCTGGCCATGGTTGACGCCGCGGTGGGCGGAAAAACCGGCATCAACACGGAAGCGGGGAAAAACCTTGTGGGTGCGTTCCATGAGCCAGCCACCGTTATAGTGGATTTGGATGTGCTGGAAACTTTGCCATTGGCGGAGATCGTGGCGGGAAGCGCTGAGATCATTAAGGCCGGATTTATTCGCGATACCTCTATTTTGGATATCTACCTCAATGATCCCGATGCGGCGCTTGCTCCCCGGGGAACCTTGCCCGAGCTCATCGAAAAAGCCATTAAGGTAAAAGCGGATGTGGTTGGCAAGGATCTTAAAGAAAGCCACTTACGCGAAATACTGAATTACGGGCACACATATGGTCATGCCGTGGAACACCATGAAAACTACACGTGGCCCCACGGTCACGCAGTGGCTGTAGGAATGGTGTTCGAAGCCGAGCTCGCACACGCGGCAGGGCTCCTCGACGGCGAGGCTGTGAAACTGCACCGACAAATCTTGCAATCGGTGGGTCTTTCCATTCGTTACGACGGGGCGGATCTGCCGACGTTGAATGAAGCAATGTCTCGCGATAAGAAGAACAAAGCCGGTGTGACCCGTTTTGTGGTGCTGGATGGCATTGGCAGCCCAACCAGGCTGGAAGGGCCCAGTAACGAGCAGTTGGAAACCGCCTACGAACGTACTAGCCGCTAGTCAAGAATTGAGGAGAATCCCCATGCCACACGCGCCCGGTGTCGTCATCATCAATGGTCCCAACCTCAACCGGTTGGGCAAACGCCAACCGGAGGTGTATGGTTCCACGACCCTCGAGGATATTGAGAACATGGTGGCCAAAGAAGCCGAGCGGCTGGGCATTGCGGCGGACTTTTTCCAGTCAAATATCGAAGGTGAGTTGATCGAGCGCATTCACCGAGCCGCTGATGAAGGACACGCAGTCATCATTAACCCGGGCGGTTTTACGCATACCTCGGTAGCGTTGCGCGACGCATTGGCGGAAATAGCCGACGCGCAAGGCTTTATTGAGGTGCACATTTCTAATGTCCATGCCCGCGAGGAATTCCGGCACCATAGTTACCTTAGCCCTATTGCTGCCGGGGTTATTGCCGGTTTGGGCACCTATGGCTACGTAGCCGCACTACGCTATTTCGCTTAAGCAGATATTGCTTGTTTTTCATGGAAGGAAACAAAATGTCACTGACTATTTCAAACGACGTCGTTGCTAATTTCCAATCCCGACGCCACCGCGTTGCCAGCAGGATTCAAGATGCAGGGGAAAACGCGCTCCTCGTCACCGATTTGAAGAATATTCAATACCTCACAGGATTTACAGGTTCCAATGCCGTCCTACTCTTGCGTGCGGACGGGACTGCCGTGCTCGGTACTGATGGTCGGTACGACACGCAGATTCGCCTAGAGACTGGTGCGCCGGAAGACGTCGATATTCGCATTGAAAACCGCCTGCTGCCAATGATGAAGGAGGTGGCCGGCGATCGGGGTTTCGCGGTGGAAGCTAGCATGCCCATCGGTAGTGCCCGCGAATTGGGCGCCCCAGCGGTTCTTTCCCAAGCTGTGGAATCTGAGCGTTTGGTGAAGGACGAGGCGGAAGTACGCGCCCTGCTCGCCGCCGGTGAGCTTGCCGATTCCGTGTGGACCCAATTCCTCGCCGAAGGTGGTATCCGCGAAGGGCTCACGGAAATTGAAGCTGCTGCGGACTTAGAGAACCGCCTTCGCTTGGCCGGGGCGCAAGCATTGAGTTTCGACACCATCCTGGCCAGCGGGGCGAACGGTGCTAAACCACACGCTGGCGTGTCTCAGGACAAGATCGTGCCAGGATTGGTGACGGTTGACTTCGGTGTTTACTTAGACGGATACGCCTCCGATCAAACGCGCGCCGTTTGCGTTGGAGAGCCCGACGAATTGGCCTATGAGATTTACGACACCGTATACCGTGCCCAGAAGGCGGGAGAAGCTGTAGTGCAGCCCGGCACCAGGTTGCGCGCGGTTGATGCAGCCTGCCGTGACCTGATCACGGATGCCGGCTATGGGGAGTACTTCGTGCACTCCACCGGACACGGCGTGGGACTTGACGTTCACGAATCCCCGCGTGCCGCAGCCGGCGTGGACGAGACTTCCATTTTGGAGCCGGGCATGACCATTACCGTGGAGCCCGGGATTTACCTTCCCGGCAAAACAGGGCTCCGAATTGAAAACACCTACGTGGTGACCAAGGACGGTCACATCAGCTGCAACGCCTCGCCCACGGAATTGGTGGTCGTCTAGAGCGTGGCGTCGAGGTGATAGAATACGTCACCGGTCAACTAAAGCGAGCCGCCAGGATAGCGCGATCGTCTGCAACAACCGCAGATATAAAACCCAGATAGCAACCATCGAGGAGATAGACACGTGGCAACTACCGCGGATTTCAAGAACGGTCTGGTTTTGAAGCTGGACAACAAACTGGTCCAGATCATCGAGTTCCAGCACGTTAAGCCAGGCAAGGGCCCAGCATTCGTCCGCACGAAGCTGAAGGAAATCCTGTCGGGTAAAACCATCGACAAGACTTTCAACGCCGGTGTCAAGGTAGAAACCGCTAACGTGGACCGTCGCGATATGACCTACCTTTACAACGACGGCACCAATTTCGTTCTCATGGACGAGAAGGACTACGAGCAAATCGAGCTATCCCCGCACCTCATGGGTGAGGGCGCACGTTTCCTGCTGGAAAACACCACCGTGCAGGTTTCCTTCCACGAGGGCGAGGCGCTGTTCGCCGAACTGCCCGTCTCCGTTGACCTGCGCATCGAACACACTGATCCAGGCCTGCAGGGCGACCGTTCCACCGGCGGCACCAAGCCCGCTACTTTGGAAACTGGTGCGGAGATCCAGGTGCCACTGTTCTTGGAGACCGGCAACGTGGTCCGCGTGGATACCCGTGACGGCTCCTACCTGTCGCGCGTCAGCAACTAAGTCGCGCACGTTAATCCCCAACCCGCAGCCGCCGCGATATTCACGGTCGGTTGCGGTCGATTTTTCCACCCCTCCATTTCGATCAGCGGAAAGCGGTTAATCCCCACTGTGAGCGGAAACAAGAACAACTACAGGCGACACGGCAGCAGGTTCAAGGCCCGCCGTCGTGCAGTAGACATCATCTTTGAAGCCGAGTTCCGTGATCTGGATCCCGTAAAGATCGTCGAAGAGCGCCGCGACCTATCGCGCGATCCCGCCAATGCGGTTAAGCCGGTCCCGGAGTACACCGCCACCATCGTGGAGGGAACCGCTACACACCTGGATGCCATCGACGATGCGATCGCCTTGAACCTGGCTAGCGAGTGGCGCTTGGATCGCCTGCCTGCCGTCGATAGGGCTGTGTTACGCGTGGCCACGTGGGAGTTGCTGTTCAACAGTGATGTTCCCAACCAGGTTGCCATGACCGAGGGAATCGAGTTGGCGGCGCAGTACTCCCACGACAAGGCACCTTCCTACGTCAACGCGGTACTGGACGGGGTGGCACGCGCGGCTGATTTGAAGTTGGCCGACGCCGCCGAAGCCAAAGCAACCGGATCTGATCGCGGGCCGGAGGAAGCCGAGGACGCGGAGCTGGATGCGCTCATAGGCAACGTTATCTCCGACGACGGTCTCCAAGGCACTGAGGCCGCGCGCTCCGACTTTGCGGCTGGCGTTACCGACTCCGGTGCAGAAACAGCGTCCACAGAGGGTGCAGAGGCCGCTGGCACTACTAGTGGCGCCGGAACCGACTCGCCTGGGGAGTAACCCCAGCCCTAAGGGGTAACCTCAGTTTCTATTCAGCGCAGCCGTGCTAAGGTTTACAACCGTAAAGAGACATCCTTTAACAGACCGCACAGAGAGGCGGGAAAGGAGGTCACGATGAACACGGCAGATGCATCGAACACGACTGTCCTACTCAATGAGGCAGACGTGGCACGTACTGTCGCGAGAATCGCGCACCAAATCATCGAGAAGACTGCCCTCGACAGCCAGGGCAGCAACCGCGTTGTGCTTTTGGGAATTCCATCGGGGGGTGTTCCGCTGGCCGAGCGTCTCGCGGAGCGCATCACCGCCTTTTCCGGGGTAGAGGTATTCCACGGCTCATTAGACATCACCTTGTACCGGGATGACTTGCGTACCAAAGCCCATCGCGCGCTGAAACCCACCCATATTCCCCGTGAGGGAATCGACGGCACCACGGTAGTGCTGGTTGACGATGTGTTGTACTCCGGGCGTTCCATCCGGGCCGCCCTGGACGCGCTGCGAGATCTTGGGCGCGCTCACATGGTCCAGGTTGCAGTGCTGGTAGACCGCGGGCATCGCCAATTACCCATCCGGGCGGACTACGTGGGCAAGAACATTCCCACCTCCACCACGGAGGACATCACTGTTAGCCTCACGGAGCTCGACGGCCAAGATTTGGTTGAGTTGCACAAGCCGTGGGCGTCGGATGAAGAGAAAGCAGGGGAGTAGAAGCCAATGCAGCACCTGTTGAGTATCGCGGACCTGAGCCGCAACGAGATTGTGGGACTGTTGGATGAGGCGGATCGATTTGCCGAGGTGCTGGATGGGCGTGAACTGAAGAAGCTACCGACATTGCGGGGGCGCACGATCTTCACCATGTTTTACGAGAACTCCACCCGCACCCGTTCCTCTTTCGAGACCGCAGGCAAGTGGATGAGCGCGGACGTCATCAACGTCTCAGCTTCCGGATCCAGCGTGAAGAAGGGCGAGTCCCTCAAGGACACGGCGCTGACGCTGAAAGCAGTCGGTGCCGATGCCATCGTCATGCGGCACCCGTCATCTGGAGCGGCACGTCAAGTGGCCAATTGGTTGGGGGAAACGGCGATCATCAACGCCGGTGATGGCTCCAACCAGCACCCCACACAAGCCCTGTTGGACGCGGTGACGATGCGCCGCCACCTGGGGGAAATCGAAGGCAAGCACGTGGTGATCGTGGGCGATATTTTGCACTCGCGAGTGGCGCGCTCCAACGCACAGTTGCTGACCCGCCTGGGTGCCGATGTGACGTTCGTGGCCCCTCCTACCTTGCTTCCCTTTGGAGTTGAAAAGTGGGGCATGGACGGCAGTGAAGTGCGCGTGGCCCACGATATGGACACCCAACTGTCTACCGCCGATGCCGTCATGATGCTGCGCGTACAAGCTGAGCGCATGAACGGCGGGTTCTTCCCATCGCACCGGGAGTATGCGACCCGTTACGGCATGAGCAAGGCCCGCTTGGCGAAACTGCAGGACGATGCCATCGTCATGCACCCCGGCCCCATGCTGCGCGGCATGGAGATCAACGACGACGTGGCCGATGACCCACGTACCGTAGTCCTCGACCAGGTAACAGCGGGTGTGCAGGTACGCATGGCCGTGCTGTTTACCTTGCTGGTCGGCACGGATTCTTCACAGGTTATCGACGCCCCCCAGTCCCGCGAACCACGCCCGTGAGTGGGGTAGGAATCTTTCAATGAACGAGGAGATTATTGCCATGACCAACAACGACAAATCACCTGCGGCTACCTACCCCGATGATCGTGCGTACCCCGTCACCGGCGACCTCGCCCCGGTACCGACGGGCGCTGAGGCCGAGGTCCTGCTGCAAGGGGTGCTGATTTACGGTGAAGGAGAGCCCACCGATGTCCTCCTGCGCGATGGCGTGATCGCAGAAATCGGCCAGGCCGCCGGTAAAACTGCTGCGGCGAATGCTGAGGTACTGGACCTCACCGGCCAAATCCTACTTCCGGGGTTAGTGGATATGCATGTTCATCTTCGCGAACCAGGCCGCGAGGATACGGAGACCGTGGCGACTGGTTCGGCAGCGGCCGCTCAGGGCGGTTTCACGGCCGTTTTCACAATGGCCAACACCGCGCCGGTGATGGACAACCCGACGATCGCCGAAACCGTATGGTACAAGGGCCAGAAGACCAACCTGTGCGACGTCCACCCCGTGGGTTCCATCTCCAAGGGCTTGCAGGGTAAAGAACTAACCGAGTTCGGCATGATGGCCGATTCCGATGCCAAGGTGCGCATGTTCTCCGATGACGGAAAGTGTGTAGACGATCCGCGCCTCATGCGCCGTGCCATCGAGTACTCCCGCGGTGTAGATGTGCTGCTGGCTCAGCACTGCGAAGAACCGCGCCTCACCGAAGGCGCAGTCGCGCACGAGGGCGATCATGCAGCGCGCTTGGGTTTGCGCGGTTGGCCCCGCGTGGCGGAGGAATCCATCGTGGCGCGCGATGCCATCATGGCCCGCGACTACGGTGGGCGCGTGCATATCTGTCACGCATCCACCGAGGGAACCGTGGAGTTGCTGAAATGGGCGAAGGCCCAAAACATCCCACTGACCGCTGAGGTCACCCCGCACCACCTGATTCTTACGGATGAGCGACTGGAAACCTTCGATGGCGTAAACCGCGTGAACCCGCCACTTCGCGAAGAGCGCGACACGCGCGCTCTGCGGCAAGCCCTGGTCGATGGCATCATCGACTGCGTGGCTACCGATCATGCACCACACGGATCCGAAGAAAAGTGCTGCGAGTTCGACAAGGCCCGACCAGGCATGTTGGGTCTGGAGACCTCACTGGCGCTGATTGCACAGATCTTCGTACTCAACGGCGATCAGGACTGGCGATTCGTCGCCCGCGTGATGTCCGAGCGCCCAGCGCAGATCACCAAGCTGCCAGGTCACGGTCGCCCCATCGCAGTGGGCGAGCCCGCCAACCTCTGTGTGGTCGATACGACCACATCGTGGGTTGCCGAGGGCGAGAAAATGGCATCCAAATCCCGCAACACTCCCTACGAGGGGATGGACATGCCCGTGAAAATTAGCACCACCATCCTGCGAGGCAAGGTCACTTGTCGCGAGGGCCTAGCGGTAACCGAGTAAAGGGATTTCCGTGGCGGCGTCGGTCAAAAAAGGCGCCAACCGCGTACACACCACGCACGCTTCATGATAAGCACAATGAAAAGAGGACACTAATGACCCGTACCCCCGCAGCCCTGGTTTTGGCCGACGGCCGTATCTTCCGTGGCCGTGCCTTCGGCGCACAGGGCACGACTCTCGGCGAAGCGGTCTTCACCACAGCCATGACCGGTTACCAGGAGACCATGACGGACCCCAGCTACCACCGTCAGATCGTTGTGGCGACCGCACCCCAGATCGGCAACACCGGATGGAATGACGAGGACGGCGAATCCCGCAACGACAAGATCTGGGTGGCCGGTTTGGTTATCCGTGACTTGTCTCGGACAGTGAGTAACTGGCGCGCCAACCGCAGCCTAGAAGACGAGATGACCGCCCAGAACATCGTGGGCATTCAGGGCGTGGACACTCGCGCTATCGTGCGCCACCTGCGCGACAAAGGCTCGGTTGCTGCCGGCATTTTTTCTGGCGACGCCGCCCTGGTCAGCGACGATGAGATGATCGCGAAGGTTAAAAGCCAGCCGTCAATGGAGGGCGCAGATCTGGCCGGGGACGTTTCCACCGATGAGGTTTACATCGTAGAGCCGGAGGGCGAAACTCGGTACACGGTCATCGCTTACGACATGGGTATCAAGACGAACACACCTCGCGAATTTTCCAAGCGCGGAGTGCGGACCGTGGTGGTGCCACACAACACCAGCTTTGAGCGCGTACAGGAACTGATGAAGGAGCACGGAGCAACGGGCGTATTCGTCTCCAACGGTCCTGGTGACCCCGCGACGGCTGATGCCACAATCGCAGAAGTGAAGAAAGTTTTGGAGGCAAAGATTCCGTTCTTCGGCATCTGCTTCGGCAACCAGATCCTAGGGCGTGCGCTGGGCATGGAGACATACAAGCTGAAGTTCGGCCACCGCGGTGTGAACGTACCCGTCATCAATCACGTGACCGGACGCATTGACATCACCGCCCAGAACCACGGATTCGCGTTGAAGGGTAAGCCAGGGGAGAAGTTCTCCACCCCCTTCGGTGAAGCTCAAGTCACCCATACGTGCCTCAATGATGATGTTGTGGAGGGCGTGGCCCTCCTGGACGGCTCCGCGTTTTCGGTGCAGTACCACCCCGAATCGGCTGCCGGTCCCCACGATGCAAACCCACTGTTCGACCAGTTCTTCGAGATGTTGGATAAGGCTTAAAGAATTGCGCCAGCCCCCTTTTTTGTGCTGACTGCTTTTCACATTTCCAGCCGTAACCATATAAACCCAGTTAACAGAGAAAGCTTCTGAGGAAACCCCATGCCACGTCGTGAAGACATCAACCACGTCCTCGTTATCGGTTCCGGTCCTATCGTGATCGGCCAAGCCTGTGAGTTTGACTACTCCGGAACGCAGGCTTGCCGTGTGTTGAAGGAGGAGGGCCTTCGAGTCACCTTGATCAACTCTAATCCGGCCACCATCATGACCGACCCGGAGTTCGCCGACCACACGTACATCGAGCCGATTCAGCCCGAGTACATCGAGAAGATCTTTAAAGCAGAGCAATTAGCCGGTCACAAGGTGGACGCGGTTCTGGCGACCTTGGGTGGTCAGACCGCACTGAACGCCGCCATCCAGCTGGACCGCCTGGGCATCCTGGAAAAGTACGGTGTAGAACTCATCGGTGCGGATATCGAAGCCATTGAGCGCGGCGAGGACCGGCAGAAGTTCAAAGACATTGTGGAGAAGATCGGCGGGTCTTCGGCTCGCTCCCGGGTATGCCACAACATGGAGGAAGTCCACGCGACCGTGACGGAGCTGGGCCTGCCCGTCGTCGTTCGTCCGTCGTTCACGATGGGTGGCCTGGGTTCCGGCCTGGCGTACACCACTGAGGACCTAGAGCGGATCGCCGGCGGCGGTTTGGCTGCATCTCCCGAGGCCAATGTGCTCATCGAAGAATCGATCTTGGGCTGGAAAGAATTCGAGCTGGAGCTTATGCGCGATGGTAAGGACAACGTGGTGGTTGTCTGCTCCATTGAAAACGTCGATGCGCTGGGCGTGCACACCGGTGACTCGGTCACCGTCGCCCCATCCATGACATTGACGGACCGCGAGTTCCAGACGATGCGTGATCAGGGTATCGCGATTCTGCGCGAAGTTGGTGTGGACACCGGCGGTTGTAACATCCAGTTCGCCATCAATCCCAAGGACGGCCGCATCATCACCATCGAGATGAATCCGCGTGTGTCCCGGTCCTCCGCACTGGCTTCCAAGGCGACCGGTTTCCCCATCGCGAAGCTGGCCGCCAAACTGGCCATCGGATACTCCCTGGACGAGGTACGAAACGACATCACCGAGGTCACCCCAGCTGCGTTCGAGCCCACCCTGGACTACGTCATCGTCAAGGCTCCGCGCTTTGCGTTTGAGAAGTTCCCCGGTGCGGACGACACGCTGACGACCACCATGAAGTCCGTGGGTGAAGCAATGGCCGTGGGTCGCAACTACATCACGGGCCTGAACAAGGTCATGCGTTCTTTGGAGACCAAGCAAAGCGGTTTCTGGACTACCTCCGACGAGTACTACGCTGGCGTGCGCGCCTCCGATAAGGCTGCGGTTCTGGAAGATCTGAAGCGCCCGACCGAGGGGCGTATGTACGACGTGGAGCTGGCACTGCGATTGGGCGCCACCATTGACGAGGTGTACCAGGCCTCCGGAATCGACCCCTGGTTCTTGCACGAGGTCAAGGCTTTGGTGGACTTCCGGCAGGAGCTTATCGACGCCCCCGTGCTCACTGAAGAACTGCTGCGCGAGGCCAAATACTATGGCCTGTCCGATCGTCAGATCGCCGCACTGCGCCCCGAGCTGGCCGGAGAAGACGGGGTGCGTTCCCTGCGCTGGTCCCTGGGAATCCGCCCAGTATTCAAAACGGTGGATACGTGTGCAGCGGAGTTCGAGGCAAAGACCCCTTACCACTACTCCTCCTACGAACTGGATCCCGCTGCGGAATCCGAGGTCGTGGAGCAAAAGGACAAGAAAAAGGTTCTGATTCTGGGCTCCGGCCCGAACCGCATTGGTCAGGGAATCGAGTTTGATTACTCCTGTGTGCACGCTGCGTTGGAACTGTCCCGCGTGGGATACGAGACCGTCATGGTCAACTGCAATCCAGAGACCGTTTCCACCGACTACGACACTGCAGATCGCCTGTACTTCGAGCCGCTGACGTTTGAGGATGTTATGGAGGTTTACCACGCCGAGGCTCAGTCCGGAGAAATTGCCGGCGTGATTGTGCAATTGGGTGGTCAAACCCCGTTGGGCTTGGCACAGCGGCTCGCAGATGCAGGTGTGCCGATTGTGGGTACGAGCCCCGAGGCCATTAACCTCGCCGAGGACCGTGGCGAATTCGGGAAGGTGCTGGAGCGCGCTGGCCTGCCAGCGCCTGCATACGGCACAGCTACCAGCTTCGAAGAAGCCCGCGAGGTGGCAGCACGCATCGGTTACCCCGTTCTGGTTCGCCCTTCCTATGTGCTGGGTGGCCGTGGCATGGAGATCGTCTATGACGAGGCGCACCTGGAGGACTACATTTCCCGCGCCACGGAGATCACGGCTGATCACCCCGTGCTGGTAGACCGCTTCTTGGATTCCGCGATCGAGATTGACGTGGATGCCCTCTGCGATGGGGAGAACGTTTACCTCGCAGGTGTTATGGAGCACATCGAGGAAGCCGGTATCCACTCCGGTGACTCCTCCTGTGCTCTGCCGCCGGTGACCTTGAGCAAGCAGGATATTGACCAAGTTCGTGCCTCCACGGCGGCTCTCGCCCACGGCATTGGTGTGAAGGGCCTGATGAACGTGCAGTTTGCCCTGAAAGACGACACTTTGTATGTCATCGAGGCCAACCCACGAGCCTCTCGTACGGTGCCATTCGTTTCCAAGGCCACCGGTGTATATCTGGCAAAAGCTGCCTCTCGCATCATGCTTGGTGCCACGATTCCTGAGCTGTTGGAAGAGGGCATGTTGCCGTCCGACCGCGACGGTGGCTCCCTGCCAATGGATCACCTCGTTGCGGTGAAGGAAGCGGTGTTGCCGTTCAACCGTTTCCGTAGCCCGAACGGGCAAGTCATGGATTCGTTGCTGAGCCCCGAGATGAAGTCCACCGGTGAGGTCATGGGCTTGGACCGCGAGTTCGGCATTGCCTTCGCCAAGGGCCAATTAGCGGCGTTTGGTGAACTCCCAACGTCCGGCACGGTCTTCGTTTCTGTCGCTAATCGAGACAAGCGAGCCCTGTTGCTGCCAATCCTGCGTTTGTCCTCCCTGGGCTTCAACATCTTGGCCACTACTGGCACGGCCGAAATGCTGCGCCGAAATGGTGTGGAATGCACGACCATTGCCAAGGTCACCGAGGTGGATGGAAGCAGGGGGGTCAACGCTGCTGCTGGGAAAGCCGTCTCCGCTAGCGGAGAGCACACGGTCAATGCAGAAGGCGCCAGCAATGTGAGGACCGTGGTCGATTACATCCGCGATGGAGAAATCGATTTGGTCATCAACACTCCGGCCGGTTCCGATCACTCCCGCACCGATGGTTACGAGATCCGCTCTGCGACCGTTAATTACAGCGTGCCATGTGTGACCACCGTCCAGGGCATCGTGGCCGCTGTCCAGGGCATTGAGGCTTTGTTGCGCGCAGAGCCTGGTGTGTACGCCATTCAGGATGTGAAGCACTCATGACCGAGTCACCCGCCCGTCCCACGTTTGGCGAGCGATTTCTAGAACGTGCCCAGTCCCACGGAAAGCTGTGCGTAGGTATTGATCCCCACGAACAGTTGCTGAAAGATTGGGGCCTTGGGGTGAACGCAGAGGGGCTTCGTAAGTTCACCCGCATCTGTGTGGAGGCATTCGCACCTACCGCATGTGTTGTGAAGCCCCAAGTGGCGTTCTACGAGGCCTTTGGCTCCACAGGATTCGCGGTGCTCGAAGAAGCAATCTTCGAGTTGCGGCGGCACGGGGTACTGGTGATTGCCGATGCTAAGCGCGGTGACATCGGCAGCACCATGGCTGGGTACGCCAGGGCATGGGTACATCCTGATTCACCGCTGTGCTCGGATGCCATGACGGTTTCGCCGTGGTTGGGTTTTGATTCCCTGCAGCCTGTGAAAAAGGTCGCAGATGACAACGGTGCTGGCGTCATTGTGCTCGCGGCCACCAGCAACCCCGAGGCCCCCTCAGTTCAAAGTGCCGTAGTTACCAGTCCATTTGAGGGTGGGCCCAGCGTGGCGTCGAAGGAAAAAGACCCGCTAGTGGCGGGGGAGAAGGCCCCAGCGACACTGGCCCAAGACATCGTCAACCGGGTGGCGGCAGCCAACCGGGAGTACGGCGCGGCGGCTGGCAACTTGGGCGTTGTAGTGGGTGCGACTGTGAACGATCCACCACGACTAGACGAGGTGGGTGGCATGGTGTTAATGCCTGGCGTGGGTGCGCAGGGTGGCACGATGGCCGACGTGAAGCGAATTGCGGGGCAAGCGGGCTCGTTGGTGAGCCCAAATGTTTCCCGAGAAATTCTCAAACATGGCCCAGACGTTGGCGAACTTGGCGAAGCGGTGGCTAAGCTCACTAGCGAGATGTTGGTTTAGCTGGGTAAACCCGTGCTAGACTGACCTTCGTCGTTTCGCATACAGCTCTGATTTTTCGCGAATCGGCGGGTTAGTTGCACGCAACTGGCCCCCGAATGCCCGCGAGTGATTTACAGTCATTTAAGGTGTGTCGGTTGGCAGTGGTGAGTGGGATACCCTAGTATCCAACTCTGCTTCCGATAATTCACCGTCGGAGATGGTTCGAACACGGTAACTTCGACCGCGCAGGCTGATCGCCCGCTTGGGCAAGCCGGTTCTGACTGTGGTGCGGAAGAAGCCGGAGGGTGCGGTCGTACTCTGTTCGGCACTGGTGGCTCCGGCCGTGGAGTCACACACAACAAGAAGCTTTAACAACCCGTTCAATAACGAGAAAACCAAGAAAGACGGAGGATCCCGTGGCACTTCCCCAGTTGACCCCGGAGCAGCGCGCAGAAGCACTGAAGAAGGCCGCTGAGGCCCGCAAGGTTCGTGCAGAACTTCGCGAGAAGCTCAAGCGTGGCGCAACCGACCTGAAGCAGGTGCTCAAGGACGCCGAGACCGACCCAATCCTGGGCAAGATGAAGGTCCACTCCCTGCTGGTTTCCCTGCCAAAGGTTGGCAAGGTCAAGGCAGAAGAGATCATGAACCAGCTGGAGATCGCTCCGACCCGTCGCCTGCGTGGCTTGGGTGACCGCCAGCGCCGTGCCCTGCTGGAGCACTTCGGCTACGAGGTGTAGGTCTTGAACGCAGGCCTGAATAATCGACGCATAGTCGTACTCGCTGGGCCTTCTGCGGTGGGCAAATCCACCGTGGTGGCCCGGTTGATCCGAGAAGTACCTGGCCTGTTTTTCAGCGTGTCAATGACCACCCGCGATCCGCGCCCGGGAGAGGTTGACGGCAGGGATTATATCTACGTCACCCGCGAGCAATTCCAAGATCATATTGATTCTGGGAAAATGCTCGAATGGGCCGAGATTCACGGTGGTTTGCAGCTGTCCGGAACACCACGACAGCCCGTGGAGAGCGCCCTCGAAGAAGGCCGCCCGGTGCTTGTGGAGGTGGATCTTGAGGGGGCCCGCAACGTCAAGAAGCTCCTTCCGGAATCACGGACAGTATTCCTCGCACCACCATCGTGGGAAGTTTTGGTTCAACGCCTCACGAACCGTGGTACCGAAACTGAAGACGTAATCAACCGCCGGCTGTCCACGGCGAAGACCGAGATGGCAGCGCAGACGGAGTTCGATCACGTTGTAATCAACGAGGATGTCAACGAGGCAGTCGCTGAGATCAGCGAGATTCTGAACCGCTAAGCTCTTAATAAGGGCTCAAGTGCGGGTGGTAGCTCCCCGCAATTTTTCCAGCAGTAACTACTAAAAGAAGGTGCATACCGTGGCAAACCAGGACGTGAATTCGAACGAGACGGTGTTCGATCCGCCAGTTGGCATCACTAATCCGCCGATCGATGAGCTCCTGACTAAGGTCTCCTCCAAGTATGCGTTGGTTATTTTCGCTGCCAAGCGCGCGCGTCAGATCAACGATTACTTCCAGACAGTCGACGAAGGTGTATTCGAGTTCGTGGGGCCCTTGGTAACCCCAGAAGCTCAGGAAAAGCCACTGTCGATTGCCTTGCGTGAGATCAACAAGGATCTGCTGGAACACACCGAAGGTTAAACAGGCTAGGCTATCCGGTGTGAATGATTCTTCAACCGGGAAATCTGACAACATGCCGCTCCGCGTCGTTATCGGCGTAGGGGGCGGCATTGCCGCGTTTAAGGCCGCCCACCTAGTTCGGTACTTCACGGAAAAGGGTCACCATGTCAACGTAATTCCAACGTCCACCGCGCTGCGATTTGTGGGCGCTGCCACGTTCGAAGCACTGTCCGGGAATCCGGTCTCCACCGACGTCTTCGACAAGGTCGATGAGGTGCAGCACGTGCGTCTGGGACAGGAAGCAGACCTCATCGTCATTGCCCCAGCCACTGCCGACCTCATGGCACGGTTGGCACAGGGCCGTGCAGACGATCTGCTTACTGCCAGCTGTTTGGTGGCAACCTGCCCCGTGGTTCTGGCCCCCGCGATGCATACCGAAATGTGGCAACACCCCGCCACCCGCGACAACGTGGCTTTGCTGCGATCTCGCGGCACCGTCGTGTTGGAACCAGCCCACGGCCGGCTGACTGGCAAGGACACGGGCCCTGGTCGGTTGCCTGAGCCCGATCACATCGGGCAATTGGCTGAGGCTGTAGTTGCTGACCGTGACATGTACCGCCAATCGCTGACTGGGCGGAAAGTCGTGATCAGCGCGGGCGGTACACATGAAGCTTTGGATCCGGTGCGGTATTTGGGGAACGCCTCTTCAGGGCGACAGGGCTTTGCGCTGGCAGATGTGGCCGTGCAGCGTGGCGCACAGGTCACCCTGATTGCCGGTGTTACCGAAGATTTGCCCGTGCCCTCGGGGGCAAACGTTATTCGAGTGGCCTCGGCACGTGACATGCAGCAGGCTGTCACCGCTGCGGCCCGCGATGCAGATGTGGTGATCATGGCTGCAGCGGTGGCAGATTATCGCCCGGCCAACGTGGCGGCTGCCAAGCTGAAGAAGGGTGGGGGTGATGACCTGAGCTCTCTCGCGCTTACCGAAAACCCGGATATTTTGGCTGGCCTGGTGGAAGCACGTCGTGCGGGCGAACTGGCGTCGGAAATAAAAATTGTAGGCTTCGCAGCCGAAACAGGAGATGCCAGCCACAGCCCGTTAGACCATGGCAAAGCGAAGTTGTTGCGCAAAGGCTGCGATTTGCTCATGTGCAACGAGGTGGGAAACGGGAAGGTTTTCGGCCAGCGGGACAGCCAAGGGTGGCTATTACATCCCGCAGGTGACGACGTTGTGGTGACGGAGGTTCCCCACGGTTCTAAACTGCGCGTGGCCGCCACGATGTGGGATGAGATCGAGTCCCTTGACCAATGACGCGATGAGGGTAGGTAAACTCATACGCCGTCCGTAGAAATTGGACAGGCTTTTCAACAGGCGGGGGTTGTTCCCGTCTGTGACCGCGTAATTGGCCAACGCTAGACAGCTTGGTCTACTATTGCGTGATAACCGAAGAACCCGCCCGGTGGCTACCCGCCCGCCGAGCACAGATGAAGTTAAAAATATTCTCACGATAGGAAACACCGTGGCATTGCGACTGTTCACCAGCGAATCCGTGACTGAAGGCCACCCGGACAAGATCTGCGACGCGATCTCGGATTCCATCCTTGACGCACTTTTGGAACGCGATCCGGAGGCCCGAGTCGCAGTAGAGACGGTCGTGACCACTGGTCTTGTGCACGTCGTTGGCGAGATTCGTACCAACACATACGTAGAAATTCCGCAGATTGTGCGCAACAAGCTCTTGGAGATCGGATTCACTAGTTCCGAGATGGGCTTTGATGGCCACACGTGCGGTGTGAGCGTCTCCGTTGGCGAGCAGTCCCAGGAAATCGCCCGTGGCGTGGATACCGCAATCGAACACCGCAATGGCGAACCCACCTCGTTGGAAGAAGAAGACAAGCTGGGCGCAGGCGATCAGGGCCTGATGTTCGGCTACGCCACAAATGAGACCCCGGAATTTATGCCACTGCCGATCTCTCTGGCACACCGGCTGGCCCGTCGCCTGACGGAGGTCCGCAAAAACAACATCATTCCGGGACTGCGTCCAGACGGCAAAACTCAAGTGACGTTCGAATACGACGATGCCGGTAAGCCCGTCTCCATCGAAACCATCGTGATCTCCACGCAACATGACCCCAGCTGGGAGGGTGAGGCCCAACAGGCCAGCCTGCGTGCGAGCTTGAAGACTCACGTTGTCGATCACTGCATTGGCGAAGCCGGCCTGGGCCACTTCGTCTCCGATGACCTGAACCTACTGGTCAACCCGTCCGGCTCTTTCATTCTGGGCGGTCCCGCTGGGGATGCGGGCCTAACTGGTCGCAAGATCATCGTGGATACCTACGGAGGAATGGCACGCCACGGCGGCGGCGCGTTTTCCGGCAAGGACCCCTCGAAGGTGGACCGCTCCGGCGCGTACGCTATGCGCTGGGTTGCCAAAAACATCGTGGGCGCTGGCCTTGCCGATCGTGCTGAGGTGCAGATCGCGTACGCCATCGGTCAGGCCCGCCCGGTGGGACTGTACGTGGAAACGTTCGGTACGGAAAAAGCTCCGGTGGAACTGATTCAGGCCGCAGTCAGCGAGGTCTTCGATCTGCGCCCCGCAGCCATCCTGCGCGACCTCGACCTGAAGCGCCCGATTTACGCCCAGACCAGTGCGTATGGTCACTTTGGTCGCACGGACTTAGACGTGCCTTGGGAGCGTTTGGACCGCATCGACGAGCTGAAGTCGGTCGTCGCCACCCTGCAGTCGAAGTAAAGGGTTTAACCTCGGCACTGTGAACGAAAAGCTGGATCAACCGATTGCACGAGTACTGCCTTTGCTGGGCATGCCCCATTTGGACCGGCTCTTCGACTATTCCGTGCCCGCCAAGTACGCAGTAGAAGCGCAGCCGGGGGTTCGGGTGCGTGTTCGTTTTGCTGGTCGGCTCGTCGATGCGCTCCTGATCGAGCGGCGTTCGCACACGGATCACGAAGGCACCCTTCGCCCCATCGAGCGCGTAATTTCACCGCTGCGTTTGCTTACTCCTCAGCTGTGGGATGCCGTCAACACCCTCGCGGAGCGCTTCGCGGGCACCCGCTCGGACATACTGCGTTCGGTTCTACCAGCGCGACACGCCAGTGCAGAAAAAGCCGGACTGTTCAGTGGTGGCAAACCCTGGGATCAATTGGGTAGCGCATCGGTCTCGTGGGAGGAGCTTCGCGCCGATTCCCTTCAGGCCGCGCAGGAGGCTCTATCTCGCTACCGCTTTGGCACTAATTTTCTCGACGCCGCGCTGGATTCGCGCAGTGCCCATGCCCATGTGCTGGGGATCCCTGGGCACAACCTCCATCAGTTGGCCGCGGATGTGGCAACCGCCGTGGCCATGCACGGCCAGGGCGTGTTGCTCATCGCTCCGAATGCGCGTGAAATTGGGCGCATCACCAAGGCTCTGTCCGCGTGGCTGTCCAGCAGCCAGATCACGGAATTAACCGCAGATCTTGGCCCCAGTGCGCGCTACCGCCGGTATCTGTCGATTCTGGCAGGACAGGCGCGCGTGGTGGTGGGCACTCGGTCGGCCATGTTGGCCCCGGTGACTAATCTGGGACTCATTGTCCTTTTTGGAGAGTCCGACGATAACCTCGTGGATCCGCGGGCACCGTATCTGCACGCACGGGATGTTTTACGCTTGCAGGCGGAACAGGCCGGTGCCTCCATGATGGTCATCGGTGTGCATCGCAGTGCAGAAATTCAGCAGTGGATTGACGAAGGCTTCATGCACCCAGTCTTGCCACAGGCCGAACACATGCGCTCCCACCGGCCGTGGATCCGGGCACTTGCGGATTCCGACAACACGATTGAGCGCGAACTCCATGCCCCCGGATCTCGTTTGCCCACGATGGGGTTTGAGGCCATTCGCACGGCCCTGGATGGGGGGAAACCTGCACTTGTGCACGTTCCGCGCCGTGGATATGCACCGTCTATTTCCTGCTCAAACTGCCGTACCCCGGCTAGGTGCCGCAAGTGCAATGGGCCCCTGGAGTTGCCCGGGGCTGGGGAGGACGGTACCCCACAGACACCGAGGTGCCGGTGGTGCGGGGCGTCTGCGGGAGTATTTAGCTGCCCGGAGTGCGGTCACCGAGGCTTACGCCTGAACATCGTGGGCCAGGATCGCACGGCCCAAGAGCTGGGAAGGGCATTCCCCGGAGTCCGGATCATTTCTTCGGCGGGGGACCACGTGCTCTCCGAGGTCCCGAATTCCCCCGCCATTGTCGTAGCCACCCCAGGTGCGGAACCGCATGTCACAGGTGGTTTATACGGAGCGGCCGTGATTATGGACCCGTGGATGCAGCTGGGCCGCGCGGATTTGCGAGCAACAGAAAAGGCGCTACGCCACTGGCTGGAAGCGGCTGCTCTAGTAGCGCCCCATGCCGATGGAGGCGTGGTTGTCGTCGTCGCAGAAGCGTGGCTGCGCCCCGTCCAGGACCTCATCAAGTGGGACGCTCCGGGGGCGGCCAGAAGGGAATTGGCCTCCCGGCAAGAAGCGGGTTTTCCACCGGCCGTCACGATGGCTGCGATCGACGGGACGCGGGACACCATCGATCAGCTACAGGCTGCTTGGGAGCAACCGGCGAGTGCCGAACTACTGGGGCCGGTAGAGCTGCCGCCCGGAATCCGATTGCCCGCGGGCCTGGCGGCAAGCCATGCAGATGAAGGCCGCCGGTTGATCGTGCGCATCCCCGCGAGCGACGGCATGTTGCTGGGCCATAGCCTCAAAGTTGCCCAATCGATTCGCGGGGCACAGCGCAACAATGGCCCTTTAAGGATCGTGATGAACCCGGTGCGCGTGGGTTGATTCTAGGTGCCACGCTAGCCGCGGAGCTGTCGTGCCCATCAGTTAGGCTAGAGCACATGACAGTCCTACCCATGCGCTATTTTGGCGACCCAGTGTTGCGCACCGTTGCTGACCCAATTCGGAGTGAAGACGTGGGCGATCCCGCCGTGAGAACCCTGGTCACCGACATGTTGGAGACCATGGATCACTATGGTGGGGTGGGGCTGGCGGCCAACCAGGTGGGAGTGACTAAACGCGTATTCGTCTACGACTGCGACGGGGACCGCGGTCACATCATCAACCCCGTGTGGGAGCGCGTGGGTGAGGAAGACCAGACCGGCCCCGAGGGCTGCCTATCCGTTCCCGGAATCGGGGGCACGGTCACCCGTGCTATGCGGGTTCGTGTCACAGGCGTAACCGTGGATGGGGAGCCTGTGGATCGGGAGGTTACAGAGCTTCTCGCCCGCTGCGTACAGCACGAAACCGATCACCTTGACGGTGTTATGTTTCTGAAGCACCTATCTTCGGAAGAACGCAAGGAAGCGATGAAAGAAATCCGTCAGTCGGAGTGGTTCAATTCATGAAGATTATTTTTGCCGGAACCCCTGAACCAGCCGCGGTCACACTACAGCACCTGCTGACCGATGAGCGCTTGGAAGTGACTGCGGTGATCACCCAGCCCGATGCAAAAAGGGGGCGAGGGCGAATGCTCCGGCCCAGCGCCGTGGCCGAGGTCGCAGCTAAGCACGATCTGCCGATATACAAGTGGTCGACCCTCAAGGACGGCACTGAAGACGGCCAAGACGCAAGGAACCAGTTGGCCGATTTGGCCGATTCTGGGGTGCAAGCGATCGCCGTGGTCGCCTATGGCAACCTCATTCCCGCGGATTTGCTGGACGTGGTGCAACACGGTTGGGTTAATCTCCACTTCTCGTTGCTGCCACGATGGCGCGGTGCCGCCCCGGTTCAAGCTGCCATCGCTGCCGGCGATACCCATACGGGCGCGTCGATCTTCCGCATTGAGCGCGGTCTAGATACAGGGCCGGTCATAGCAACCAACGACGAAACCATTGGTGTGGGGGACACGGCAGACGACGTGCTCACGCGCCTGACTTATTCTGGACGTGAGTTGCTAGCCGATGCATTGGTGGCTTTGGGCGAGGGTTCGGCATCGCTTGCTTCTCAGGACGACGCCCACGCGACCCACGCCGCAAAGATTTCGTCGGCAGACGCCCAAATCGACTGGCGCCTTCCCAGCGCGGTCATTCAACGGGTTGCGCGTGCACACACGCCTGCCCCTGGAGCATGGACCGTGTTGCAGGATCAGCGCTACAAGATCGGTCTCATGCTTCCGGCAGACTACGCAGCCGGAGCCAGCCAGGTAGGCGATAGCTCCCCGAGCTCTGTGACTATTCCCGATCTACAGCAACTGCAGCCCGGGCAATTACTCGCCACGAAGAAGGGAGTCTGGGTGGGTACTGCCACTGAGGCGCTGCGTATCATGTACATCCAGCCTCCGGGCAAAAAGATGATGGCCGCAGTTGATTGGGCGCGCGGACAAGAACAATTACTCGATACGCAACCGGTATTCGCATCCCCAGTGGACACCGAGCCCACGGTTCCCTACGCCCACTACCCGGATTCTGGGCACGCAGGTAGTAGAGCTGCGGAGGCCAAGTCCGAGGCGCATAAGCCCGCAGCGAATGAGCCAGTCGTGAAAGAGTCCGCCATGAAAGGCACCGCGGAAAACGGTCAAACGCAATCTAGCTGCACTACCGAAGGTAAGGAATAACTCATGGGTTTTCGTTCGCGGTCCGAATCTGCTCGTCGTGGAGATGCTCCTCGGGAAAACCCCCACGCAGTGCGGGAAGGCACCGGCAGCAGGAGTGCCAAGGGATCTGGGAGTAAGGGTCAACGTGGGCGTCGGGACCAGAAAGACGGCGACCACCGCGGAACGGTGAGCCGCGGCTACCACCAGCGCCGCCCGGAACATAAGCAGCGGTCACACCACCAACGCGGAAGTGGCGAGCCAGTGCGCGACGTGGTGCTGGAAGTGATTCGGGGAGTAACCCAGGATGGGGCTTTTGCCAACTTGGTGCTGCCGAAAGCACTAAAGCGCCACGGCTTGCAAGGGCGAGATGCTGCCTTCGCCACCGAATTGACCTACGGCACCCTACGCGCGCTGGGACTGCTCGATGCGGTGATTGCCAAGGCTGCGGGTCGACCAGTGTCCAAGATCGACGCAGTGGTGTTGGACATTTTGCGGTTGGGCGCCTACCAGATTCTGCGCACCCGGGTGGATGATCATGCAGCGGTTGATACATCCGTTGAGCTGGCAAAGGCCAACGGCGAGGGCAAGGCCAGCGGTTTCGTCAATGGAGTGCTACGCACGATTACCCGCACACCCGCCGACGAATGGTTACACAAAGTGACCGACGGGAATTCCATCGCGGACTTGGGGCTGCGGCATGCCCACCCAGGGTGGATTGCTTCTGCATTCAACGCTGCACTCGGGGGAACAGACTCCACACAGGCCGACGACCTCGCCCAGGCTTTGGCTGCCGATGATGAACGGCCCCAGGTACATCTCGCAGCGCGCCCGGGTCAAATGTCCGCCGAAGAGCTGGCGCTGGTGACCGGGGGCGAAGAAGGAAGGTTCAGCCCGTACGCAGTGTACCTGTCCGAGGGCTCACCCAGCGGAATTGAACCAGTGCGCGACCGACTGGCGAGCGTGCAAGATGAGGGTTCACAGCTAATTGCGTTGGCGCTGGTGCGAGCCCAGCTGGGCGCAGCAGAGGAGACAGGTAGCACCCTCGGCCCAGATCGTGCGGATAACGGCCGCTGGTTAGATTTGTGCTCTGGGCCTGGGGGCAAGACCGCGTTCATCGCATCCTGGGCTGTGGCCGACGATGCACGGGTAGATGCCATTGAGGTTGCTCCGCACCGTGCAAAGCTTGTGGAGACCACGACGGAGAACCTTCCTGTTTCCGTGCACGTGGGTGATGGTCGCAAGGTACGAGAGATTTCCGGACTGGACATGCCAGAAGCCGGCTTCGACCGGGTGCTTGTGGACGCACCGTGCACTGGTTTGGGAGCGTTGCGCCGTCGGCCGGAGGCTCGCTGGTTCAAGCAACCCGATGACGTGCCCACCTTGGTAGCCCTACAGAAAGAACTGCTGACCAGCGCTTTGAGCGTCACCGCACCGGGCGGAGTGGTGATCTACTCCACATGCTCCCCGCATCAGGCCGAGACCACGGATGTTGTACGAGCTGTCGCCGCGAAAACCGGGGCGGAGATCATGGATGTGCGCCCGTTGCTGCCCGAACTGGAGGGGACCGACGCTGCGGCGCGGTTGAGCGATGCAGAGCGCACCATCGACCCGCGGTTCGTGCAGTTGTGGCCCCACCGCCACGGTACGGACGCGATGTTTATTGCGGCGCTGCGGCCTAGCTCTACCTAACTAGCGCCGTCTCCCGCTGACCCGTCACCGTTGGTGGGCG